>JALONO010000080.1 GCA_025454895.1 Bernardetiaceae bacterium
ATTTGTCCGGGTGCACCGATCGGTGAGGCTAACCCGCCAGGCGTTTTGAACGCTTGGCGGGTTTTTCAATCTGAAAATCAACCACCAAGTGCTTGCAAAAACTTCGCAACCAATTGATAATCAAGCATATTTTCAAGAATAACCGCTACCCCGTTTAGCCCCAATTACTGATGCGGCCGGTGTGGATGGTTTGCTCGCAAAGCTGGCCAAAGGCCCGCACCAGGTGGATGAGGCCCGCAAACCGGGCATCTTGGGTGAGGCCGCGCTGGTAGCGGGCATAAATCTGCTGGCAAATGACCGCCACTTTGAGGCAACCAAACGTGTAATAAAACGGAAAATGGGCGAGCGAACGATCCGTGAGTTGGCCGTAGCGTTCCAGTACTTCCTGGCGGCTGAGGTTGCCGGGCCGGGCGGTGAGCGAAAAGCCCTTGAGCACCTCCGGGCTGTCGGGGTCGGCCCAGTAGGCCAGGGTGGTGCCCAGGTCCATCAGCGGGTCGCCGATGGTGGCCATTTCCCAGTCGAGCACGGCTTTTACCCGGCCGGGTTGGTCGGGGTCTAGCACTAGGTTATCGTACTTGTAGTCGTTGTGGATGAGGGCCGGGGCCTGCCCGGCGGGTTGTTGAGCAGGTAGCCACTCGGCGGCCAGTTCCAACCCCGGCACGGTCTCGGTTTGGGCGTTGCGGTACCGGCCTATCCAGCCCTCCACTTGCCGCTGCACGTAACCTTCGGGTTTGCCCAGGGCCAGCAGCCCGGTGGCTTGCAGGTCGGTTTGGTGCAGTTGGGCCAGGGTAGCCACGGCCGCTTCGGCAATTTGCCGCATCAGGACGGGAGTTAGCTCCATATCTTGGGGCGGGCGTTGCCGCAAAATGAGGCCCTCCACCCGTTCCATGAGGTAAAACTCGGCCCCGATCACCTCGGGGTCGGCGCAGTAGGCCACCGGCTGGGGCACCAGCGGGTACACCGGGTGCAGCGCCACCAGCAAACGGTGCTCGCGGGCCATGTCGTGCGCCGACTTGATGTTGGCCCCCATCGGCGGGCGACGCAGCACCAGCTCCCGCCCGCCCATGCGCACTAAGTACGTGAGGTTAGAAAACCCCGACGGGAACTGGCGCACCTCCAGCGGGCCAGTAAGCCCTAGCTCGCGGTGCAGGAACGCGGCAAGCTGGGTTTGGTCCAGGGCTTCGCCGGGGCGGATGGTGGTAGGTTGGTCAACCATGAGGCTCAAGTTTTACTTCACTGGTTTTACCCACACCCCAAACAAGGGATAAAAAACGGCCAGCCAACCTATCAGGAAAAAAGCGGCCACACCGTAAAGAAAGGTGAGGTTAAAGGTAACTTCTTGCCCGTTGGCCTTGAATATTTCTAGGACGGCCACCGCCAAAAAACCGTTGAGGCATACGCCAATGCCTTTGAGCCAGTGGCTAAACCGCTTGTGGAACCGCTGGCGGTTAGCCCTGTCCTGCGCCCAATAGAGCCGCCGGGGCACGGGCATCACCGACCACGGCACGTACCGAAGGCTGCCCCCGAGCACCAGCAAGGCCCCATTGAAAAAAACGATTACGCCTAGGGCCAAGTAAAAGAAGTTGGACTTTGACACCACCTGGCCCGGGGCCAGGGCAATTTGCGGGGGCAAAGTGGTGTAAAGGCCCAGGAAAAGGGCCAAAAAACCAAGTAACGACAACACCCAAATCACTTTAACGAGGCCCATAACCGGAATTTTAGGGCAAAATTGGCCCTATTTTTTGTAAAACGGCAGCGGCTACCAGGGTTCGCCCACGTTAAATGTATGCCCTTCCAGGGCCAGCAGCGTGGCCGGGAAAACGCTTTGGGCCTCGGCCAGCAGCACCTCCGGGTAGCGGTACCTCACCGAAAAATGGCCCAGCAACAATTGTTTTACCTGAGCCAGGCAGGCCATTTGGGCGGCCTGTTTAGCCGTAGTATGGTAGGTCTCGGCCGCGCGGTGGGCGTAGTCCTCGGCAAAGGTGGCTTCGTGATACAGCAGGTCGGCCTGGAAAAAATGCGGGGCCAGTTGCTCGTTGTACCGGGTGTCGGAGCAGTAGGCATAAGTGCGCACAGGCCGAGGCGGGCGGGTAAACAGCCCATTGGCCAGGGTTTGACCGCCAAACTCCACATCGTGCCCGCTTTTGAGGGCCAAAATTTGGGCCACGGGCAGGTCCGGCGGCAGTAGTTCTTTCACGATTTTGCGCTGACGCGGCTTTTCTTTAAACACAAACCCGTGGCAGGCAATGCGGTGGTCCAGCGGTAGGTGATAGACTTCCAACAAGTCGTTTTGGAAGATGAGGCCCGCCGAGCCAGGCTCTAATGGCTGAAAATCAATGGGGTAGTTAATGATACTTTCCGAGGCAGCCCATTGCACCGTCAACACCTCGGCCAGGGCACGGGGGGCAAACAGTTGGAGCGGCTCGGTGCGCCCCTGCAACTGCATGGTGGAGAGCAAACCGGCCAAACCCAGGTAGTGGTCGCCGTGCAGGTGGCTAATGAAAATTTGTCCGATTTTATTCAGCCGCACTTTGTGGCGCAACAATTGGTGTTGGGTACCCTCGCCACAGTCGACGAGCATCAGGGCCTGATCGTGGTTGACCAGTTGGGCCGAAAGGTTGCGCCCCCAGCCCGGCATAGCCGCCGATGAGCCATAAATGGTAACCGTGAATTGCAATGGAGGAAGGTTAGAAGGCCGGAACAGTTAGGGGGTAGCCGATTTTCTGTTGGTTTTCAAGCACTTATCATAAAAACTTGCAGGTTGGCTGCAACGCTGATAGATGCAGGTGTAGCAACTTGGTCACCAGAAAGCATGAAAAAGCAAGTAAATCCCTAAGGGTTTTGGAAACCCTTAGGGATGCGGTGTCTAGGTTACGCTTCGGTTTCGGTGATCACGACTTTTTCCATGCGGTCGCCCTCGCGGATGAGGTCGATCACCTCCAGCCCTTCGTACACCCGACCAAACACGGTGTGCTGGCGGTCCAGGTGCTTGGTTTTAGCCCGGCCGTGGCAGATGAAAAACTGCGAGCCACCCGTATTGCGCCCGGCGTGGGCCATCGACAACACGCCCCGGTCATGGTACTGGTTATCGCCGTCGGTTTCGCAGGGGATGCGGTAGCCCGGCCCGCCCGTGCCCGGCCGACCGCTGGCGCCCTCGCGGGTATTGGGGCAGCCACCCTGGATCACAAAGTCGGGCAGCACCCGGTGGAACGTGAGGCCATCGTAGTAACCATCACGGGCCAGTTTTACAAAGTTGGCCACGGTGCCAGGGGCATCTTTGGGGAAAAACTCGATTTTCATTACACCCTTAGCGGTGTGGATTTCGGCTTTGAGCATAGTTGTTGCGCTTATGAATGCGGCTGCAAATTTGACGCATCTCTCAAAAATGTCCTATCTACTTGGCTTAAATAGATTTTTTAAAGTTTAAACTTACCTCCAGCCAATAAAACTGACCAAGCCCCGTTTTTAGTTTAAATCCTCAACCAAATGGCCCGGCAAAACCAAAATTTCTGTTAAAAAGTTTGCGCCTGACCGGATTTTCATTTAGTCTCACCCAACGATTAGGATTATCTTTTCTTACCAAAACCTGTTAGTATGGCAAAAATCACATACTACTACGACACCGAAACCTGTAAGTACGAAGAAGTAAAAACCTCAAAAAAGGAACTTGCCCGCGGCTTCTTCTGGTTTACCGCTCTCTCATTCGCCTTCGCGGCCGGCCTAGTGGTGGTGCAGAGAGCTTACTTCCCCTCCGACAACGAAGCGCGCCTTCGCCGGGAAAACCAAGAGTTGTTGCTCAAATACGAGATTCTGGATAAAGAAATCTCGAGTGTGAACCAGGTGTTGACTGCCCTGCGCGAGCGCGACGATCAGGTGTACCGCGTGATCTTTGAAACCGAACCCATCTCGCCGCAAATCCGGCAGGGTGGCACGGGCGGTACCGAACGCTACAAAGACCTCTTGGATCAAAAATTAGTTCGGGAAGACCTGATCCTCAGTGTTTTCCGCAAGGTGGATAATTTGAACAAACAAATGTATGTTCAAACCAAGTCCTATGACGAATTGTTGGAAAAGGCCAAGCAGAAAGCGGAGATGTTTGCGGCCATCCCCGCAGTGCGCCCCGTGGCCGACAACGATTTTACCCGCTTTGCCTCTGGTTACGGAATGCGCATGCACCCCATTTACAAAGTGGTGAAAATGCACACCGGGATCGATTTTTCGGCCCCGATGGGCACTCCCGTTTACTCGACCGGCAACGGCACGGTGGTAAAAGTGGCTTACGACGGTGGTTATGGCATGACCGTGGACGTGGATCACGGCTTTGGCTACGTAACCAAATACGCCCACCTGTCTAAATACTCGGTGCGGCTGGGTCAAAAGATTAAGCGCGGCCAAGAGGTGGGTAAAATTGGTAGTACGGGCACTTCGGTGTCGCCCCACTTGCATTACGAAGTGATTTACAACGGCGTGAAAGTGGATCCGATCAACTATTTCTTCAACGACCTCACGCCCACCCAATACGAAATCATGCGTAAGTTGTCCGAAGAAGACCGTCAGTCGTTGGGTTAACGGATTAACGCCCACAAGATATATTTGTAGCCAGTCCGCCAGCCGGGCTGGCTTTTTTGCTGGTTTTATTACCTATGACATCCCCCATGCGCGTTTTACTCAGTTGCCCGCCCATGATTGGCCAAGTGGCCAGTTTCCGGCCGTTGTTCGAGGCCAAGAACATCGAGTTGGTGGTGCCCGATTTTGTGCAGACCCTCAAAGAAGAGGAACTGGTACTACTGCTGCCCCAGTTCGACGGCTGGATCATCGGCGACGACCCGGCCAACGCGCGCGTGCTGACGGCCGGGCGCGCCGGGCGGCTGCGGGCCTGCGTAAAATGGGGCATCGGGGTCGACAACGTCGACTTTGCCGCTTGCAAGGAACTGGGCATTCCCGTGTCCAACACGCCATACATGTTTGGCAACGAAGTGGCCGACTTGGCCGTGGGCTACGTGCTAGCCCTGGCCCGGCATACGTTTGCCATCCATGAAGGGGTGCGCCAAGGCCGCTGGCCCAAGCCCGCTGGCATTAGCTTGCAAGGCAAAACTGTGGGCGTGGTTGGGTTTGGCGATATTGGCCGCCACGTGGCCAAGCGGCTGCTGGCCTTTGACATGCACGTGCAAGCCTACGACCCGTACACTAAGTTCAAGGCTGATTTCCCGGCGGTGGAATTTTTAGACTTCCCCGAAAAACTGGCCCAAGCCGATTTTTTGGTGGTTACCTGTGCGCTAACGCCCCAAACCCACCACCTGCTCAACGCCAACACCTTGGCCCTGGCCAAGCCGGGGGTGCGGGTGGTCAACGTCTCGCGCGGGGGGGTGATTGACGAGGCCGCCCTGGTGGCTGGCCTGGCCAGTGGGCACGTTCACTCGGCCGCGCTGGACGTGTTCGAGGCCGAGCCGCTACCCGCCGACTCGCCGCTGCGCGCATTTGAGCAGTGCGTTTTTGGCACTCACAACGGCTCCAACACGGTAGAAGCCGTCCACCGGGCCAGCTTGAAAGCGATTGAACTCCTGTTCGGCTTTTTGGGCGTGGCGTGAGGAGCGAGGCAAGCCCAGGGCATCAAGTCGGCTCACATCCGCAACTCGGTCGTGGGCAGTTGACGACGCAGGCTCTCCAATAAGCTGGTATCCAACACGTTGGCGTTAATTCGCAGCACTTCTAAGCCCTGGAGCCTGGCCCAAGGGTAAGCCTGGGGCCGCAGTTGCGGCCCGCCGATGGTGAGGTGACGCAAGGCGGGCAGTTGGGCCAACTCAGGCGGCAGTTCGGCAAACTGGTTCTGGCCCAAGTTGAGGTACTGCAGTTGGCCAAGTTGGCCAAACTCGGGCGGCAAGGCCCGCAGGCGGTTGGCGGTGAGGTCGAGCGCGCGCAGGTGGCGCAACTGGCCCAAGCTCGCAGGTAAACTATCAAGTTGGCAACGCCACAACACTAATTCTTGCAAGTTACTAAGGCGGCAGAGGGCCTCGGGCAGGCGGCCGCCCAGGGGCGTTTCGCCCAGGTTGAGCACCGCCAGGGCCGGTAGCTGGGCCAGCCGCTCCCATATCAGGGCCTGGTTCGCGCCGGGGTAGTGGGCCAGCCCCAGCCTTTGCAACCTAGGCAAGGTAAACAACTCGTTGGGCAGGTGGGTAAACAAGTTGTACCCCAGGTTAAGGTCTTGCAACTGGACGCATTGGCCCAGGGTAGTGGGCAAGGTGGTGAGTTTGTTCACCGCCAAGTTTAACTGCTGTAAATGAACAAGTTGGCCCATTTCGGGCGGTAAGGTGGCCAGCAGGTTTTCGTTGAGGGTCAGCACCCGCAACTGAGCCAGTTGGCCAATTTGCGGCGGCAAACCGGTCAACACATTATGCGTGAAGTACAATTGCTGCAAGTTAGCCAACCGGGTAATGGCTAACGGCAATTGTGCCAGTTTGCACCGCGATAATTTAAGCACCTGTAAATTAGGTAATTGACCCAATAATTCACTGGCGTTTTCCCAGTCGATGTCGGGGTTGCCGCTAAGGTCCAGCTCGCGCAGGTGGCGCAGGCGGGCCAGTTCGGCGGGTAGTTGGCGCAGTTGCAGATAACTCAAATCCAGCACCTCCAAATGGGGAGATGCCGTGAGGGTGCCCAAGGCTTGGGGCAAGTCCAGGCCAGGTTGGCCCGCCAGGCTCAGTTGGCGCAGTTCGGGGGCTTGGCCCAGGTCAGCGGGCAGGCCAGCCAGCTTGTTGAACGATAGGTCCAACGCCCGCAGCCGGGGCAAATGGGCCAGGCCGGGTGGCAACTCGGTTAGGCCGCACTCCGCCAAGTTAAGGGCTTCCAGCCGGGGCAAGCGGGCTACCATTTCCAGGATTTCGGGCAGTTGCAGCCGGGCGTTCTGGCTCAGGTTCAGCGAGCGAAGGCTGGGCAGCGGCCCAAAGTCGGGCGGCAGCTGGGCCAGCAGATTGCCGGAGAAGTTGAACGTTTCCAAGCTGTCCAGCGTGGCCACCTGGCTCAGGGCCTGGCCTTGGCTTAGGGCCGGGTTACGGGCCAGGTCCAGGGTGCGCAGGCTTTGCAACTGACTAAACTGGGCGGGCAATTGGCCCAGGCGGTTGCCGGGCAACTCCAAATGATGCAGGCCGCTGAGCGTGAGCAGGCTATCGGGCAAGCGGCCCAGCAGTTGGTCGGCCAGGCGGAGGTGGCGCACCTGGGTAGGTTGATAAAAAGCAGTTTCCCAGCTCGCGTACACGCGCGGGCGAGCGGCCTCCTGCGCCTGTACGCGGCCCGCTCCCAGGGTGGCCAACCCCAGCCCCCAGGCCAGCAGCCACCAAAAAAAACGTTTAATTGCTTGCTCAGTCAAGGAATTTTTCTTTTTAAAACAACATTTATACCTAGGGAGATGGAAGACTGAACCTCGGCGCGGGGTCGAGCGGCAGCAACTTGGCCTTTTTTGCCTTGCCTGCTATCTCGAAGTCATACTTTGGCCCGAGGCAGCGTTTCTACATTGCTAATCGCCACTTTTCCCCTTAATTTTACGTCTTACAAACGTTGCTTGCAACTTCAACTAACAAACGGACATCTTTCAATAAACTCATTTTTTGTTTTGCGACATTTTTTCTACCTCCTTTTTATTGCCATTTACGGTTTGCCGGGGCTGGTCCTGGCCCAGTCCACCGTGGTATCGGGCAAGGTAACCGATGCCGAAACGGGGGAGCCGATGCCCTACGTGAACGTGTATTTCAAAGGCTCAACCACAGGCACTACTACCGACTTTGACGGTTTCTACAAACTATCGACCAACAACCCTGCCGACTCGCTGGTGGCCCATTACGTGGGCTACGGGCTACGGGCCAAAGCTGTGGCCAAAGGCAAAACCCAAGTCATTCATTTTCAGCTAAAACCTGACACAAAAACCCTGGAAACCGTAACCGTAACCCCCAAAGGCTACGTGAACCCGGCCTGGGAAATTTTGGAGGCGGTAATGGAATACAAACGCAACTACGACCCGCGCCGCCTGAGTGCCTACCAATACGAAAGCTACACCAAACTGGAACTGGACGTGGACAACGTGTCGGAAAAGTTCCAGAAACGGCGGATGGTCAAGCAGATACTGGCCGTTATTGACAGTGCCAAGGCCGTGGCCGGGGAAGACGGCCGCCCCGTGCTGCCCATTTTTATTTCCGAAACCCTGTCGGATTACTTCTACCGCGATAACCCCCAACGCTCGCGCGAACTGGTGCGCAAAACCAAAGTAACCGGCGTGGGCGTGGAAGACGGCAGCGTGGTGTCGCAACTAACGGGCAGCACGTTCCAGCAGTACAACTTTTACCAAAACTGGCTCAAACTGGCCAACAAAGAGTTCATTTCGCCCATTGCCGACGGCTGGAAGGGCTTTTATGATTATGAGCTGAAAGAAAAAGCCGTGCAGTACAAGGGCTATCAATGTTTCCGCATCGACTTTGCCCCCAAACGGCCCGAAGACCTAGCCTTTAAAGGCAGCATGTGGATCACCGACAGCACGGGCACCCAGCCCGCGTTTGCCCTGTTGCAGATTGATGTGGAAGTGGGCAAAGCGGCCAACCTTAATTTTATTGACAAGATAAAGGTGCAGCAAGAAATGCAGCAGGCCGACAGCCTCGGGGCCTGGCTGCCCGCCAAAACCCGCATCCTGCTCGACATCGGCGACATCCGCGACGACTGGGCGGGCATCTTGGCCAAGTTCTACGTATCGAACAAAAACTTTGTGGTGAACCAACCCAAAGAGGGTAAGTTCTACGACTTGGGCATTACCGTAGCCGACGACGTGGTGGAGCAAGACCCGGCGTATTGGAATGCCCACCGCCACGACTCGCTCACCCAAACCGAGCGTAACGTTTATCAAATGATCGATACCATCCGCAACCTGCCCGTGGTGCGCAGTTATGTGGAGGTGGCCAATATCCTCATCAACGGCTACAAACGGGTGGGTAAAATCGATTTTGGCACTTACTCGTTTTTGTACGCCAACAATAACATCGAGGGCCATCGGTTTAGGCTGGGGGCCACCACCAATTACCTGCTCAGCAAAAAACTGATCGTGCACGGCATGGCCGCCTACGGCACCCTGGACCAGCGTTGGAAATACGAGGCCGGGTTCGACTACATCTTGGCGCGGCGGCCCTGGACCCAGTTCGGCTTTTCCCGGCTAGACGACTACAACCAACTGGCCCTCTTCTCCGACAACTTCTTAGAAATCAACAACACCCTGTTTTCGGCCTTTACCAAATGGAATAACTTGCAAAGTCGGCGGCCGTTTGTGCAAAAGCTGAACAAACTGTACTTCAAAACCGACCTGGCCAAGGGGATCACCCAAAAAATCACCTTTAACCAGCAACAGATCGAGCCACTTTACTCCTTCGAGTACATTCCCGAGGGCAACGAACGGGAGCGCCGCCGCAATTTCACCACCGCTGAACTGGCGTTCGAGACCCGGATCGCGTTTGGCGAGCAGTTTATCCAAAACGAGAACAGCCGGGTAAGTCTGGGGGTGAAAGACAACACGCCCATCATCATGCTGCGCTACACCATGGGCCTTAAAGGCGTAATGGGCAGCGACTTTAGGTACGACAAGCTACTGGCCAACGTAACCCACCGTTTTAGCCTGGGGGCCATCGGCTACTCGCGCTACTCGCTCACGGGGGCCATTATCCCCTCGCGCGTGCCTTATCCGCTGCTGGCGGTGCATTTGGGCAATCAAACTTTTTTTTACAACGACCAAGCCTTTAACCTCATGAACTTTTTTGAGTTCGTGAGCGACCGTTACGTATCGTTTAACTACATCCACCGGTTCGAGGGGCTGATGTTCAACCGCCTGCCGCTGGTGCGCAAGTGGAAATGGCGCACCTTTGCCACGGCCAATGCGCTCATAGGCAGCCTGGACCCCGCCAACCGCGCCCTCACCCCCGCCACCGACCTGCAAGGCCAGCCCCTACTGGGCGTAAACGGCCTGGGCCGCGAGCCTTACGTAGAACTGGGCTACGGGGTGGAAAACATTTTCCGCTTTGTGCGGGTCGATTTTATCCACCGCCTCACCTACCTCGACACGCCCAACATCCAGCGGTTTGGGATCAAAGTATCGGCCCAGTTTAGGTTGTAAGTCCAGCTTTTCCCCTGCCGACGGTTAAAAGCCTAGGCAGCAGTTTACCCCACCCTCACCCTGCCGGCAGCTAACCGCTCCAGCAGCGGTTAAAAGCCGTACCCCAAACTTTCAAGCCGATAACTCCTTCATCCGAGCAAAATCCAAAATATTTTTTAAGATCAAGTCATTGATAATCAATTTTTTAAAATATATTCACCTTCAGCTAAACCGTTATTTTCAAAAAAAATCGGCTCCCGATTAAACCCGGAAGCATCCAGCCTGTCTTACCTGCACTTTTCACTTAAAACTAAAAAATAATGAAAAAGCAAATCCTGAGTGCAGTAGTGGGCAGTGCCCTAGTAATGGCCCTGAGCTTGGCCAGCGAGCCGGTTTTGGCCCAAACCAACCCGGTAAAAGACGCGAAAGAAGACGTGCGGGACGCAAAAGAAGACGTCCGCGACCGCAAGGAAGACAAGCGCGATAAAGCCGAGAACAAACGCGACCGGGCCGAGAACAAGCGCGACCGCAAGGAAAACGTAAAAGATCGCAAAGAAGACGTGCGCGATAAACGCGAAGACCGGCGCGACGCCAAGCACAATGGTGGTGTCAAAGATGCGAAAGAAGACGTGCGCGATGCCAAAGAAGATGTGCGCGATGCCCAGGAAGACCGCCGCGACAAAGCCGAGAACAAACGCGACCGGGCCGAGAACAAGCGCGACCGCAAGGAAAACGTAAAAGACCGCAAAGAGAACGTGCGGGATAAACGGGAAGACCGTCGCGACCGCCGCAACTAAGTTACTTCTGTGACCTGAACCTAACGGCCCGCCGGACCACCGGTGGGCCGTTTCTTATGCCCTCTCCTGGATGCCTCCGCAGGCCAGAAGTAGCTCGTTCCGTCTTGGTCAACCTAAAAATCAAGAAAAGACCGCCCCATCGTATTTTATAAACAATTGAAAATCAACAGTATAAATTTTTCACTTGGTCAGTCATTCGCCATTTTAGTATAAATTTCCGCTTCATTTCCATAAACCCATGCGTGTCGGCGATTTCCACCTCACTTACTGCACCAACATCCACCCCGGCGAAAGCTGGGCCGAAACCTTTGCTGCCTGGCAAACCCACGTGCCAGGCATCAGGGCGCAGGTGGCCCCGGAGCAGCCGTTTGGCCTGGGCCTGCGCCTCAGCGACCTGGCCAGCCGGGAAATTTGGCGGCACGACGGCCTGGAAATCCTCAAAGACTGGCTGGCCTGGCAAAACTGCTACGTGTTCACGATCAACGGGTTCCCGTTTGGGGGCTTCCACCGCACCCGGGTCAAAGACGACGTACACCGCCCCGACTGGACCGACCCGAAGCGGCTGGGCTATACCCAGCGGCTGTTCCGGCTGCTGGGCGAGCTGTTGCCCCCCGGCCAAGACGGCGGCATCTCCACTTCGCCGCTCAGCTACGCCCCTTGGTGGTCCGATCCGGCCCCCGCTTATGCCCAGGCGGCCCACCATCTGGGCCAGTTGGTAGCCGACCTGTGGCGCACCGAACAAGACCACGGCCAATGGCTCCACCTGGACCTGGAGCCTGAACCGGACGGGCTGCTGGAGGATACGCCCACCACCCTGGCCGGGTTTACCGAATATTTGTTCCCCCTGGTGGCGGGCTACTTGCGTAAACGCCTGCAAATCAGCCTAGAGCAAGCCGAGGAAGTGGCCCGCCGCCACCTGCGCGTGTGTTACGATGTGTGCCACTTCGCCGTCGCTTTTGAGGACCACGCCCAGGCCCTGGCCCAACTCGCGGCCGCGGGCATCGGCATTGGCAAGTTCCAAATTAGTGCCGCCCTGCGCGTGCCCGTGCAGCAACCGGGTGCCCTGGCCGCCCTGGCCCGCTACCACGAGCCTACCTACTTGCACCAAACCGTGGCCCGCTTGCCCCAAGGCCCTCGGCTGCGCTACCCTGACCTTGACCGGGCCTTGGCCGCCCCCGAGGCCCAAGCCGCCCCGGAGTGGCGGGTCCACTACCACGTGCCCATTTTTTTGGCCGAGGCCGGGCCGCTGCAAACCACCCAACCCGACTTGGAACAGGTACTGGCCCTGCCCAACCTGGCCGACTACTCGCGCCAGTTAGAGGTAGAAACCTACACCTGGGACATCCTCCCGTCCGACCTTCAACTGCCCATTGGGGCCTCGGTGGCCCGCGAACTGGAATGGGTGCGAGGTAAGCTGGCGCAGCGGTAGTAGCCATCCCCACGTTTTACCGCATCGGGAACGAAATTTTATGGTTAGTTGAGCCTGGCCCTAGCATTTGTTACCTAGTCCATCCTCCGCTTATTTCGCTTGCATTGGCTAGTCGGATTCGTGATCAAATGGACTATACGATCACATCTAACTTAGAAACCTCCTATGAAGAAATCTAAACTTACACTTTGGCAACTAGCCCTACCCTTACTCCTGTCGGCCTTAACCCGCCCGCCCGCCCAGGCCCAATCCGCCACCGCTTGGCAGCCCCACCCCGTGGACAGCCTGCCCGCCTCGGTGCGCGTGGTGCGGTTCCAGGGCCAGTTGGCCAGCGGGCGGACCGTGAGTGCCTGGTGCGCCCGCGTGCGCCTGCGCGACCGCCGGTTGGAGGTCAAATGCGTGGCCGCCCAGCAGGGCAAGGGCCTTACCCGCACCTCGGCCTTGGCCCGCGAGCACCAGGCCCTGGTGGCCATCAACGGCGGCTATTTCACCTTCCGGGCCGATACCGCCCAGGGCGGCCGCACCTCGGTGAGTTTGCTGGCCAGCGGCGGGCAACTGCTGGCCCCCGACCTGCCCGTGAACCGCAAGCTCGCCAACGGCCAAACTGCCCGCTGCTACCCTACCCGGGGCGCCCTGGGTCTGCGCCGCCGCCGGGCCGATGTGGCCTGGGCCGCCGCTTACTCCGGCCAATGGCGGGAGTACCCGGCCCCCCACCCCTTCTCCGATACCGTGGGCCAGCCGAAACCGGCCCCCGGCCGCCCCTGGCCTATGCAAGAGGTGATGGGTGGCGGGCCGGTACTGGTGCAAAACGGCCGCAAACGCATCACCGACCGCGACGAATTGTTTGGCCAGATTGCCGGGCCACACCCGCGCACGGCCGTAGGTTACACCGCCCGCCGCGAGTTGCTGCTACTGGTGGTGGACGGTCGGCAGGCCCACAGCCAAGGCGTTACTTTTGACGAACTGGCCGAGTTAATGCTCAGCCTGGGGGCAGCCGAAGCCGTGAACTTGGACGGTGGCGGCTCCTCAGCCTTGGTGGTTCGGGGCCGGGTGGTCAACTCGCCCTCCGATAAAACCGGGGAGCGGCCGGTAGCTTCGGCCTTGGTGGTGCGCCTGCGGCCCTGAGCAGACCCGACCCGGACAATCGGGTGGGGTTACCAGAATACCCGCCGGAGGGTTGGGCCCCGGGGCACCGCCGCCCGACCCGCCCGGTGGCCGGAAGGCTGGGGCAGGGGCCCCAGGTGGGCGCGGGTGGGCGGGGATGGCCCCGCGCAAGCGTGGGCAGCCCCGCCCGCCCGCGCCCACGGGAGCGGATAGCGGACCCTGGAGGACACCGCACCGCCCTCAGCTATGAAAACCCGCTGGCCCTGGCGCCAAAAAAAAGAAAGTGTATCAGGCGGACGTTTTTAACTGGCCGGAGGCCCCACTGGTATAGACAAGCCATTGATTATCCGCCAAATAAAAAATGAAACCCGACGGTTTTGGGGCAAAAATTTTGCAAAGCCGGGCGGATCGTGTTAATTTTGACCCTGCTTATCCAGAAAGGCGGAGGGATTAGGCCCGACGATGTCTTGGCAACCCGGCAGGCCGGGTGCTACTTCCTACCCCAGTTGGGGGAAGATGAGCTAGCCTATCACATCGTGCTTACTAGCAACTCATCCGGTTCTTTTTCCCTCCTGCTGCCCGGATAGCAAAAATTGGCTTACGCTCCGCCAACTAATCAAACAACTTGCTTGCCTCCGCTAGCGCAATTCGTTGCAACTAATGGCATGAAAATGAAGCAATTACTGATCAACCAAACCAAGTTTTGGCTTTAATATCTTTCGCAAATTTGTTTGGCCGCCAGGAGCGGTCTTCGTTTCGTGTACATGAAAAAAGACGTTAGGGAACTACTCAAAGAACGCATTTTGGTGCTGGACGGCGCCATGGGCACCATGATCCAGCGCCACACGCTCACCGAGGCCGAC
>JALONO010000081.1 GCA_025454895.1 Bernardetiaceae bacterium
CCCGAAGTTGGCGGAACGGCAATGGCCGCTAACCCTGCCATGAGCAGCAACGATACCCCAATGATCATGGCGATCCTTCGCTTCCGAGTCTTCTTTTTCGGGGTTGGGGATACTTGGCTTTTTGCCATGAGGCTGTCAACCTCAACTGCGGGGTTAACTTGAACTTGTTTTATTGAAGTATCGCCTTTATTCGCCCGTAGCGAGTCTTGAAAATGCCCAGCCAGCGACTCGGCGTTGTGTACGCTTAAATGACTGCTTCGCTGAACGAAGGAAGATGCTGCAAATCCTATCAGGAATAGCCCCAATAAGTTTAGTCTTGTTTTGCTCATTATCGGAATAGTTCAATATGAAAACCGAGGGCAAAACTAGAGATGGCCCGGTCGTTGGTCATTGACTTTCGATAAGTAACCAAAAAGCGCCGGGGTTGCTTGCTCCCGCCACCCGATTGGCCAAGCCCCCGCGATAACTGGCCCCGCGCAACCATTTGCCCAAAAAATCAGTTTAATTTTGCTCGAGAGAGTTTGATACTTCATGGAAGGCCGCCGCCTGGCTGGCGTGCCTGGTTCTTTTTTAACCGCCTTGGCAAATTATTACGCTATATTGGGCCTTCCGGCTTTTGCCGACCGCGACCAGGTGAAAAGCGCATTCAAGCAACTGGCGTTGCTTTACCACCCGGACCGCAACCCCGGCAACCAGGAGGCGGAGGAGAAGTTCAAACTCATTAACGAAGCTTACCAAACCCTGAACAACCCCAACCGCAAGTGGCAGTACGACGAACACCTGCGGCTGGGCCTGGAACTGCCCGCCCCCGGCCAGCGGCGCGCCCCGGCTGCCCGGGCCGACCCTCGCTACCGCCGCCGCTCGCCGGTGCCGCCCCAGGCCCGGCCCACTGCCAAAAAACGCCCTTATTTGCCCGACGGCCAAACCACCTTGCTCGCTTTTGGCGTGGTGGTGGTGATGTTTGTGCTCATCCGGGGTGGGTTTATGGCCTACGGCAACTGGATGTACAACCGCGCCCTGACGGCCCTGGAGCAAAAACAGTATGCCCAAGCCTTTGAGTTGCTCAACAAAGCCACCGGGGTGGACCCTTACAACACCACCGCCCTTACCCTCAAGGGCGACGTGAGCCTGGAACACATGCGCTACTTTGGCGAGGCCGCCGATGCCTATTCGGAGGCCATGCGGTACAGCAGCGAACCACTGCACCAATTGCACTTTAAGCGGGGCCTGGCCTACAGCCAAATGCACGGGATGCAAACCGAGGCCCAAATGGACCTCCGCCTGGCCGCCTACCATTTCCCTAACGAGGCGGCCATGTTGGCCCAAATTGCCGAAGCCTTTGAACTACGGCTCAAGCAACCAGCCGAGGCGTTCGGGTTCTATCAAAAAGCCCTCAAACTCAACCAGAAAGACTTTAGGTTGTACCAGCAAGCGGGCGAGCTGGGCGAGAAATTGGAAAAGTACCCCGAGGCCATCGAGTATTTTACCCGCAGCCTGGCCCTCAACAACCGCAACGCCCAAGCCTACTTGGGCCGGGCCAAGTGCCACTACGGCCTCAACCAGCGGGCCCAAACCTGCGCCGACCTGGCCGCCGCCCAGCAGTTAGACCGCTACACCAGCCACTTTGAGCTGGAGTATTACTGCCAATTTGACCCGGAAAACGAACCGACCGGCCCCGCAGGCCAAACGCTCTGAGGCAAACGGCCGTTGGCGGGTTGTCCCAGTTTTGGCATTGGCAAGCCCTTAAAATCGGTGGCACCGCTGGCCAGGAAAGTCCAGTTTAGGCTTGGCATTGCTCCCGGTTTGCCCTACCTTTGCGCGGCAAGAAGCCTATCCAACCTTTTTGCCATGCCGCTCTCCTCCCACCCTTTGCCCGAGGCCCTCACCTACGACGACGTACTGCTAGTGCCCGCCTACTCGCAGGTGTTACCCCGCGAAACCGACACCACTAGCCAGCTTACCCGCAACATCCGGCTCAGCGTACCCATTGTGGCCGCCGCCATGGACACCGTGTCGGAGTACGAAATGGCCATCGCCATGGCCCAAGAGGGCGGGTTGGCCTTCATCCACAAAAACATGCCCATTCAAAAGCAGGCCGAGCAAGTGCGCAAGGTCAAACGCTCGGAAAGCGGCATGATCCTGGATCCCATCACCCTCAAGCCCGACATGAGCCTGCGCGAAGCCACCCGCATCATGCGCGAGTTCAAAATCGGCGGCATCCCGGTGGTGGACGAGGCGGGCAACCTGGTGGGCATCATCACCAACCGCGACTTGCGGTTCCAGAAAGACCTGACCGTGGCCGTGCGCGACGTAATGACCAAAGAAAACCTCATCACCGCGCCCGAAGGCATCGACTTGGCCACGGCCGAGGACATCCTCCAACAATTCAGGATCGAGAAACTACCCATCATCAACAAAGCCAACAAACTGGTGGGCCTAATTACCTATAAAGACATCCTGAAACGCAAAGACAACCCCGATGCTTGCAAGGACCACCTGGGCCGGTTGCGCGTGGGCGCGGCCGTGGGCGTAACGCCCGACATTATCGAGCGGGTAACCCTGCTCAAAAACGCCGGGGCCGACGTGATCGCGATCGATACCGCCCACGGCCACTCACAGGGGGTAATCGAGACCTGCCGCAAGGTAAAACTCCAGTTTACTGACCTAGAAGTAGTGGTGGGCAACGTAGCCACCGGGGCCGGGGCCAAAGCCCTCGCCGATGCCGGGGCCGACGCGGTGAAGGTAGGCGTGGGGCCAGGCAGCATTTGTACCACCCGCATTATTGCCGGGGTGGGCATGCCCCAGCTCACGGCCGTGATCGAGGCCGCCAAAGCCCTGGCCGGCTCCGGCGTGCCCGTGATAGCCGACGGCGGCATCCGCTACTCCGGCGATATGGTGAAAGCCATTGCCGGGGGCGGGGCCAGCGTCATGATCGGCTCGCTGCTGGCCGGTACCGAAGAGTCGCCGGGCGAGGTGATCCTCTACGAAGGCCGCAAGTTCAAAAGCTACCGGGGCATGGGCAGCCTCGAGGCCATGGAAGAAGGCTCAAAAGACCGCTATTTCCAAGATGCCGAAGACGACATTAAAAAACTGGTGCCCGAGGGCATTGTGGGCCGCGTGCCGTTCAAAGGCCGGGTGGAAGAAATCATCTACCAACTGGTGGGCGGCCTGCGGGCGGGCATGGGCTATTGTGGCGCGCCCGACATCGCCTCCCTGCAAAAAGCCGAGTTCGTCAAAATTACCGCCGCCGGGATGCGCGAGAGCCACCCGCACGACGTGATCGTTACCCGCGAGGCCCCTAACTACAGCCGCTAGCCAGCGGCCGCCCAGCCGCCTGGCTGGCCAAAGGCCGGGCGGTTGGTGTCATAACCGCCCCCACTGCCCGCTTTGTAAAACGTGCCCTCGGCCTGGCCAGGGGCTTACTGGAAAAAACGGTTCAAAAAAAATATCCCCTAAATTTTTTAAAAGTCGTTTTAGAAAGTATTTTGCCCTCCCTTTGACCAGGAAAGATATGATTTTTCGGAGTAAGAAATTAGATAAAAACTATAAGTTTAAAGACCTCAAGGTTTACAGTTCCACCGAGTGGCTGGCCGACGGTAAGAAGAAGTACCGGAGCGTTTTCGAGAACATCGAAACCACTTACCTGTATTGTGAGCTATCTTTTTACAATAAATTATTTGATGAAGAAGACTGGGAAGCCAATCTGAAGATCAAATGTTACCGCCTATTGGACAAAGGGAAGCGCGATGACCTGTGCGAGATCAAATTGGATAATTACAAGATCTCGGCCGAGGAGAACATTGTGATGGTGCGCGAAGGCTGGGGCAACAAAGAGCCTGGCTCGTTCTGGTCGCGCGGCGACTACATGTGGGAGGCTTTCATCGACGACGAGTCACTGGGCAAGAAGAAATTCTACATCGAGAGCGGCGGCCCCGTGGTGGGCGAAGAAAACCCTTACTTCGAAACCGATCGAATCCGGCTTTACGAAGGCCCCAACAAGGGCCTCAACCCGGAAGAGCGCACTTACTACACCCAATTCGATGCCAAAGACACCCGCTACGTGTGGGCCGAGTTTACGTTCCAGAACCTGCAGGCGGCCTCGTGGTACTGCGAACTGTTCTTTCACTTTTACAACGATGCCGCCCAGCTCAAGGGCGTAACCACCGAGTTGCGCCGCGTGAACCCCGAAGAGGAGAGCGTTACCGTAACCACCGGCTGGGGGTCCGATACCCGGGGCTCGTGGTACCACGATAAATACACGCTCGAGGTCATTTTCATGGACCAACTCATTGCCGTAGTGCCTTTTACGGCGGGCGAAGAATACGTGCGCGGCGAAAGCCCGCTGCTCACCGGCACCGACATGATCCCCCCCCAACAAGCCGGGGCCGAAGACAAGCAGGAGAGCATGGAGGAACTGATGGCCCGGTTAGACTCGCTCATCGGGTTGGAGAAGATCAAAACCCGCATCCGCGATTACATCGATTACTTGAAGTTTATCCAAGTGCGCAAACAGCAAGGCTTTGAAGAAAGCCAGCGCGTCAACTTGCACTCTGTTTTTAGAGGCAACCCCGGCACCGGTAAAACTACCATTGCCAAAATGCTGGGCAAAATTTACCGCAACCTGGGCCTGCTATCCAACGGCAAAGTCCACGAGGTGGGCCGGGCCGAGCTCGTGGGCCAGTACATTGGCCAAACCGCCCCCAAGGTAAAAGAGGCCATCGATAAGGCCCGGGGCGGCGTGCTTTTTATTGACGAGGCCTACTCGCTGGTGCGCAGCAAGGAAGACACCAAAGACTACGGCCACGAGGTGATCGAGACCCTGGTCAAGGAAATGTCGGACGGGCCGGGCGACATTGCCGTGATCGTGGCCGGGTACCCCAAAGAGATGGAGACCTTCCTCGACTCTAACCCCGGCCTCAAGTCGCGGTTTGGGCTTTATTTCGACTTCCCTGACTTTTTGCCCCAGGAACTCATCCGGCTCATCGACCTGGCCGCCAAAACCCGCAGCATTGAGTTTACCCCGGAAGCCCTCAAATATTTCAACAAAAAACTGGTGGACAACTTCCGCGACCGCGACCAAACCTTTGGCAACGCCCGGCTGGTGAACTCGCTGGTGGACGAAGCCAAAATGAACATGGGCCTGCGGGTGGTCAAAACCTCCGACGACCTGAGCAAAGTGGCCGCCGATATGCTCAAGACCGTGCAACTGGCCGACGTGGAGCGGATTTTCCGCGACCGCGAGCGCGTGCTGCCCGATATTGACGAAGACCAAGCTCTGCTCGAGGAAGCCATGGGCGAGCTAAATGCGATGATCGGGCTTACAGAGGTCAAAAACCAGATCCACGAACTGATCAAACTGGTGCGCTTTTACCGCGAGACCGGCCGCGATATTTTGGGCCAGTTTTCGTTGCACACCATTTTTAAAGGCAACCCCGGTACCGGCAAAACCACCGTGGCCCGCATTTTGGCCAAAATTTACAAGGCCCTGGGCATTTTGGAGCGCGGGCACCTGGTGGAGTGCGACCGCCAGGCCCTGGTGGCGGGCTACATCGGCCAAACCGCCATTAAAACCATGGACCGGATCGAGAAGGCCCTAGGCGGGGTGCTGTTCATCGACGAGGCCTACTCGTTAGTGCCTACCGACATCAGCAACGACTTCGGCAACGAGGCCATCGAAACCATTTTGAAGCAAATGGAAGACCGCCGGGGCCAGTTTATCGTGATCGCGGCCGGCTACCCTGACAACATGGACCGCTTTGTGGAAGCCAACCCCGGCCTCAAGTCCCGGTTTGACAAAGTGATCGTGTTCGAGGACTACACCGCCAGCGACCTGTGCGAAATAGCCCTGGGCATGTTGGCCAGCGAAAACCTGCAACCCGATGCCGAGGCCCAAGAGTACGTGAAAAACTACATGCAATATTTGCACAACCGGCGCGACAAGTACTTTGGCAACGCCCGTTCGGTGCGCAAGCTCATTAGCCAGGCCGTGCGCAAGCAACACCTGCGCATGGCCGCCCTCGACCGCAGCGCCCGCACCGAAGAGGCCCTGCGGACCATCACCGTAGCCGACCTGAAAGATTTCAAAGCCGAAGACGAGTTCTCGGCCGGCAAGCGGCCCATCGGGTTTTAAGCCCGGCCACCTGCTGCCATTTTAGCCGCCCCGGTGCCCGTGCGCCGGGGCTTTGCTTTGCCCCTTGACAGGCCGCCGCTGGCCAGGCGGGCCAATTGGGGTAAATAACCAAGAAGAAAATTTTAAATTGCTCATTATCAGCATATTAAAATTTTTGCAAATTGCATTTTTTAAGGGCAAAAGGTTTGGTAAAGCCCCGGAAAATAATTAAATTTGCTGGTTATTATAGTAAACAAAATATGCAGTCATTCACTGATTTAGAGTTGGCCAAAGAACAAGCCGCTAACAACTATTCGGCCGATAACATCCAAGTACTGGAGGGGCTCGAGGCCGTGCGCAAGCGTCCCGCCATGTACATCGGCGATATTGGGGCCAAGGGCCTGCACCACCTGGTGTGGGAGGTGGTGGATAACTCCATCGACGAAGCCCTGGCCGGTTATTGCGATACCATCCGGGTTACCGTTCACCCGGACAACTCCATCTCCGTACTGGACAACGGGCGGGGCATCCCCACCGATATGCACCCCAAAGAAGGCCGCTCGGCCTTGGAAGTGGTGATGACGGTGCTCCACGCCGGGGGCAAGTTCGACAAAGACACCTACAAGGTTTCCGGCGGTTTGCACGGGGTGGGCGTTAGCTGCGTGAACGCGCTGTCGAAGCACCTGACCGTAACGGTGTACCGCCAGGGCAAAGTTTTCCAACAAGAGTACCAGATCGGCAAGCCGCTTTACGCCGTTAAAGAGGTGGGCACCACCGAGCAGCGGGGCACTAAAGTCCACTTTTCGCCCGACGATAGCATTTTCACCACCACCGTTTACAAGTACGAGACCATTGCCACCCGCCTGCGCGAGCTGTCGTACCTGAACCGGGGCATCCGCATCTTCCTCACCGATGAGCGTGAAGCCGCCGAAGACGGCAACGGGTTCCGTTCCGAAGAGTTTTACTCCGAAAACGGCCTGATAGAATTTGTAGAGTACCTCGAGGGCACCCGCCAGCAATTGCTGAACAAGCCCATTTTCATGGAAAATGAGAAATCGGGCATCCCGGTGCAGGTGGCCATGACGTACAACACTGATTACGTGGAGAATATCTTTTCTTACGTAAACAATATCAACACCCATGAGGGCGGCACCCACGTGGCAGGGTTCCGCCGGGCGCTCACCCGCACCATCAAGGCTTACGCGGACCGCTCCGGGATTTTGGAAAAAGCCAAGGTCGAGATCACCGGCGACGACTTCCGCGAGGGCCTCACCGCCGTGATTTCGGTTAAAGTGGCCGAGCCGCAGTTTGAAGGCCAAACCAAAACCAAACTCGGCAACTCCGAAGTGGCCGGTTTTGTGGACACCTGCGTGAGCGAGATGATCAACAACTATTTGGAGGAAAACCCCAAAGAAGCCAAGCAGTTGATCGAGAAAGTGCTCAACGCCGCCCGTGCGCGCGAGGCCGCCCGCAAAGCCCGCGAAGCTGTGCAGCGCAAAACCGTGCTGGGCGGCTCGGGCCTGCCCGGCAAGCTGGCCGACTGCTCAGAGCGCGACCCGGCCGCCTGCGAACTGTACCTGGTGGAAGGCGACTCGGCCGGTGGCTCGGCCAAGCAGGGGCGTAACCGGGCGTTCCAGGCCATTTTGCCGCTACGGGGCAAAATCCTCAACGTGGAAAAGGCCCAAGAGCACCGCATTTACGATAATGAGGAAATCAAAAATATGATCACCGCCCTGGGGGTAACCTTCGGCAATGAAGAAGACCAACGGGCCGTGAACCTGGGCAAGCTCCGCTACCACAAAATCATCATCATGACCGATGCCGACGTGGACGGTAGCCACATCCGCACGCTCATCCTCACCTTCTTTTTCCGCTACATGCGCGACCTGATCGAGCAGGGCTACCTGTATATTGCCCAGCCACCGCTGTACCTGGTAAAAAAGGGTAAGCAGGAGGTGTACTGCTGGACCGAGGCGCAGCGCGAGCTGGCCGTGCAGCAAATCGGGGGCGGTAAAGACGACTCCGTGCACACTCAGCGTTACAAAGGCTTGGGCGAAATGAACCCCGAGCAGCTATGGGAAACCACCATGAACCCCGAAAAGCGCAGCCTCAAGCGGGTCGATATCGAGTCGGCCGCGGCCAGCGACCACCTGTTCTCGATGCTCATGGGCGACGAGGTGGCCCCCCGCCGGGCTTTTATCGAGAAAAACGCCAAATACGCCCGCGTAGACGTGTAGCGTCTCTCAAAGTAAACTTTGATGAATAGAAGGCGGCCCCAAAAACGGGCCGCTTTTTATTTCAGGGATCACTATCATCCTCTGAAACAAAAGGTTACTAGGCCCCACTTATTGCCAATTAGTCAAATTAGCCTACTTTAGCCCAGTTATTTTCATTCTATTTTCACTAAGATAAAACCTACCTCAAACTTATGGGACTCGCCGAACGCCGCGCTACCAAAGCCTTTCAAGACAATGAGTTGCCTAAACTGCAAAAAGCCCTGGACGATGCCGCAGGCTTTGCCGTTACCCTAGAAATCGACTGGGAAAACCTGGCCGCCGAAGGTTACGGCGATAACTATAACGAATGGTGGAAGTCGGTTTACTTCACCCCCGTGATCCGGGCCATTAAAGAAGACATCGCCATTGACGACATGGGCCGGGAAGCCCTGCAAGAAAAGCTCAAAAAAATCGTGTTCACTAACCGAGGCGACTATTACTCGCCCGAATCGGCCATTAACTGGAAAGACGGCGTGCTTACCGTGGACCACTCGCCCACCACTAACGTTGAATACATCGACGACCGAAAGCAGCGCGCAGCCTCCGAAATGTTGAAAAACCTGTAAATCAGTTTATTAGATATCTTTCACATTACCCCTACTCGGGTCAAAATTACGTCCCCTCCCCGGCGGGGAGGGCCAGGGTGGGGCCAAAAAAAGGCGGATTAAGAGCGAGATTTCGGGCTCACGCCTGATCAAAAACCTAATTTGCAAGAAGTCTATTGTTCAACTACTTTGGCCGGGTTAACGCAAGTTGGCCCGGCTTTTCTACAGGCTGGGGAAGGTTTCGCCCGTGGCAATGAGTTTTTCAAAAAGGCTTACGTAGCCCACTTTTTTGCCAAACTCTTCGTCGTGGTGCAGGTCGGTGCGGCGTAGGCGCTTTATGGCGGCCGCAAATTGTGCGTTGGTGATAAAATCTTCGCCGGTGCGCAACGATTTGCTAACCGCCGCCAATTGGTTGGCCACCACGGTGGCATCGAGCAAATAGCTCTCGTTTTGGGGGCGGGTTTTGCGCAAAGCGGTCAGTTTTTGCACAAAAGCTAGCAACATGGCTTCGGTGTTGCCTTTGAAGCCTTGCTTGCGCAATTCCTCGTCGAGGCCCAGGGTGGTTTTTTTAAAGCGGATGGTCCAGTCGTTGGCTTCCAGGGCTTCCAGCTTTTGCTTGGCCACTTTGCCCAGTTGCATCAATTCGCGGCCATCGGGGTAGGCCGCCAACAGGTGCATCAATTTTATCTTTTTGCCCATGAGTACCTGCCCCACCTCTTGGTAAGATTTGGCCGCAAGTTGCAGTTCTTCGTAAGTGGCCGTGCTGTCCTGAATTTTAGGGCTTTGCGCCTTCAAGGCGGTCATGTGGCCATCCACGGCTTGGGCCTCGGGTTGGCTCAAGCCATTTTTTACCAACACTTCCACGGGTTGGGGTGCGTTTTGGGCGGCCAAACGCCCTACGACCAATAAAAAGAAAACGATAAGCAAACGGGGGTTCATAGGGCTATTTTGGTGGGCCAGCATTACGCACAGGCCACCAAAATTATCCGCAATGATTATACCGTGGCATACACGCCCATGCTGGCAAACTTTTGGATGCGCTGCTCGATCCGTTCGTCGGGTGTAAGTTTTGCCAGTTCTTGGTAAGTATCCAAGATGGTTTGCTTGACGGTTTGGGCAATTGCGGCCTTGTTGGCATGGGCCCCGCCCAGGGGCTCATCGATAATGCCATCAATGAGCTTAAAGGCCAGCATATCGGTGGCAGTGGGTTTCATGGCCTCGGCGGCTTGCTCCTTGTAGTTCCAACTGCGCCACAAAATGGCCGAACAGTTCTCGGGCGAGATGACGGAGTACCAGGCATTCTCGAGCATGAGCACGCGGTCGCCGATGGCGATGCCCAAGGCCCCGCCCGAGGCCCCCTCGCCGATGATGATGCAGATGACGGGCACGCGCAGCATGAACATCTCCCTTAAATTACGGGCAATGGCTTCGGCTTGGCCCCGTTCTTCAGCCTCGATCCCGGGAAACGCCCCCGGCGTATCGATAAAAGTAACGATGGGTTTGTTGAATTTCTCGGCTAACTTCATCAACCGCAAGGCTTTGCGGTAGCCTTCGGGGTTGGCCATGCCAAAGTTGCGAAACTGGCGGTCTTTGGTGTTGCGCCCTTTTTGCTGGCCAATGAGCATAAAAGTTTGCCCGTCGATGGTGCCAAAGCCGCCCACCATTGCCTTGTCGTCGCGCACGGTGCGGTCGCCGTGCAACTCCACAAAGTCGGTGGCCAGGTAATCGATGTAGTCCAGGGTATAGGGCCGGTCCACATGGCGCGACAGTTGCACCCGCTGCCACCGGGTCAGCTTGCGGTACGTCTCGATTTTGAGGGCCTGGATTTGCTCTTCGATCGTGGCGATCGACACCGACATATCGATCTGATTGTCAGTGGCGGCCTTCTTCATTTCGGCCAACTTGGTTTCCAAGTCGGCAATCGGTTTCTCAAAATCCAAGAGCATGGGGGCGTTGAACTGTGGCACAAAACTAGAACAAAATTAACGGCTGGCCGGGTATTCCCCAAGGACGAGCCAACCGCCTCGACCAGGTGTCAGGCGCGGCCGCACGGCCGACACCTGGCCAAAGGGAGAAGTTAAGCTACTCACAATCAAGAATTAACCAATCAACTTGGCCTCCGAAGTAATGGGCACGCGCAACGCCTTGGAAATGATACAATTTTGTTCGGCCTCGCTAGCTACGGCGGCAAACTGGGCCTGGGTAATGCCCGGCACCGTGCCTTCAACGGCTAGGTGTACGCCCGTGATCTGGAGGTTGGCCATGTCCACCTCTACCGTGGCCTGCGTGTACAAGCGCGTGGGGGCAATGCCCTGGCGCGTAAAAATAGCCGATACCGCCATAGTGAAACACCCTGCGTGGGAGGCTGCGATCGACTCTTCCGGGTTGGTGCCCGTGCCACTCTCGAAGCGGGTTTTAAACGAATACTGGGTTTGATCCAGCACCTGGCTGGGCGTGGTCAGGGTGCCGCTGCCGGCTTTCAAATCACCGTGCCACTCGGCGGTTGCTTGGCGTTTCATGACAAAAATGGAAGTGTTAAGGAACTAGCTGGCAAATTAAACCAATGCCTAGCTTGGTAAAGCCCCACCGCCAATTTCTTCATAAAACCTTCACGCCGGGTTGCTTTTCTTCCTTTTCAAATTTGGGGTTGGGCTGCCGGGCAATCGGGCCACTGTGCCCCGCGAGCCGCCATCGGCAGGATTTCTTTGCTTGCCCATTTTGTTTCCTGGCCCACCCGCTTGCACCGGGCGGGTGCTTGGCCGTTTCTAAAAAAACGCCAACTTTTGGGCTTAATCGTTACCGAGCTAGGCCAAACTTGGTGAATAGTGAGTGGCTTGAGCCAAAATTTTTAAAAAGTATTTGAATTAATCTCTGAAAATCAATCACTTATGAACTTACGGAAATTCGGCCAAACCAGCCTAGAGGTGAGTGAAATCGGGTTTGGGGCCTGGGCCATCGGCGGACCGGCCAAAGCGGGCAGTTTGCCCATTGGCTGGGGCCGCACTGACGATGCCTGCTCGGTCAGGGCCTTGCACCGGGCCTTAGACCTGGGCATCAACTTCTACGACACGGCCGATTTTTACGGCCTGGGCCACTCCGAAACCCTGCTGGGCAAAACCTTGGGCAACCGGCCCGATGTGGTGGTGGCCACCAAAGTGGGCCAAAAGCTGGACGAGAACGGCCAACTGACCCTCGACTACTCGCCCGAACATGTGGCCCAGGCTTGCGAGGCCAGCCTGCGCCGCCTGCGCCGCGAGGCGATTGACTTCTACCAACTACACACCGCCAAAGTAACCCACCTGCGCCGGGCCGAACTGATCGGGGCCTTGGAAAAACTGCAACAGACTGGCAAAATCCGTTACTGGGGCGTGTCGCTCAACACATTTGTGCCCGAGCCGGAGGCCGAGTTTTGCCTGGAAAACCGGCTGGGCCAGGGCTTCCAACTGGTGCTCAACTTAATTAACCAGCGGGTAAAACCCCTGCTCAACCTGATGCAACAGCAGCAGTACGGCCTCATTGCCCGGATGCCGCTCCAATTTGGCCTACTTACGGGCAAGTTTAACACCGACAGCAAGTTTGACGAGAGCGACCACCGCAGTTTCCGCCTCACGCCCCAGGTGCTCGGGGCCACCCTCCGCGCCCTGGCCCACCTGGAACGGTTGGCGGCCAAATACGACACCAGCCTCACCGGCCTGGCCCTGAGCTTTGCGGTTAGCCACCCGCAGGTGGCCACGGTAATCCCGGGCATGCGCACTCCCGAACAGGTAGAAGAAAACACCTCATGCCTAGTGCGCTTACCCCCCTCTGACCTTGAGCAATGCTATGACCTTTACGACGAGGAGTATTACAAAATAGTGGACCTGTTCAAAGCCCAAGGTTGAAACCAGTTATTCCAACTACCGCACCTGCTTTAACGGCTGGTGGTTGAGATGTTACGCAAGCAAATAACTCAAAATCAGGGCGGTAAAAATTTAACAATTGCGTAATTTGCGCTTCTCTTTATCATTTTTTGCACTAAACGCCCTTTTATTTTATGGCCAACAAAATCATTATTGGCCTGCACGGCCTGGCCAACAAGCCGCCCAAAGACCACCACGCCCAAAGTTGGCAAGCCGCCATTGCCGAAGGCTTGACCGCCTTGGGCCAACCACCGGCCTTTCATTACCACGATGTGTACTGGGCCGACCTGCTGTACAAGTACCCCTTGCACAACGATGAGGCCTTCCATTTTGACTCGCTGTTTGACCAGGAGCCTTATTACCCGGCCGACCCGGCCAAGCTCCGCACCTACCACGACAGCTGGACGGACCACTTATACGCCGCCGCCTCCGACGTGCTGGACAACCTCACCGATTACCTGGCCCGCCGCCCCTCGGTGGAACGTTGGGTGGATGGCCTATTGCTGAAAAAACTGAAAGACTTAGGCTTTTACTACGATCAAGACAAGCAGATCCGCAACCGGGCCGGGCAGTTGCAAATGGTACGGCAAGTACTGGAAGACGAACTGGAACAGGCCCTCAACCGCTACCAAGGCTGGGAAATCATGCTCATCAGCCACTCGATGGGTACGATTATCGCCTACAATACCCTGCGGCGGTTGGGCAAAAAGCCTGGCCGCCCCGAAGTAGCTCACTTCGTTACCCTTGGCTCGCCGCTGGGGGTGCCGTTTGTGAAAGTGCGCGTGATGGAAGACCACGGCCAAGGCACCGACCGGCGGTGCCAAGTGCGCACCCCCAGCCTCGTAACCAAAAGCTGGCGCAACTTTGCCGACCGTGATGACCCCGTCAACCTCGACATCCGCCTGGCCGACGACTACCGCCCCAACGCGCGCGGCGTGCAAGTGATCGACGACCTGGTGGCCAACGACTATGTAAGCCCCCATACGGGCAAGGCCAACCACCACAAAATTTACGGCTACCTGCGCTGCCCCGAAGTGGCCCAGCACATTTTAGATTTTTTGCAGCATTGAAGCAGGATATTAAAATGACTTAATGATTGCATGATCAAATGATTGTTCAATTTGATTATCAACCATTTAAAAGATTAAGGAATACGCAATCCAGGTCTGGTTTTGGCCCGATTTAATGCTCCTTCACTTTTGAAGGGTTTTAGCTTTTTGGCAAGACCGCCGAGGCGTTTTTACCCTGGCAAGGTTTTGGGCCCTGGCGAGGATTGGCTCGCCGGGGCGTCGTTCATTGGTCATCCGCACCTTACCCCCACCTACAAATTGCCCTTTTTCAGTTCCTCCACCGCGTGGTGGGCGGCCCGGGCCGTGAGGGCCATAAAGGTGAGCGAGGGGTTTTGGTTGCCCACCGAGGTCATGCAGGCCCCGTCGGTCACCAGCACGTTGGGGGATGTCCAGGCCGGGGGCTTGGCCGCTGTCGTAGGGCTCGATGTCGCGGCAGCCCGCCCGCTCGAGCATTTCGGCCCCTTGGACCAAAAAATCGCGGAACACTTTTTCGTCATTGGCGTCGTAGCCCACCGACACCACCAACTGCGGGATGCCCCACTCGTCGCGCAGGTGGGGGCTTAGACGCACGTGGTTTTCGGCCTTGGGCACGGTTTCGCCCTGCATCATCATGTACACGCCCCAGGGGCCGGGGGTGGTGAGGCCCTCCTTAAAGTCCTGGCCAAAACCGGGCTGGCCGGGGCCGCGCTCCCACCCGGCCCGGCCCGCGCTAAAGGCCACCATGTAGCCGCGCAAAAAGTCGGTCTCTTGCCTGAACACGTTGCGGAACGAGGGCATGAACGCCGTGGTGGGCCGCCGGCCGTAGTAGTAGCCGTCGGCAAAGTCGGGGTGGCTGGCCGTGAGGCTGCCCCGGTAGTTGTGGAACGCCACGTAGCGGCCCAGCAGCCCGTGGTCGTTGCCCAGC
>JALONO010000082.1 GCA_025454895.1 Bernardetiaceae bacterium
CATAAAAAAAGAGGCGGCTGCCTCTAGCGTGATTCCGCTGGGACTCGAACCCAGGACCCATACATTAAAAGTGTATTGCTCTACCAACTGAGCTACGAAATCGATCCGTGCGCGAGAGAAGACTCGAACTTCCACGGGGTTACCCCCACCACCCCCTCAAGATGGCGTGTCTACCAGTTTCACCACTCGCGCAACAAGGAACTGTTTACTCGGGTGATCCCGCTGGGACTCGAACCCAGGACCCATACATTAAAAGTGTATTGCTCTACCAACTGAGCTACGGAATCTAGCTTTTACCTAAATTTGCCCCGCTCAGCGGGCCCCTCTGGCAAATGCGGATGCAAAATTAAACAAACCGAAAATAAATGCAAGGTAGCCGTTTAAATATATTTGCCTGGGCGTTAGTCGCCTGGTTTTGGACCAACGGCCCGGCCCTGGCCCAATCTGCCCCGGAGCAACTGCTCAGCCAAGCCGACGTGCTCTTTGGCAAACAGAAGTACAACGAGGCTTTTAACCTCTATGCCAAGGTGTTGGACCAAGGCGAGTCCTCGCCGCAGATGTTGCTCAAAATGGCCTACATCCGCGAAAATTCCGGTGACCCGACCAACGCCCTCTACTATTTGAACCTGCACTATGCCCAGGCACCTAGTACCGAGGTACACGATAAAATTGCCGAGCTGGCCGAAAAAAACGGGCTAGAAGGCTACAAGATCGGCGATGTGGAATATTTGGTGTACCTGTTTCGACAATATTTCGGCTACCTGATTGTGCTGGGCAGTTTGCTGGCCGGGCTGACCCTGCTGGGGCTGTACTTAATTAAAAAACGGGGCCGCGACGTGCTGTACCCCGGCATTGCCCTTACCACTTTTTTTGGCTTTTTGTTCTACGTGATCAACTACCAGTTGAGTCTGCCGCGCGGCATCGTCAAGTCGGAAAAAGCCTTTTTGATGAACGCCCCTTCGGCGGGCGGCGAACTGGTGAGCACGCTGCCCCAAGGCCAGTGCCTGCGCATTGTGGGTAAACAAGATATCTGGTACAAAGTGCGGATCGACGACGAGGCCAGTAGTAAACTTCGGCTCAAAACCGCCGCTTTTGGCCGGGGAGAAAACGAAACTCCAGGTTATTACATCCGGCAAAGCAATCTGCTGGTGATCGAGTAGGTAACCTACCCTATTCTTCGTCGCCGTCAGCCAACACCACGGGGGCCGCACCGGTTTTTTCGGTCAAAAACTTGAGAAAAATGTGGTGAATGGACCGGTAGGTGTTGCCCAACACCTTGCCCGACTGGTACATGGGCACCCATTTCACTTTGGTGATCGCTTCGGCGGTTTGCGGGGCTAGGCGGCGGTCGTCGAGGCACTCCATCTCGTACCAGGTGGTTTTTTTGAGCGTGTCGCGGCGGTTTTGCAAGTAAGTGTGCCAGGTTACCCCCACTTTGCGGATCACCAGAGCCTTAACGCCGCACTCTTCTTCCACCTCCCGCACGGCGGCCAAACGTTTTTTTTCGCCCAGTTCTAGTTTGCCCTTGGGCAGGTCCCATTTGCCCAACCGCTTGATAAACAGCACCGCCCCTTGTTTTACCACTAGGCCGCCCGCCGCTTCCACTACATCGAAGTGGGCCTTGATCCCTTGTTTAACCGCTTCGTAGTCGTGCGGTAAAAAATTGTACTGCGATAATAGCGAAGGTTTGGCATCCTTGATTTGCTGGTAAATGGCCAGCACTTCTTCGGCCTGGCTAACCGGGAAAACCACCCCTGGTGGCTGCTCCTCATCTTTCTTTAAGACATTCAGCAGGACATCGTTGACAAAAATTTTCATAAAAGGGCTAAGCGGGCGGACTCCCAAAATTAGCAACATTTCAACAATCTGCTGCACTTGAGCATATTTTCCTAACAAAGTACAACAGATATTACCTTAAATCCGATGACCGGGTTTCGCATCTAAACAAATTGATTATCTTTGCGTTCTGATTTTAACATCAAAAAAATCATCATTAAAACGTCATGGTTGAAACCGCTTCTGTTTACGTACCTTACAAGGTAAAAGACATTAAATTGGCCGAGTGGGGCCGCAAAGAAATCCGTTTGGCCGAGGCAGAAATGCCTGGTCTGATGGCCCTGCGCAAGCAATATGGAGCCAGCAAACCCCTTAAAGGTGCCCGCATTGCCGGGTGCTTGCACATGACCATCCAAACTGCCGTATTGATCGAGACTTTGATTGAACTAGGCGCGGAGGTAACTTGGTCGTCTTGTAACATTTTTTCTACCCAGGACCACGCGGCGGCGGCCATTGCGGCAGCTGGCATCCCGGTTTATGCTTGGAAGGGCATGAACGACGAGGAATTTGACTGGTGCATCGAGCAAACTCTGTTTTTCGGTAAAGACCGTCAGCCCTTGAACATGATCCTGGACGACGGCGGCGACCTGACCAACATGGTGTTGGATCGTTACCCCGAACTGGTGGCGGGCATCCGGGGCATTTCGGAAGAAACCACCACTGGCGTGCACCGCCTGTACGAGCGCGTGAAAAAAGGCACCCTGCCCATGCCCGCCATCAACATCAACGACTCGGTTACCAAATCGAAATTTGACAACAAATACGGTTGCAAAGAGTCTTGCGTGGACGCGATCCGCCGGGCTACCGATGTGATGATTGCCGGTAAGGTGGCCGTAGTAGCCGGTTACGGCGATGTGGGCAAAGGTTCGGCCGCTTCGCTGCGCGGGGCCGGGGCACGGGTAATCATTACCGAGATCGATCCCATCTGCGCCCTCCAGGCCGCTATGGACGGTTTTGCCGTGAAAAAGATGAGTAACGCCATTAAAGAGGCTGACATTGTGGTAACCGCTACCGGCAACGTAGGCATTATCCGCGAAGAGCATTTCCGGGCCGCTAAAGACAAGACCATCATCTGCAACATCGGCCACTTTGATACCGAGATTGATATGGCTTGGCTGAACAAAAACTACGGCCATACCAAAAACGAGATCAAACCGCAGGTGGATTTGTACGACGTGGACGGTAAAGACGTGATCGTACTGGCCGAAGGCCGTTTGGTGAACTTGGGCTGCGCCACTGGCCACCCCTCGTTCGTGATGTCCAACTCGTTCACCAACCAAACGCTGGCCCAGTTGGAACTGTGGCAGAACAGCGACAAGTACGAAAACAAGGTGTACACCCTGCCCAAGCACCTGGACGAGATGGTGGCCAAACTCCACCTGGAAAAAATCGGAGTGGAACTGGAAGAGCTTAGCCCCTACCAAGCCGAGTACATTGGCGTGCCCCAGCACGGGCCGTACAAGGCTGAATATTACCGTTACTAACGCGGCCAGCTAGGGCCAAAGTGCCAAAGGTACTCTTGCCAAGAGCTGCGCCTTAAGCCAACCCTCCAGGATTTTCGCAATCTTGGAGGGTTATTTTTTTGATTGACAATTGATTAGTGATTTTTCACTCACCTCGCCCATGGTTCAACCGCCCCCAAGCGAGGGCAGCCTGCCTCTTAACACCGCCGTTGTGCTATTTTTGCCCTGTACAACTCCATTCCCCAAAAATCAAACAGGAATCGCAAATTGTTTACCCTGCAAACAACTGATAATCAATCAGTAAAACATTTAGTCATTTAGTCATTTAGTCATTTAGTCATTTAGTACTATGCAAACTTCCGTGGCCCCTAACCGCCTGGCTGACCTGTTGGCCCAAAAAACCAACCTGCTCAACATCTACTTTACTGCGGGCTACCCCCGGCTCACCGACACCGTGCCCATTCTGGAAAGCCTAGCCCGGGCCGGGGCGGACGTGATCGAGATCGGGATGCCCTACTCCGACCCGCTGGCCGACGGTCCCACCATTCAACAAAGCAGCCAGCAAGCCATCGACAACGGCATGACCCTCCGCCTGCTGTTCGAGCAGTTGCGCGGTATCCGGGCCAGGGTGCAAACCCCGCTCATCCTCATGGGTTATTTGAACCCGGTGCTCCAGTTTGGGATCGAGGCTTTTTGCCAAGCCGCCGCCGAAGTGGGCGTGGACGGCCTCATTTTGCCGGACCTGCCCCTGGCCGAGTATGAAACGGAGTACCGGCCGGTTTTCCAACGCTACGGACTGTCCAACATTTTTCTGATAACCCCGCAAACCTCCGAGGCCCGCATCCGGCGGATCGATGCCCTGTCCGACAGTTTCATCTACCTGGTATCGTCGGCCAGCACCACGGGGGCCAAAGCGGGCCTCACTACCGAGCAACTGGCTTATTTTGAGCGGATTAGGGCCATGCAATTGCGTACCCCACAGCTCATCGGCTTCGGCATTGCCGACCACGCCAGCTTTGCCCGGGCCTGCGCCTACGCGCACGGGGCCATCATCGGCAGCGCGTTCATTAAACTACTGGCCGCCAGCCAAAACCTCCCGGCCGATATTGAGCGGTTTGTGCGGGATGTGAAGGGGGCGTAGCTTATTCGTTCCCTCCGTGGTGGCAGTTTCTCAAAACTGCCACCACGGAGGGAACCGGCACATGGGAAAATTCCCCCTCAATAAAAAATCAATTTCACCCCGGCAATTACCAGCACCACCGCCAGGGCCACTTTAATGGCCGTTTCGGAAAGTTTGCGCACGCCCACCTCGGCACCCAGGTAGGCCCCGCCCAGCACGGCCCCCAGCCAAAACGGTAGGGCTTGCAGCGGCAGTTGCCCGATGCCCCGGCCCAAGCCAGCCAGGCCCGAGAGCGAGTTGACCAAGATAAACATCGCCGAAATGCCGGAAATGGTGCGCGGGGCGGCCCAGCGGGTAAAAAACAGCAGCGGGCTGAGGAAAATGCCCCCGCCCACGCCCGTGAGGCCCGAAATGAGGCCCACCACCGCCCCGATGGGCAGGGCCAGCCCCGGCCGGAAAGGCCGCAGCTCGTAAGGCCGCTTGCTCACCACCAGCAGGTAAGCCGCCGCGCCCAGCAGCGACAACCCCACCAACAACTTGTAAACTTGGGTGTCCACTTTTAGCCCGCCGCCCAAGTAGGCCAGCGGCACCGAGCCGACCGCGAACCACCCGAAAATGCGCCACGAAAAATGGCCCGCCCGGTAAAACTTAAAAGTAGTGAGCGAAGCCACCACTACGTTGAGCACTAAAGCCGAGGGTTTGATTACCAAGGGACTAAGCCCGGCCAGGCCCATCACGGCAATGTAGCCCGAGGCCCCGGCGTGGCCCACCGAGGCGTACAAAAAGGCCACTACGAGCAGAAAAGGCAAAATCCAATAGGCTTCGGGCATAACTAAAGGGTAGCGCGGCGGCTCTTGTCGTGGAACCGCAAAGCTAGGAACACCGCGGCAAAGCTCAGCCCGGCGGCCAGCCCCAGCCACACGCCCTTGGCCCCCCAACCCCAGTGAAAGCCCAGCCAATATCCCAGCGGAATGCCCACCACCCAGTAAGCAACCAGGGCAATGAGGGTGGGGCCTTTCACATCTTGCAGCCCCCGCAGCACGCCCATGCCCATGGCCTGCGCCCCGTCCGAAATTTGGAAAATGGCCGCGTACACCAGCAATACCGCCGCTAAGTCGGCGATTTGGGGGGTGAGCGGGTCGTTGGCTTCCAGGTAGAGGCCGGGCAGCCAGGTGCGCCCCACCGCGATCAAGAGTGCGCAGGAGGCCATAAAGCCGATGACCAAGTGGTAGCCGCTGAAACCCGCCAGCCGCAGGCCGCCCCGGTCGCGCTTGCCCACAAACTGCCCCGTGCGGATGGCCGCCGCCGAACTTAGGCCCAGGGCCACGAAAAACGTAACGCTGGCCACATTGAGGGCAATTTGGTGGGCGGCCAGTTGCAGCGTGCCCAGCCAACCTACCATGATGGCCACAAAACTGAACGCGCCCACCTCGAACCCCGACTGCAGACCCACCGGAATGCCCAGGGCTGTCAGCCGTTTCAACTCGGCCCATTGAAGGCCAACTTGCAGCTTGGCAGGCCGGTACGCCGCAAACTTGGGGCTGGTGTAAAACCGCACGGCAATAAACCCCGCCATCAACACCCGGGCGGCCAGGGTGGCCAGGCCCGCCCCCAGCAACCCCAGGGCCGGAAACCCGAACTTGCCAAAAATGAGCAGGTAGTTGAAAATCACGTTCAGCACGGCCCCGCCAAAGTTCACGTACATAGGCTCGCGGGTGTGCGAGAGGCCCTCCATAAACTGTTTAAAAGTCTGGAACACCATCACGGGCAATAGTGATAAGGCCACCACCAAAAAATAAGGCCGGGCCAAGGTGGCCACTTCGGGCGTTTGGCCAAAGCGATGCAGAAAAAACGAAGTTACCGTGGCCAGGGCCACCAGCACCGCCCCCAAACCTGCATACACCACCAGGCTGTGCTGCATCAAACTGCGCAGCTTGGCGGTTTGCCCGGCAGCCTCGGCCGTGGCCACTAGCGGGGTCAGCGACCAGGTTACCCCCAGCCCAAATACCAAAAACGTGCCCAGCACCGAGTTGGCAAAGGCCGCCCCGGCCAGCGACAGGGCACTGTACTGGCCCACCATCGCGTTGTCCGACACGGAGATGAGGATGGTGGAAAGCTGCCCGGCCACTATGGGTAACGCCAGGTGCAGGGTTTTGGCGTAATGGGCTTGGTAACGTTGCATAGCGAGCCGCCCGCCCGGTTGCGGGCAAACAGCCGCAAAACTAGCCCAAGCCCGCCGTTCGGGCTAGCGGTTACCGATATTCGCTGAGCAGCACTTGAATCTCGGTGATCAAGCGATCCACTTCCTCACGCTGGGTGCCGCTGTAAAAGCCCCGGATCCGCCTTTCCTTGTCCACCAGCACCAGTTTATCGGAGTGGATGAAATCCAACTTGAGATCGTCGGTGGCGGGCTTGGCCGATACGAAGTAGCCGCACCGGGCCAGGTCGTAGATGGTGGCTTTGTCGCCGGTGGCCAGCGTCCACTGGGCCGGGGCAATGCCGTAGCGGGCCGCGTATTGTTGCAGCACCGGCACCGAGTCGTGTACGGGGTCCACCGAGTGCGACAGGATGTGGACTTCGGGGCGGCTCTTAAAAGCCTCCTGCACCCGCGTTAGTTCCGACGACATTTGCAGGCAAATATCCGGGCAGCGGGTAAAAAAGAAATTGGCCACGTACACCTTGCCCGTAAGCTGGGCCTGGGTAAACGGGCTGCCTTGCTGGCTAGTGAGCGTAAAATCCGGTACGCGGTGTACGCTGTCCGAGCCGGTGGGGGCCGGGCACTCGGCCGACTGGGGGTTGAGCACCTTCAGGCCGTATTGGTTATCGGCAAACAGGTACAAGAACGCGGCCGTGCCCAGGGGCAACAATAAGATGAGGCTGGCCACCAGGGCCTTCATTTTGCTAGTCATGATCGAGATTTTGGCCCAAATTTAAACCGCATTTGGGTCATTGGGTGCGGCGGAGCGGTCCACGTCCACCGCCCGGGCATCGCGGCCCGCCAACACCAGCAAGCTGGCCGTAAGCAGCGGAATGGCCTGCAAGGCTAATAGGCCAAAGCCCAGCACAATCACGCCTTTGATGGCGAAGCGATAAGGCAGACCACCGGGGTCGGCCGAGCGTTCGGCCACGCGGTAACTCAGTTCCACATAAGGTAGGCTGGCTTTGAGCACCAGCACGCAAAACGGCAATAGCAACAGCAGCGTGCCCAGCAAGTCCACCCAGGCGCGCACGCGGGGGGTAAACCGGTTGTAAAACACATCCACCCGCACGTGCCGGTCGCGGCGCAGGGTATCGCCCGCCCCCACCAAAAAAATAACCGCAAACACGTGCCACTCCAGTTCGAACATGGCCGCGCTGGAAGCACTGAAGGCATAGCGCGCCACCACATCGTAACAAATGAGCAGCACTAGCCCGGTAGTGAGCCAAGCCACCGCCCGGCCGATGGCCCGGTTAAGCTGATTTATTCCCCGCGAAAGGCTTACCAACAAATTGAGCATGGGCGATGGGCGTTTGTCATCCCGGTTGGGCCGGAGGACTTTATACTAAAACAATTTGATGATTGCTTGGCCAAATGGCTATTCTTCTTAGTTATCAACTATTTATGAGGTAAAAAACCCGCAATCTCCATTTGATTGTGTTATTCTGGGTTAGGTGGCCGCAATTTCTTTCGGTTGGCGCACAAAATCAAAACCGGGGCCGGATTTAGCCAGGGCCGCCCCGCTTCGCCCTTCGCCCCAGGTTTTTTCCCTAAATTGTGCGCCCAGCTAAACTTTACATAATTTAACACCGTATCAATATTCGCACTAAATAAAAACCCAAGACATGAAAAAATACATTGGCATCGGCGTGTTGCTGCTGATCATCATCGCAGTAGGTTCCTCGGCGGTTTCCTGCACCCGCATCGATGCGGGGCACGTGGGCATCAAGGTCAACCTCTACGGCGACACCAAGGGCGTGCAAGACATTACCGAGGTGAGCGGCATGGTGTGGTACAGCCCGGTTACCACGGCCATTTACGAGTTTCCCACCTTTGTACAACATAAGGTATGGACGCTCGATGTTACCGAAGACAGCCCCGCCAACGAAGAGTTTACCGTAACCACCAAAGACGGTTTGAGCCTGTCATTTGACGTAGGGCTTGACTACCAAGTGCTGCCCGACCAAGTGGCCAATATCTTCCGCACTTACCGCAAGGACCTGCCCGCCATCACCAACGAGTTTATCCGCACAATGGTGCGTAACGCCCACAACAGCGTGGCCTCCGGCTACTCGGCGGAAGACATGGTATCGCGCCGGGCCGAGTTTGAAGCTCAGGTGCGCAAAAGCCTGGAAGGCGCGATGCGGAAAGCGGGCTTTGAGATTGTGCAGGTGGGCATCATCGGCAAAATCAGGATGCCTCCCACCTTGGAAGAGGCCGTAAACGCCAAAATCAAGGCCGTGCAAGAAGCCATCCGGGCCGAGAACGAAAAGCAGCGCGTGATTGCCGAGGCTCAAAAGAATATTGAAGAAGCTAAGGGCTTTGCCGAAGCGACCCGCATCCGGGCCGAGGCCGAAGCCAACGCCAACAAGGCCCTCACCTCCACGCTTACCCCGTTGCTAATCCAAAAAATGTACGTGGAAAAGTGGGACGGCAAACTGCCCGTTTACGGCCAACTGCCGCAGATGTTCAAAAACATCGACTAGACCCCAAAATGAATGATTGCATGATCAAACGATTTTCGCTTGATTGTCAATCATTTACAAAAATTGCGCAATCCGGGTTTGGTGCTCGGGTGATTTACCCGAGGGATGGTTCAGGTTGATTTTCAGATATTTAAGAAATCAACTATCTACTAACGGCATTTGATTAGAGGAATAACTGGGGCCAGGGGACTTGACGGTCAACTGGCCCCAGCCGTTGTCGGCTCGGGTGCCACCTGGAACCCGAACTGGGCGGCCAAATGCGCCAGCACCTTGGCGGCTACCTCGGGCAGGGGCACGGGGCGGCCCAGTTCTTGGGCCAGTGAGGTAACGGCCTTGTCGGCGATGCCACAGGGCACAATTTGGTCGAAATACCGCAGGTCGGGGTCCACGTTAAGGGCAAAGCCGTGCATGGTTACCCACCGGCTGGTTTTTACCCCGATGGCGCAGATTTTCCGGGGGCGGTGCTGCCGCTCATGGTCCAGCCACACGCCGGTGAGCTTGTCGATGCGGCCTGCTACCAACCCGTACTCGGCCAGGGTGAGGATGACGGCCTCCTCGATTAGCCGCAGGTAACGGTGGATGTCGGTGAAGAAATTCTCCAAGTCCAAAATGGGGTAGCCCACCAGTTGGCTCGGCCCGTGGAAGGTGATATCGCCGCCCCGGTCGATGGGGAAGTAGTCGATGCCTTGGCGGGTTAGCTCCGCCTCGCTCACTAACAAATGGCTGGCCTGGCCGCTCTTGCCCAGGGTGTACACGGGCGGGTGCTCGCAAAACAGCAGGTAATTGGGCGTGGGCAACTGCTCAGGGGCGGGCCGTTCGCGGTTGGCCAGTTTTTGGGCCACCACCTGCTCAAACCGCTGCCGCTGCTCGTGCCAAGCCTGGGCGTAACGGATCAGCCCAAGGTCGCGGAAATAAACCGTTTTGTTCAAAATAAATGCAGATTGTTTTAGCACAAATAAGGCCCTAGGGGCTGATCACTCCGGGTGATGGCCAGGCCGTAATTCTCCGGCGGTGTTGTTGCCGCAGTGGCCACAAAATTCGGCTTCATTTTCACACCCCATATTTATTCTTCAAATACCAATAAATGGCGTATTGGGAACGCAGGGGTTCACTTTTAGTTTTTACATACTTATTGCTCAGCTTACGGTCAATGACGCGGGCTTTTTGGTTATCGGCCAGTTGCAAGTTGAGCAGGTCGATCACCTCCTGTTTAAGTTCTGGGTCCAGGACGGGGAAAGCCACCTCCACGCGGTCGTTGAGGTTGCGGGTCATCAGGTCGGCGGAGGAGCAGTAGAGCCGCTGCTCGCCCCCGTGGTGGAACAGGTACATGCGGGCGTGCTCCAAAAACCGGTCCACGATGCTGATGATGCGGATGTTCTCGCTTTGGCCGGGCACCCCGGGCTGGAGGCAGCAAATGCCCCGGATAATCAGGTCCATTTTCACCCCGGCATTGCTGGCTTCGTACAATTTGGCGATCATTTCCCGGTCTTGCACGCTATTCAATTTGAGCAACATATAGGCTTTGCGGCCCGCCCGGGCCTCGGCAATTTCCTGGTCGATGAGGCGGTAAAGGCCCGTGCGCAGCCCGTGGGGGGCTACCATCAGTTGCTGGGTGGCAATTTCACCTTTGGGCTGGCGCAGAAAATCAAAGTGGGCCAGCAGTTCGTCGGTGAGGGCCGGGTTGGCGGTAAACAGGCCCAGGTCGCCGTAAATGCGGGCGGTTTTTTCGTTGAAGTTGCCTGTGCCGAAATAGGCCACCCGGGTTTGCGAGCCGTCGGGGTTTTTGTAGGTGATCACGCAGGTTTTGGAGTGTACCTTCAGGCCGGGGATGCTGTACAGCACCTTGGCCCCCGCCTTGAACAGTTCGGTGGACCAGTAAATGTTGTTTTCCTCGTCAAAGCGGGCCTTTACTTCCACAAACACCGTAACCTCAATGCCGCGTTTGGCGGCCTCGATAAGGGCAGCTACTACTTTGGAGTTGCCCACGGCCACCCGGTAAAGCGAAATGCGGATTTTACTTACCCGATGGTCTTCGGCGGCCTCGCTCAAAAAGCGGCTCAGGTAGTCGTAACTATGGTAAGGGAAATGGATGAGCCAATCGCGCTGCAAAATCGCGTCCACCATTTGGGGGCTTCGGTCCAAGGCGGGCACGCGCAGGGGTGTCAGCTTTTCATATTCCAGTTCGGGGGCCAACGGGTTGGGGAAACCCATCAGGTCGCGCAGGTTGTGGTAGCGCCCGCCCGAAACCAAGTCGTCGTCGGCCAGGGCCAGCGACTTTTTGAGGTCTTTCAAAAAGTCTTCGGGCATGTTGCGGTCGTACAAAAAGCGCGAGGGCACGCCCAGGTTGCGCTTGTTAAGGCTCTTCTTAATTTTTTCCACCAAATCGCCCGAAAATTCGTCGTAGATGTATAACTCCGCATCGCGGGTTACTTTGATAGAATAGACCTCGCTGGGGCTTACCTTGGGGAAAAGCTGATCGATGTTGTAACGGATCACGTCGTCCAGGGCCAGGATGCTCCACTTGCCTTCTTCCTCGGGCAACAGCAGGAACCGGGGCAAGGTGCTGGTGGGGATTTCGATGAGGGCGTACACATAATCGCCTTCGTTGTCCAAAAACCGCAGGGCGTGATGGATCACGTCGCTGGGCAAAAACACCGGGCCTACGTTTTCGTGCAAAAACGTGGGGTTGAGCAGCGGCTGCACCTGGGCTTTAAAATACTCGGCGGCAAAAGCCTGCTGGCCAGGGCTAAGTTCCTGTTGGTTAATGAAATAGATGTGGTGCTGCTTCAGTTCCTCGGTGAGGGCCGCAAAGGTTTCGGCGTATTCTACCCGCTGTTTTTTAATGAGGCGTTGGAGTTGGTGCAGCGTGCCCACGGGGTCGAAGTCGAGCCGCCGCTGGGTTTTCTTTTTCAAGGTGGCCAGGCCGCGCAGGTAAGCCACCCGCACTTTAAAAAACTCGTCCATGTTCGACGAGTAAATGGCCATAAACTTAAACCGCTCGTACAAGGGCACGCGCGGGTCTTTGGCCTCTTGCAGCACCCGGTAATTGAAGGCCAGCCAACTCAGGTCGCGGTCGTTGAAAGAGAATTCGGCCGGGGCATCGGTTTTGAGCCGGTCCGCCACCGTGTGATCTAAATTAGTCGTCATGGGAAATCCCAAGTATTTGGCCAAAATTATGAAAAAACTGGGAGAGTAGGTTTTAACAACCCGTACCCAGGCTACTCAAGCCCGGATTTAACGGTTTGGCCAATACCCACACCGGGTTTGGCGGGCTAATTGCAAGAAGAAACAAAAACTAGCAAGGTGTAGCCGGGAAATGATTTCAAATTTAAGGTCAAAAAATTCTTTGATTAAATCAATTAAAAAATAACTACTTAAGAAGGATTAGGCAAACGTTTATCACCCACAAATAATTGATAATCATCTATTTGAACAAAATAAATTTGAACAGAAAAGTAAATTAAAAGGCGATCATCAGCCATAATTTATACAATTTTAAGATTAAGTTATCGTGAAGTTTTATTCAGCGGTTAATTTTGCACTATCAAACGTGCGTTTTCCGGGAACTGGTCTGGTTCCCGACTTTCATCGTTTTACTCTTCGTTTTTGGTGGGGCTATGACATCCACTTTTCGTGGTTTTAGGTGGTGGCTGGGTAGTTGCTGCCTGGTGCTATTGGCCGGGTTGGAAGCCGCCGGGCAATTGCCGGTGGGCCAACCGCGCAACGAGCGCAGCCAACCCATTTTGGCTTGGGGCCGCCCCGCCCGCCGGGGGGAGTTGCCCGGCCAAGCCGTAGCCATCGCGGATTTTTTGGCCAGGCCCGAGCTAGCCCAAGCCCAAACGGTGGCGGGTAGCTGCCACGTGCTGCTGCACCTGCCCCAGCCGCTGAGCCTGGCCCAACAGCAGGCCCTGGCCCAAGCCGGGGTAACGTTAGGCGAATACTTCCGTGAAAATTGCTGGTGGGCCCAAATGGCCGGCCAAGTAAACCTTGCGGCGTTGCGCCAGGCCAACCTTCACCAGGTGGTGCTGCCCGGCCCCGGCCACAAGGCTTCGCCATTATTAGTAGCAAATAACCTCCCGGCCTCGGCCCGCACCGTGCCGGGGCAGGTGGATATGCTGGTGGTAACGCCCATTCAACTTCCTGAAAATCAATTGCATAAAGAAATAACCCAACGCGGTGGCGAACTGCGGTTTTACCATGCTGGGCTGGGCTTGGCCCATGTGCGCGCGCCCGAAGCCCAACTGGCCCAAGTGGTGGCCTCGCCCTGGGTGCGCTGGGCCGAGCCGCTGCCCCCCGACCCGGAACTGCAAGACGAACCCAGCCGCCAGGCCCACCAGGCCAATGTGCTGGGCGGCACGCTAGGCGGGTTGGCCCGCAACCTCACTGGCCAAGGGGTCAAAATCGGGGTGTGGGACGGTGGCTATTTCCCGGGGCACCTGGACCTGGCCAACCGGGTGGAAGTGGTGCGCCCCGGCAGCCCCAACACCGCTTGGATGCAGCACGGCACCCGCGTAACCGGCATCATGGCGGGCAGCGGAACCCGCTTGCCCTTTGCCCGAGGCATCGCGCCAGAAGCCCAGGTGTTCTTCCACGGCAACATATCTGGCCAAAGCGTGCTCCTGCCCGCCAATTACGCCCCCTACACCATGTTCGAGGCGGTGGAAAGGCAGGGCATTGTGATCACGCAAAACTCATACGGGCCGTTGCCGCCCACGCCTTACGGCAACGCGGCCCGGGCCTTGGACCAAATCGTGAACCTGCACCCACAAGTGTTCCACACCCACGCGGCGGGCAACTACGGGAGCGGGTTTAACTCGGTGGTGAACGTGGCCAAAAACCTACTGGCCGTGGGCAATGCCGATATCAACGGGCAGATTTACTTCCAAAGTTCGCGCGGCCCGGCCATGGACGGACGGCTGTTCCCGCACGTGGTGGCCACGGGCGTGGGGGTTTTCGGCACCGATAACCCGGCCACGTTTGTGTACAGCCCCGGCACGGGCACTTCGTTTGCTTGCCCCCAAGCCTC
>JALONO010000318.1 GCA_025454895.1 Bernardetiaceae bacterium
ATGGCCATTGCCGGGGCCAAAGCGGCGGAGTGGCTGGCCAAATACCCCAAGCATTTTGAACTGATGCACGTAAAAGACAAGCAAAAAGGCAAGGAAGAAAGCGAGGCCTTCGGCGAAGGGGAGCTGGATTGGAAGGCCATTTTTGCCGCCGCGAAAAAAACCAACATTCAATACCTCACCATTGAGCAAGAAAGTACCAGCGGGCGGCCCATTATCGACTGCCTCAAAACCAACTTGGAGCGGGTGAAAAAGTACGCTTAGCCGCTTCGGCGCAAACCTGGTGGGGCGGTTTACCAAGCGTAAGCCGCCCTTATTTTTTGGCTGGGTCAGCGGCAAAACTTGGCGATCACCTTGTCCACATTCCGCTGGCCCAGGGCTTGGGCTTTTTTGGCATCGGTGCAGGCTTGGGGCAGTTGGCCCAGGGCTTGGTGTACCAAGGCCCGGTTGTAGTAAAAGTGGGCGCACTGCGGGGCGTGGGCAATGGCCAGGTCGTAGTCGGCCAGGGCTTGGCCGTAGTTTTTGAGCTTGTGGTACACGCCCGCCCGGCCCGCGTAGGCTTTGGCGGCACTCGGGGCCAGGCGCAGGGCTTGGCGGTAGTCGGCTAGGGCGGCGGCGTAGCGTTGCAGGCGCTCGTTGGCCAAGGCCCGGTTAAAGTACACCTCGTAGTCGCGGCTGCCGAGGGCCAGGGCACTGTCCAGGTCAACCAGGGCAGCGGCCGGTTGGCCCTGCTCCAGATGCAGGTAAGCCCGGTTGAGGTAGGCCCCGGCGTGCCCCCCGGTTTGCTCGATTACCTGAGTAAGGGCTTGCACGCCGCCGGGGCCTTTCTCGGCCAGCAGGGTGAGGTTGTACAGAGCGTGGCCATCATCTGGTTCAAGCACCAAGGCCTGCTGGTAATCGGCGCGGGCGGCGGCTACTTGCCCGGCCTGCTGGTGGGCCAGGCCCCGGTTTACCCAGTAGGCCGGTTGGCGGGCATCGAGGGCAATGGCTTGGTCAAAGTTGGCAATGGCCCCGGCCAAGTCGTTGGTTTTGAGCCGACAAAGGCCCAGGTAATGCCAAACCGGAGCCTGGCTGCCCGCCAAGCTTTGTAGGCCCTGCACCGGGCCGCGCCCGGAGGCGGCAAAATACACCGTTTGGGTGGCCCCTGGGGTGGGCAAGGCCAGCAAGGCCGTAAAATCGGTGATGGCGAACCCGTACATAGCCCGCTGGTAATACAGCATGGCCCGGCCAAACCGGGCTTCGGCCAGTTGGCCCTGGGTGAGGTCGAGGGCCTGGGTGTAACGGGCCAGCGCGGCCGAGGTATCGCCGAGGGCTTGGTGGCATTGGGCCAGGCCCAGCCATACCTGGGGCAAGCGGGGCTGCTGCTGGCTCAGTTGCTGGTAATAATGCACCGCCGAGCGGATTTGCCCTTGGTTGAACAACCGCTGGGCGTGGTTGAGCAGTTCTTCCGCCTCGGGCGGGCGGGTGGCGCGCGCGCTGGGCAGGTGGGCGGGGGTTTGGGCACGGCCCAGCGGGGCCAAGTTCATTGCCAGCACGCCCACTAGCCAAAAACGGAGGAGGTAAGCCATTATAATCGATCGGGGAACTTAAAGGTTAACCCTCCAAGCCAGGGCAAAGGTTCCCCGGTTGGCGGGCAGCACCGGAGGGGGAACTTTAAACCCTTAGTGGGTTGGTCTGGCCCCCAACCAAAAAAAGTTGGCCGGGCATGGAAGAGTCGCCATTAAGATTTTTTAAGCCAACCTGGCGGGCGATTTTCCGTTAGCAATCATAAAAGCCATCCCTTTATCCGCTATGCTGCGCCATTTATTGATGTTGAGTTTACTGGGCCTAGCGGCCTGCACCACCAGCCGCCCCGCCGGGCTGGGCGGCCCGGCCGCTTACCCGGCTAATCCGGGCCTTTTTTGCAATGTAAACCTCACCAACCAGGGGGCCAACTTACAGGTGAGCCTCGAGTTGGAGGTGGAACGGCTCTACAACTCGGCCTTTTTGCAGGGCATCCAGGTGAGCTACCAAGTGCTGGCCCAGGAGCAGGTGCTCAAGGCCGACAGCGTGGCCCTGCAACGCCAGGTGAATTACCAAAAGGTGAACAACACCTTCTACATTACGTTCGATGTGCCCCAGTTTGCCCAGCCGGGTGCGCGGCTGCGCGTGAGCATCCGCGACACCCAGACCAACCGCACGCTCGACAAAGAAACGCCCCTGGGCCGGGGCCAAAACGGGCTGCCGTTTGTGTTGCACAAAAACAATCCTTCGGCCCCCTACCAACGCGAGCTGTTCAACCATTTTGTGCTGGAGACCGATACGCTCCGCTTTACCGCGGCTGACCAGCGGCCCGTATTCGTGTACCGCCTCAAGCGCGACTTTAGGCCCGCCGCTCCGCCCATGACCACCGGCGGTGCCGCCGTGGGCAGCGAGCTCCAGGTCGACAGCCTGTTTGCCGTGCCCGCCAACCAGGATTTCCAGCTTTTGGCCAAGGGCCTCTATTTTGCCCAAACCGACACCAGCCAAAACGCGGGCCTCGGTTTTAGCGTGATGGAGCGCAGCTACCCCCGGTTCCGCCGGGTCGAGAACTTGATCGAGGCCCTGCTCTACATCTCCACACCCGAGGAAGTGAACGAACTGAGCAACCAGGCCCCCGCCAACCGCAAAACCGCCCTTGACAGCTACTGGCTGCGCCTGGGCGGCAACGAAGAAAACGCCCGCCGCATGATCAAGCTCTATTACCAGCGCGTGGAGTACGCCAACCGCCAGTTTACCACTTACAAAGAAGGCTGGAAAACCGACATGGGCATGATCTACATCGCCTTTGGCGAACCTGCCAAAGTGGACAAAAAGCCGGGCCAAGAAGTGTGGACCTACAACCTGGGCCAGGGCCAAAGCGTAGGTTTCAACTTTGTGCAAAAGGCCAACCAGTTTACCGACAACCACTTTGAACTCGCCCGCTCGTCGCGCTACCAAGAGCCGTGGTACGACACCGTGCAAAAGTGGCGCATGGGTTTGGTAACCAATTAATTACGTTCGAGCTTGACACCCCATCCTCCCCTTGCTGTGGCTCCCGGAAGTATCGAAGACGTGCTGGCCGTTTACCCGCTGGTGCCCGAGCTGGTGGAGCCGCACGGCCGGGCCGAGTACGAAAAACGACTGCTGGCCGCCCCGGCCCACCTCATTTTGGTGGCCCGCGACCAAGGGCAGCCCGTAGGCTTTAAAGTGGGCTACCAGCGGGAAACCGACGGCAGTTTCTACAGTTGGATGGGCGGTGTGGCCCACACCCATCGCCGCCTGGGCATTGCCCAGCAACTGGCCACCGAGATGGAGCGCTGGGCCAAAGCCCAAGGTTACCAGTCGCTTAAATTCACCACCCGCAACTGCCACCGGGCCATGTTGCTCTTCGCCCTGGGCAACGGTTTTCAAATCTATGAGGTGGAGTCTCGCCCCACCCTGGACCAGTACCGCATTCGGCTGGTGAAACCCCTTTGAATCGCCGCCTGCTACCTGGCCTTAAGTGCCGTTTTTGGTTGGCGGCTGGTTAACGTCGATCTTTCGCCCGGCGCGTGGCCGCCCGGTTGGGGGGTAGCGGCAAGTTTGTATTAACTTACCCATCATTTGCCGGGCAATGCTCCCATTTAAGCCATGAACCCAAACCACGAGATCGTCCAACTTAAAATCACTTTGCAAGACAGCCACCCGCCCATTTGGCGGCGGGTATTGGTAGAAAAGTCGCTCAACTTTGCCCAATTGCACCTAACAGTCCAGTTGGCAATGGGCTGGGGTAATTACCACCTTTTCGAGTTTTCGGTAAACGACCAACGGATTTCCCTGCCGTTTGACGACCCCAAACATCCTGATCATAAGGGCCTGCTCGAATGGCTCGGCGGCAAATATGACCCCTCTCATTTCGACTTGGCGGAGATCAACGCCCGGCTAGC
>JALONO010000319.1 GCA_025454895.1 Bernardetiaceae bacterium
CGGCTGCACCTGCCGGTCATCTTCAAGTCGTCGTTTATGAAAGACAACCGCAGCGCGCTCAACTACTACATGGGCCCCGGCCTGGACGAGGGGTTGAAGATGCTGCAAAAGATCAAGACCGAGTTCGGGTTCCCGGTGCTGTCGGACGTACACTACCCCGAGCAGTGCGCCCCCGCCGCCGAGGTGCTGGACGTGATCCAGATCCCGGCCTACCTCTGCATGCAAACCACGCTGGTGGTGGCCGCCGCCAAAACCGGTCGGGTGGTCAACATCAAGCACGGGCAGTTCCTGGCCCCGGACAACATGGCCAAGCCCGCCCAAAAGTGCGTGGACAGCGGCAACGACCAGATCATCCTCACCGAGCGGGGCTACACCTTCGGCTACAACGACCTGATCGTGGACCCGCGCAGCTTTTACCACATGAACCGCACGGGCTACCCGGTGGTGTTCGATGTAACCCACGCCATCCGCAAGTACGGCATCCCCAGTGCCGATGCCAAGGGCGGGGCGCGGGAGTTCCTGCCCGTATTGGCACGCGCGGGCGTGGCCAGCGGGGTGGACGGCCTGTTTGTAGAGGCCCACCCGCACCCCAGCACCGCCCTGTGCGACGCGGCCAGCCAACTGGACATGCACCAACTGGAAGAATTTCTGAAACCGCTGCTCGAGCTGCACGCGGTGGAGGTGAAATACCGCTCTCGCTAGGTTAGCTGCCCCCGTTGTAAGGGTGCCATCTTGGGCGCAAAGGCTTCGCCCCGGCCCGGCTGGTTGCAAAACTGGCCAGGACGGGGCGTGTTTTTACTACCAACGCAGGGCTGGGCGGGCAAGTTTGGCCTGTTTGTTGAGCCAGGTTTAGCTTACTACCACTCTCTTACCCCTTCCTAATGAACACAAAGACCCTATTCGTTTGGGCTGGCCTTTGGCTAGCATTGTTGACCCGCACGGTGGCCCTGGCCCAAACCGACGAACCTCAACTTACCGAGCAAGACTGGGATCGGCTGATCCCCGCCTTGGTGCAAGAAGACTGGGCCAAGGCCGAACCACTGGCGGCCAGCTACCTGGCCCGCTTTACCACAGAGGCCGCCCTCATGGGCGAAGAAGCCGCCACAGTGCGGTACATGTACCTCAAATGCGTGTCGGGCTTGCTTGCCCAGAAGAAGCTGACCAAACCGGCCGCCCTGGCCAAGCTCAAAGGTTTTGAAGGCCGCCCGGTGCTCACGCCCAGCCGACCGTTTCGGCTCAAAGGCTTGTTCAATTGTTTTAAGTTAGACGAAACCGAGCGGGCCTTTTTCTGCTGTTCGGCCAACGAGGGCGGGTCGCAGATCCATACGTTTGAAACCTTCGAGCCGGCCGATGCCAAAATATTGGCGGCCGCCCCGCAACTGGAAAACAAGGAGTTCCGGCTGGGGGCGATTATCCAACGCATCGAGGCCGGAGGGGTTACTTTGCCCCACCTAGTGCTCCAGTTTACCCAAGCCCAATTGTTTGCCCAGGGGCAGGAGTAGTGGCAGGGTCTGCCTCGTCTTTGTATTAAAAGGATGTGCCCCACATCTCAAGAAAAGGCATCACGGTTGGCCATTCGGGTTCGGACTAAAAATCAAACCGTTAAAAGGCTCCGGTCGGCCAACCATTCGCTGGCCATTGGGGTTAGGCGAGGTAGATTTGGGCAGCCATTGCCCGCGCCCGCCATGAGAGCTTTTGCCCAGTTGTTTGCCGATTTGGACACCACCAATAAAACCAACGCCAAGTTGGATATTTTGAAAGATTACTTGGCCCAGGCCCCCGACGCAGACCGGCTATGGCTATTGGCGTTGTTTACCCACAAGCGGCCGCGCCGCCAGGTAACGGCCACCCAACTGCGCGCGTGGGCGGCCGAGGCGGCGGGTATCCCCGACTGGCTGTTTGAGGAAAGTTACCACACCACCGGCGACCTGGCCGAAACTATTGCCCTAGTGCTGCCTTTGCCTACCCGGCCCAACCAAGAGCCGCTGCACTGGTGGATCGGGTTTATGCAAAGCCTGGCCCCGCTGGACGAAGCCGGAATAAAGGCCCAAGTGCTCTGGGCCTGGCAGGGGCTGGAGCCGCTAGAACGGTTCATGTTCGTGAAGTTAATGACGGGCGGGTTCCGCATCGGCATTTCGCAGCAATTGATCACGCGGGCGGTGGCTGAAGTGTGCGGGCTGGACAAAGCCGTGGTGGCCCACCGCCTCATGGGCAACTGGCAGCCCGATCAAACTGATTTCCAGCAACTTATTTTCGGCGCGACCGACTCCCAAGCCGAGGCTCCGGGGACGGGCCTTGCGTTGTCGCAGCCGTACCCGTTTTGCCTGGCCCACCCCGTGGACGAGGCAAAACTAGCGGACCTAGGCCCCGCCGCCGACTGGCAGGCCGAGTGGAAATGGGACGGCATCCGGGCGCAGGTAATCGTGCGCCAAGGCGAGCTGTTTGTGTGGACCCGGGGCGAGGAACTGGTAACCGACAAGTACCCCGAACTGCAAGCCTTGCTAGCTCCGCTGGCCCCTGCCAGCGGCCTAGTGCTCGACGGCGAACTGCTGGCCTGGGCCAACGACCAACCGTTGCCTTTTGCCGAATTGCAAAAACGGATCGGCCGTAAAACCCTGAGCAAGAAATTGTTGCAAGAAGTGCCCGTGGCCCTGGTGGCCTATGACTTGTTGGAACTCAACGGCCAAGACCTCCGCGCCCAGCCCCTGGCCGCCCGCCGGGCCAAATTGGAAAACTTAGTGGCAGAGGCCAACTGCCCGGTGTTGCGCGCCTCGCCGGTGGTGGCGGCCCACGACTGGCCGCAGTTGCAAACCGCCCGCCAGCAAGCCCGCACTCAAGGGGCCGAGGGGCTGATGCTCAAACGGCTCGAGTCAACTTACCAAACCGGCCGGGTGCGCGGCCACTGGTGGAAGTGGAAGGTACAACCCCTCACCATCGACGGGGTGCTGCTGTACGCCCAAAAAGGCCACGGCCGCCGGGCTACCCTCTACACCGACTACACCTTTGGCGTGTGGGACGGCGACCGGCTCGTTACTTTCGCCAAAGCCTACTCCGGCCTCACCGACGCGGAGATCAAGGAAGTGGACGCTTTTGTCAAGAAAAACACCCTGGAAAAGTTTGGGCCGGTGCGCACCGTCAAACCCGAGTTGGTGTTCGAGATCGGGTTCGAGGGCATCCAACGCTCCAACCGGCACAAGAGCGGGGTGGCCCTCCGGTTCCCGCGCATCATCCGCTGGCGGCAAGATAAAACCGCCGCCCAAGCCGATACCGTCCAGGGCCTGCTGGCCTTGGTGGAGGGCCTTTGATGTAACAATTGAATGATTAGCAATTATTTAGTCACAATTTAAAACCCCATGTTTGATGTTACATCCTTGCGCCCCATTGAGCGGAAGGGGTTGAAAAAGAGTTGAAAAAAGCGCACAAAGAACGGTGCCACCCCGCCTTTCACTTGTTCACTACCCGCTTGAAGTTAGAGGCCGTCGCGGCAAAGATGATGTTGATGTTGTCGCCAAAGGTGCCCTTATAAAAATACCGCCCCGAACTGTGGCCGGATTTGAGGTGCCCGGTGGGGCAAGCGGTGGCTTGGTACGCCCGGTGCGCCGACACGGGCAGGATACCGGCCTTCCAGGTCGGCAAGCGCAACGACGCGACGTGCCAAAGGGCTGTCCAAGAAGTTGGCGCACCCGGAATTGGACAAGTGTTATACCGATGACTGGGAAAGCTACTAAAAGTACATCCCGCAGTCTCCAAGAAAAAAACGCAAATTAAGGGACGACCATTTGGCTAAAAATCGCTCAAAAAAGTTTTTTCCTCTTCTAAAAAAGCCTTCTTAACGGTTTTCCAGCCAAGCAAGCATCCAGCTTTAAACCGAAAATGGTTAC
>JALONO010000083.1 GCA_025454895.1 Bernardetiaceae bacterium
TGGCCGGGCGGGCCATGTCATCGTCGAAGCACTCGGCGGCCACGTAGAGGTGGTGCTGGTCAAAGGCCAGGCGCACCACCGTGCGGTTGCGGGCGTAGGCGGTGTCGTTGGGGAAATTGAGGAAAAACGCCCCGGCGGTATCGGCCTGGTGCCAGAAGGCCTCGGTCAGCTCGCCGTCGAGTTGCAGGGCACTGTCGGTCGGGTGGACCAGCAGTTGGTAGTTTTTGGCCTTGGCGCGGGTGGCCAGGCTATCGGCCGAAGAGGTATTTTGGGCCAAGGCGGCCAACGGGCCAAAGACCAAACTGCCCAAAAGGGCCAGGGGAGTAAAAAAAGCCAAATTCATGGGAAAACAGATGATAAAAAATAAGCGGCCAACCAGCCGGAGTGGCTAAGGCCAAAAAGAAAGAAAATTGTTCGTGACATTATCGGCTCCGGCAAAACCGGGCCAGTCGCAGAACAAAACGCCTGGGGCAAACTGCCCTGGGCGAAGCGTTGGCGCGAGGGCCAACGCGGGCCTTACTTCTTTATCATCTTACCAGAGTTTTGATACTGTGTTGCAAAGGTAGGCGAAAATTTGGGCTGGAAAATGGCGACCCGTTGATGTGCCCCGGGCCGGGGCCAAAACCCGGGCAAGCGGCCAACCTCGGGGAAAACCCAAGTAAAAATCACTCTAGCTCACCTAACTGGGGCCTTTTGGTAACTAAAGTCATTCACCACAGTGCCTATCATCATTTCTGGACTGCATAGAGGTGGCGAAATTTCGGTATTCAAATTACCATAAACACCTAACGTCATGTCATTCGAACTCTTGCTCCAAACCGTGGGCCTGCCCGGCATCCTGTTGCTGGTTACGGGCCTGGTGATCGGTACCATTTGGGTTATGCGCCGCTATTTGACCCACACCGCCGCCGACCTCCAAATGCACAAAGTGAACGGCCACATGCTGGCCGGAGAGAAAAAATACCAAGAACTGGAACTGACCAACTACAAACCTGCCTTGGCCACCTTTAGTTTAGTGTTGAGCTTAGGCTTGGTGTGGTTTATGTTCGAAACCCCAGCCCGCCCAGACGATTCGCTGGTAAACGGTTTGAGCGGTAGCGACATGAATACCGAAACCGTGATGGACGTGCCCGTTACCCAACAAACGTTGCCTCCGCCCCCGCCCACGCAGGTTACCACCTCCATCCAGGTGGTGAGCAACGACGAGGTGATCGAGGACATCAACTACGACCTGAGCGTGGAAATTGACCAAAACACCATCATTGCTCCTAGCCAAAGCTCTGGTGCGGGCAACAAAGCCGTGGTAGTGCAAGAAGAACCCAAAGAAGAAGTGGCAGAGGAGATCTTTACCGTGGTAGAAGAGGCCGCCGAGCCGAAACAAGGCTGGGACCACTACTTTGCCTACGTGGGCGAACACTTAAAATATCCCCGGTCGGCCATTAGGTTGGGCATTGAAGGCAAGGTGTACCTGCGCTTTGTGGTCAACAAAGACGGCACGGTGAGCGACATATCGGTGCTCAAGGGCATCTCCGACGAATGCGACCAAGAAGCCGTGCGGGTGCTGCAAGGTGCCCCCAGTTGGAAACCCGGTAAACAACGGGGCCGGGCCGTGCGCCAATGGTTCACCATGCCCATCCAATTTAGGTTACAATCGCGCGAGTAACGCATGGCCATAGTAGTTAAACGGGTTTTGCCAAAGTTTACGTACTTTGGCAAAACTTTTTTTGCCTGAACCCAGCCGCTTGCCCCTATGCCCAAAAGCAAGATTTTATACGTGGAAGACGAGCCATTTCTGGCCAAAATTGTCAAGGAAAGCCTCGAGAGCCGCGACTTTGAAGTGCACCTGCTCACCGATGGCCGCGGCGTACTAGCTGCCGCTGATACCTTTGGCCCGGACCTGTGCCTGCTGGACGTGATGCTGCCCCATCGCGACGGCTACGCCCTGGCCCAAGACCTGCGCCGGGCCAGGCCGCATTTGCCCATCATCTTCCTCACGGCCAAAAGCCAAACCGAAGACGTGCTCAAGGGCTTCGACTCCGGCGGCAACGATTTCCTCCGCAAGCCCTTTAGCTTAGAAGAACTCATTGCCCGCATCCACAACTTGCTCAACCTGGCCGGGCCTAAAAACGCCGCCCCGCAAGCGGCTACCTTTATTGGCAAGTACGAGTTTGCCCCCCACCGTTACGAACTGAAACTGGGCACCGAAACCCGTAAACTCTCGCACCGCGAGGCCGAACTGATCAAGATTTTTGCCGATCACCAAAACCGGATCATCAACCGAAAGGACATCCTGATGCGCGTGTGGAACGACGACTCGTTCTTCAACTCCCGCAACCTGGACGTGTACATTACCAAACTGCGGCACTATTTCAAAGACGACCCCTCGGTGCAAATCATCTCCATCAAAAACGTAGGGTACCATTTTTTGGTGGAAAGCACCCCGAACTAAAGCCTGATTATTTGCAATTTGGCTCATTGACAGTAAAGCCCCCAGCGGCCTCTGACTAAAATCAAATAAAGATTACGCATTTGCCGTTTTTTAAATGGTTGACAATTAAGTAGAACAATCATTTAATCATGCAATCATTAAGTCATTTAAGTATCAGATCAAGGTCATCTTTTGGTTCACCTCCAGGGCCATCGCCTCCTGTTTCAGCTCGGTTTTGAGGGCGCGGGTAAACTCGATCACTTCGTCAAGGTACTTGTCAATATCTTGCTTGGTGGTGTGGGTGTACACCAGGTACACCGTTTCGCCCACCAGGCCGGCCACTTCGCTGTTCCACACGCCCTGGGCCTCTTTGCAAGTGGCCCCGCCAAAGCGTTCGGCCAAAAAGTTGAGGGCCCGCTCCACATAAGGGCGGGTGTCGGCCTGCTGATCCACGGCCACCGTGGTGGGGATAAACAAGCCCACGCTTTGGCTGCGTTCCAGCCGGTCCACCGTGGTTACAAAAATGTCCATCAACGCCTCAGGGATTTTTACGGCATCTTGGTGGGCCAGGTTAAGCGGCGGGAAATCAGGCAGATAGGGCACAAAAAAATCGGCCCGCAAGTCGGGCGACAGGTTCAGGTGCTCAGGCCGGGCGTGGTTCACCAAGGTGTAAATGTGGGCTTTGTCGCGGCGCAGGTGGCGGCGCAGCATTTGGCGGGTTTCCTCCACCTGGGCCCACACTTGGGGCTGGTCCGGCGGCACCATAAAAATGATCTGCCGCACGTTGTCGAGCATCAGCTCCATGTCCTGGTCCAGGCGGCCGTCTTCGTCCTCGTCCAGCGGCTCGTTGAGGGTGATCAGGATGTTGTCATACTCGCCCGCGATTTTTTCCAACATCAATGAGGCATGGACCGCATCGGGCAGGCCGGTGTCGTCGTAGGCCAGCAAAATATCGTACCCGGCTTTGTGTTTCACCAGCCGGGTTTTTTTCTCGATCTGCAAATCGACCAACAATTTTTGGGGAAATGGGTGCTCGGTGTAAACGGTGCGTGACCCAGTGCGCTGGGCCAACACATGGGCCAGCATGACCCCGATGCTGGTGGTGCCCAGGCCGCCAAACATATCGAACAGCAAAATCATGCGGCCCTTGGCCCCGCCCTGGGCCAGCTTTTTGTTTGACTCGGTAAGGTAGCGGCTCAGTATTTTGGCCAGCTCGATGGCAATGGTCGGGTACTGGTGCATGAGGGCGATAAAGTCGTCGCGGCGCAGCACCAGCAGGTCCACCTCCGTTACGGCCGACACCGAGGCTGACCGCGGGCGGTTTTCCAAAATGCCCACCTCGCCAAACGTTTGGCCGGGCATTAGGTGGGCCAGGGTTTTCCATTCGCTTTTGCTCACCCGGCTTTGCACCACCACTATGCCGTTGATAATGAGGAACAAACTATCGCTGGCATGGCCTTGCCACACCACGGTGTCGCCGGGAAAATACTGCCGCACCTTGGCCTTCTGGGCAATTTGCAGCAGGGCTTCGTCGGTAAGGTGCTTAAACAACGACAATTGCCGCAACGAGTGGACGTGGTGTTCGGTTTTTTTCATGACGAGGGTAAACAACAGGCTGGTCCGCCCGCGTGGGCGAATTTAGCGGTTTTACCCACAATAGCGGGCCAAGTTGGCGGGCTTTAATTGGCGGCGGGCCGCAGGTCCTGCACGGCCAGTTCGCTCACCTGGCCCAGGGCATCGTAGCGCACTTGCACCCAGCGCCCTAGGCTAGGCCCAGTGGCCTGGGGGCACTGTTGCCCGGGGTCAATAAAATAATTGAAGAATTTTTGCCCTCGGGTGGCCATCTCTATCCGGTCCGGGCGGCCCAGTACGTCCAGCACCTCATCTTCGCGCCAGTGGCCCACCATTTGGGGCTTTACCTTGGTTTGCAGGGCTTCCAACAAAGCGGCCCGCTGGCCCTGGCAACCGTTGCGGTCGGCTTGCCAGGCGGCTTGGTCAAACCCGGCTACGGTGGTGGGGCCGCCGCACGCCACCAGCCCGCCCAAAAAGCAACAAATACAGGCCAGGCGAATGATTTTGATCATCGATATCATCTGTTTTATGCTGCAAGTTTGCCCTAAATTAAACAGCCGCCAACAAATAACCCCAAAAAGCGGGCCCGCTCCCTTGCGGCCATTGCCCAAGGGAAAGTGGCCCAGACAGGGTCAGGTTGGTTCTAATCATTTTCGCCTCGGTATGGAAACCCTCAAAAACGATCAATGTCCCCGCACGTTTAGCCAATGGCGCGACCACTGGCAACGTGAAGAACGCCTTCCGCTCAGTAACCAACCTTTACCGGCCGGTATATTCCAAAATAACCCAGCGTTAGAACTGGTACTTTGCGTGGGCCATTGCGCCGTGGCCATCGCCGACGAGCAGGCGCAGCAATATCTCTACGTAAGTGAAAGTGTGGCCGACGTATTGGGCCTGTCGGCCGATGCCTTGCGCGCGGGCGGGCCTTCCCGCCTGTTCGAGCGCATCGTGCCGGAGGACCAGCCCCTGGTAGAGCGGGCCCGTGGCCTTTGCTACGGCTTTTTGGCCGACCTAAAGCCCGAGGAACGGCTAGGCAGCCGCCTGGCCTTGGATTTTCACCTGCGCAAGCGCACCGACACCCCGGCCCGCGTACTGCAACAAACCACCGTGCTCACCCTGCAAGATAACGCGCACCGCCCACCCCGGCTCACGCTCAATATTTTTACGGATATCAGCCATTGGAAACCCAACGGCCACCTGGTGGCCAGCGTGCAAACCGGGCGGCAGCAATACAACTGTCAACTGCCCGTGCAGTCGGCGTTGCTGCCCAGTCGCTTACTCAGCCGCCGCGAGCAAGAGGTGCTACGGTGGCTGGCCCAAGGGGCCCGCACCAGCCAAATCGCCGACAAATTGTTCATCAGTCAGCACACGGTGGAGTGGCACCGGAAAAACATCCTCAAAAAACTGGGGGCCAAATCCTCGTCCGAGGCAGTGCAGATCGGCCTGCACGGCGGGCTGATCTAGCCGCTGCCGTTTCGCTCCCAAAACAAGAACGCCAAGCGGGCTAACCCACTTGGCGTTCTTGTTTATAAAGGTTGAAGATCACCCACATTCACTCAGGCGGATGATCGTAGCCGATAGCCAGTCGTTACGCTTCGGCTTCCGGCTCACTTTCGGAGGCTGGGGCTTCGGCTACTGGTTCGGCCACCACTTTTTTCTGGGCAATGGCAGCAGCTTTGGCTTCTTTCTTCTTCACTTCCTCGGCCAGGCGGGCTTTGGCATCCGCCGCTTTTTTGCTAACCAAACCAGTAATGGCGCTTTGGAGGCGATTCTCCCGCTCGTTTTTCCAAGTGCTAAACTTGGCATCGGCGGTTTCTTGGGTAATCGAACCCTTGTTAACGCCTACCTGGAGGTGCTTTCGCAGCATCACGCCCTTGTCGCGCAGTAAGGTGCGGGTGGTATCCGTAGGTTGGGCACCTTCCATCACCCATTTAAGGGCACTGGCCTCGTTCAGTTCAACGGTGGCGGGGTTGGTGAGCGGGTTGTAAAGCCCAATCTTCTCAATAAATTTACCATCGCGGGGGGCGCGAGAGTCGGCCACCACGATGTCATAAACGGGGGCCTTTTTGCGGCCACGGCGGGCCAAACGAATTTTAACAGCCATTTTTAATGGTTTTTTGAGACCGTGCGGGACACGCCCGCCGGAATGGACCGCAAAATTACCACCCCGCAATGGTTTTGCCAAATCGTCCTTAACTTTGAGTTTGTTTTACCAAGAAGTCCAGAAATAAATGGCCCCCAAGACGCGTTTTTCTGAAGTGTTCCTAAATTTTGACCCTGAAGTTCTGCCCACTTAACAACCGAGCTGGATCAAACAAATCCAACCTCACCAATTAACAAACTGGTTTTTAACAACTTAGCCAGTCGCAATCCGATTTAGTTGGGCGAATACCACCTGCACTGGTGCCCAGCTTCCCGTTCATTTAATCTAGTCAATCCAATACCTTGAGTAAATTTAAGAGGCTTAAAATCCGGCTGGCCGAAACTTTCTGGGTCATTGTGCGGGAGGAGCAAACCCTGGCCCCCCGCTTTAGCACCCGGGTCAATGGGTGGAAACTGTTCGCCATTGGGTTCATCGTCCTGTTCGGCTGTTTTGTGCTGAGCCTGCTGGTGGTGCAGGGCATCAACCTACTGTTGCACAAAGACCCGGTCAGTCAAGAAACGGTGGTCAACAAGCGGATCATCCAACTCATGATGAAGGTCGACTCGCTCGAGCACAACGTGCAGCAAAAGGACGCCTACCTGGTGAACATGCAAAAAATAATCGGGGGCGATGTGAAACCCCCGGCCCCCAAGGCCGCCCCCACACCCTCGGGCACGGCCCCAACCGACCCGGCCACCCAGGCCCAAACCGACTCGATCGACGCGGCCTTTCGCCGTCAATTTGAGCAGCAGGCGGTGGAGGCCCGCACCCAACGCTATGCCAAAACCGACGAAGCCCTAAAAGACCTCACTTTCTTTGCCCCATTAGGCGGGCTGATCATGAACCGCTTCGATGTCAAGCGCAAACACTTTGCCGTCGACATCGTGGCCAAAAAAGACGAGCCGATCAAATCCGTGGCCGATGGCACGGTCATCATTTCGTCTTGGACCCAAGATTCCGGCCATGTGATCGGGATACAACATAAAAACCAAATTCTTTCGTTCTATAAACATAATTCCGTGCGTTTGAAAGAAGTGGGCGACGTGGTGCGGGCGGGCGACATCGTGGCCATCATCGGCAACTCCGGCGAATTGACCGACGGGCCACACCTCCATTTCGAACTCTGGCACAACGGAAACCCGGTCAACCCGGAAGAGTACATCCGGTTTTCGTTTTAAACCGGCCTTATTTAACCCTATGCCCTGCTTGCTATCCAGGTATCGCCTGGTACTTCCTTGCCTACCCAATGGCGGAGGTGGTGCGAATATTTTTATAAAAAATTGATTTTCAGTAATTTAAAACATTTGTAAAGCATAAAGGTTGATCTTTCTAACTCAGACTTATTTTCGTTCATCTACTCATCTCCCACCCCATTTTTATGTTTGGTAATAATAGCACCAATAGTGGCAGCCGTGAAACCCGGGCGGCCGAGAACAACATCAGCGTCATTGCCAACATCATTGGCAAGGGCACGTCCATTGTTGGCGACGTGGAAACCCCCGGCAACATCCGCATCGACGGCAAGCTCAAGGGCCATGTGCGGTGCAAGCAAAAGCTGGCCCTGGGCCAAGGCTCGCTGGTGGATGGCAACATTTACGCCCAAAACGCCGAGATCGAGGGCGAAGTAGTGGGCACTATCGAAGTAGTGGACGTGCTGGTGCTCAAGCCCAGCGCGGTGATCAACGGGGATATTCTTACCGGTAAACTGGTGGTAGAAGCGGGTGCCAAATTCAACGGCACTTGCAAAATGGGCGAACAGCCCAAAGCCTTGGAACCAAAGCCCGAGCTAAAGCTTGATGTCAACGCCACCAAAACCGCCGTCCCGAAAACCGCTTAACCCTTATCTGAAGTATTCGGGGCTGGCCTTTGAACTGGCCGGGGCCATTCTGCTGGGTTGGTGGCTGGGCCAGTGGGTAGACCGCTGGCTGGCCACAGCCCAGCCTTACGGCGTTTTGGCGGGGATTTTACTATTTTTGGGGGCGGCTTTGGCCCGTATCATCTACTCGCTCACCCGTGAGCCTTAAACCGCCCCCCCCTGCCTTGACCACCTTTTTACGCCCTTTTGCCATTTTGGCTTGTTGCTGCGCCGCCGTGATGCTGGCCTTGCAATGGGGGGTGCCGGGCAGCATCAAACCTTATTCGTGGTACCTGCTGCTCTTTTTTGCCGGGGTGAACTTGGCCGCCCACGCCCTCACCGCCCGCGGCCTGGGCGATGCCGCCGATTTTAGCAACCGCAGCATGGGGGCTACGGGCCTGCGCCTGTTCCTTTCGGCCGGGGTGCTGTTCTGGTTTTTTTGGCAAGTGCGCGACCAAGCCACCCGCGTCCACTTCGCCGCTACCTTTTTCGCCCTCTATTTCTTGTTCACTGGTTTTGAAATTCAGGCCCTCCTGTCTAAATTGCGGCGCAATTCGAGGAAACCTGTTGAAAAAAATGACTAAACTAGTGGCTAAACTTTTCGCAATCAGCCTGTTATTTATCTTTTCGGGCGCGGCCTGGGCTAGCCCCGAGCCAGCGGCCGACGGCGCAAAGTTTGACGCTAAGGGCATGATCCTCCACCACATCGCCGATGATTACTCGTGGCATTTGTGGGATACCAAGGACGAAAATGGTCAGGCCCACCACGTTTCCATCCCCCTGCCGGTGATCCTTTACACCGATGGCAACCTGGACGTGTTCATGTCCAGCGAGTTCCACCACGGCGAGCAGCAGGTAATCCGGGGCGACCGGGTGTACAAACTCGACCACGGCCACATTGTGGACACCAACGGCAAAAAAGTGTGGGATTTCTCGTTCACCAAAAACGTGGCTTCCATGTTTATTGCCAGCCTGATCTTGTTGCTGGTATTCACGGGCGTGGCCAAGGCGTATGCGCGCAAGCCCGGCCAAGCCCCCAGCGGCCTGCAAGCCCTCATGGAGCCACTCATCCTCTTCATCCGCGACGATGTGGTGATCCCCAACATCGGCGAGAAAAAGTATAAGACGTATTTGCCCTATATGCTAACCCTGTTCTTCTTTATCTGGGTTAACAATCTGTTGGGCCTCATCCCCACCGGGGCCAACGCTTCCGGTAATATCGCCTTTACCCTTACGCTAGCGGTTTTTACCTTGCTCATCACCAATATTTCGGCCAACGCGGGCTATTGGAAGCACATTTTTGCCATGCCTGGTGTGCCCTGGCCCATGCTTATTATCATGATCCCGGTCGAGCTCATCGGTATTTTCACCAAGCCGTTTGCGTTGATGATCCGTCTTTTTGCCAACATCACGGCGGGCCACATCGTAATTTTGAGTTTGGTGAGCTTCATTTTCTTGTTTAAAAACGTGGCGATGGGCGCACCCGTGGGCTTCTTCGTAGTGGCCATCACCTTCCTTGAACTGTTCGTGGCCGCGCTCCAAGCCTATATTTTCACCCTGCTGTCGTCGCTGTTCATTGGCCTGGCCATTGAAGACCACGACCATGAGCACGAAGCCGCTCATCACTAATCAATTGTTGTTCGCAATTTCTTTTCTCAATTCTCTATAATTTTTACCATCATGTTGTTAAACATTCTTTTGGAAATGACCGGTAACATCGGCACACTGGGTGCTGGTATTGGGGCTGGTCTGGCCGTGTTGGGCGCTGGTTTGGGCATTGGCCGCATTGGGGGCAGTGCCGTTGAATCAATGGCCCGCCAACCGGAAATGGCTGGCCGGGTACAAACCGGAATGCTGATTTCGGCTGGTCTGATCGAAGGTGCCGCATTGTTCGCCATCGCGGTTTGCTTCCTGATCGCTGGCTAAGGTATTACCAACAACCCGGGGCGGTTAGCGCTCCGGGTTTGTTGTCGTTTAACTACTACCGCGTAAAAATCACCCACAAGCAATCATGGAATTAATCACCCCCGGCATTGGCCTCATTTTCTGGACCAGTCTGTTTTTCCTCATCGTGTTGTTGCTGCTGCGCAAGTATGCCTGGAAACCCATCCTGGACAGCGTGGACGAACGCAGCCGGTCGATCGAGGAAGCTTTGCAATCGGCCGAGCGGGCCAAAACCGAGATGTCGCGCTTGAAGGCGGAAAACGAGGCCCTGCTGGCCGAAGCCCGCGCCGAGCGTGACAAAATGATGCGCGAAGCCAAAGCCGCCGCCGATAAACTGGTGAGCGAGGCCCACGAAAAAGCCACCGAGGAAGGACAACGCATGATCAAACTGGCCCAAGAGGCCATCCAGAGTGAGCGCATGGCCGCCCTCACCGAGGTAAAGAACCAGGTGGCCAATTTATCGCTCAGCCTGGCCGAAAAAATCTTGCGCAACCAATTGAATAGCACCCCCGCGCAAGAGGCCCTGATCAAAGATTACATGAACGACCTGAAAGTAAACTAAGTTCAGGACTAGGCTTTGGCCCAACGAGTGCTTTTGCTCCGACCACCAGCCTAACCTATTAATAAACCTTTAGGATTGCCACACTTGATCAGGCGTATCCGAAATAACTAACACCTCATGACCGAGTCGAAAGTTGCCTCCCGTTATGCCAAGTCGTTGGCGGGCCTGGCCCAGGAGAAAGGCCTGCTCGAGCAAGTACACCAAGACATGCTCCTGTTTGCCAACACTTGCGAAACGAGCCGCGACCTGCGGGTAATGCTGCGCAACCCCATCATCACCCACGATAAAAAATCGGCGGTGCTCAAGCGGTTGTTCAGCGGCCAAGTAAACGATTTGACGCTGGCTTTTTTCGACATCATCGCCCGGAAACACCGCGAAGCCATTTTAGAACCCATTGCCCAGGAGTTTCACCTGTTGTACAATGCTACCATGGGGGTCGAGAACGCCACCGTGATCACGGCCGTGCCGCTCACCCCCGAAATTAGGTCCCAGTTTGTGGCCGAGGTAAAAACGATGACCGGCAAAAACCAGGTGGAACTAAAAGAGAAGTTGGACCCCGACCTGGTGGGTGGGTTTGTGCTGCGCATCGGCGACCGCCAAGTGGATGACTCGGTGCGGAGCCGCTTGCAAGACCTGCGGGCGTTGTTTTCCCAAAACTTATACATCAAAGAAATCTAGCCAAGGCCATCCCTTTTTTGCCCTGGTAAATTTATCAATTTGTCCTATCTAATTTAAAAATATCATCATGGTTCAGATTAGACCCGACGAAGTTTCCGCCATTTTGCGCGAGCAACTGTCGAACTTTAAAACCGAAGCCGAACTAGAAGAAGTGGGTACCGTACTCCAAGTAGGCGACGGGGTGGCCCGCATTTATGGTTTGAGCAAGGCCCAGTCGGGCGAACTGCTGGAATTTAGCAACGGCTTGCAGGGCTTAGTACTCAACCTGGAAGAAGACAACGTGGGGGCCGTAATTTTTGGCGAATCGACCGGGATCAAAGAAGGCGACATCGTGAAACGGACCCGTCGGATCGCCTCCATTCAAGTGGGCGACGGGATGCTGGGCCGCGTGGTGGATACCTTGGGCCAGCCTATTGACGGCAAAGGCCCCATCACTGGCGAAAAATTTGAAATGCCCCTGGAGCGCAAAGCTCCTGGCGTAATTTACCGCCAGCCCGTCAACGAGCCACTGCAAACTGGTATCAAAGCCATCGATTCGATGATCCCCATCGGCCGCGGCCAGCGCGAACTGGTGATCGGCGACCGCCAAACCGGCAAAACCGCCGTGGTGATCGATACGATTATTAACCAGCGCGAGTTTTACGAAAAAGGCCAGCCCGTTTATTGTATTTACGTGGCCGTGGGCCAAAAAGCGTCCACCATCCGCCAGGTGGTGGCTGCCCTGGAGAAAAGCGGGGCCTTGGCCTACACCGTGGTGGTAGCTGCCCCGGCCGCCGACCCAGCCCCTATGCAGTTCTACGCCCCGTTCGCGGGTGCGGCCATTGGCGAGTACTTCCGCGATACCGGCCGCCCGGCCCTGGTGGTGTACGATGACCTGTCGAAGCAAGCCGTGGCCTACCGCGAGGTATCACTGCTGCTGCGCCGCCCGCCCGGCCGCGAGGCTTACCCCGGCGACGTATTCTACCTGCACTCGCGCCTGCTCGAGCGCGCGGCCAAGCTCAACCAGTCGGATTCGGTGGCCCAGGCCATGAACGACCTGCCGCCCTCGCTGCAAGGCCGGGTAAAAGGCGGCGGCTCGCTCACCGCCCTGCCCATCATCGAAACCCAAGCGGGCGACGTATCAGCTTACATTCCTACTAACGTGATCTCGATCACCGACGGGCAGATTTTCTTGGAGTCGAACTTGTTCAACTCGGGGATCCGGCCGGCCATTAACGTGGGTATTTCGGTGTCGCGCGTAGGTGGGGCCGCCCAAATCAAGTCGATGAAGAAAGTGGCGGGTACCCTCAAGTTGGACCAGGCGCAGTTCCGCGAACTGGAAGCTTTTGCCAAGTTCGGCTCTGACCTGGACGCGGCCACTAAGCTCATCATCGAGCGGGGCCGCCGCAACCTGGAAATCCTGAAGCAGGGCCAATTCTCGCCCGTGTCGGTGGAAAAGCAGGTGGCGATCATCTACGTATCTACCAGCGGCCTGCTCGACAACGTGCCCGTGAACAAAGTGCGGCAATTTGAGCAAGATTTCTTGGCCCTACTGGAAGCCAGCCACGAAGAGACTTTGGCCGCCCTGCGCGCCGGTAAGTTCGACGACAACGTGACCAAAGTACTCAAAACGGTAGCCACTGACCTGGCCAAAAGCTATAAATAAACCAGCGAAGCCAGCGGCTATTTACCTGGTCGCTGGCCCGCCCTTTACCCAATTGATTACTCATTCACCCGCCGCTGGCCGGTGAAAAGCCTAACGATATGCCGAGTTTAAAGGAAGTAAGAAACCGGATCAACTCCGTGCGGTCCACGCAGCAGATCACCAAAGCCATGAAAATGGTAGCGGCGGCCAAACTGCGCAAAGCCCAAGACAATATTTTGCAGATGCGCCCCTATTCGGAGCGCCTGCAAGGCATTTTGAGCAACCTGATCGCCAACACCGAGGAGCAAGCTGTCAACCCTTTTGCCGAAGAACGGCCCATTCAAAATGTGTTAGTGGTGGTGGTTACCTCTGACCGGGGGTTGTGCGGCGGTTTCAACGCCAATATCGTGAAGGCGGTTAACAGCCTGGTAGAAAATAAATACTCGGAGCAGCAACGCAAAGGCCAGGTAACCTACCTATGCGTGGGCCGCAAAGGTCGCGATGCTTTCAAACGCCGTAACGCCAAAATCAACGAAGAATTTACCGAGATATTCCACGGCCTGTCGTTTGCCAAAGTGCGCCAAGCCGCTGAGTTTGTGATGCAAGGCTTCGTGGACAAACACTTTGACGTGGTGGAAGTGGTGTACAACGAATTTAAAAACGTGGCCACCCAGATTGTGCGTACCAGCCAGTTTTTACCCCTGGCCGCCGCCCCTACCCAGGCCAAGCAGCAAGTAGCCAACAACACTGACTACCTCTACGAACCCAACCGGGCCGAGATCATGGCCGATTTGCTGCCGAAGTCGCTGAAAATCCAGTTTTACAAGGCCGTGTTGGAGTCAAACGCCTCGGAGCAGGGGGCCCGGATGACCGCCATGGACAAAGCCACCGAAAACGCGGGCGAGTTGTTAAAAGAACTCCGGCTCACCTACAACCGTACCCGCCAGGCCGCCATCACCAAGGAGATTTTGGAGATCGTGGGCGGGGCCGAGGCGCTGTCGAACGGCTAACCGGATTAGAAAGAATAAGCATTACGCTGTTTATACTAAAATGACTTAATGATTGCATGATTAAATGATTGTTGTCTTTGATTATCAATCATTTAAAAGACAGTGAATACGCAATCCCGATTTGATTTTGGTATTATGCTTTGCCCGACCGGACAAAGCGTTTTTGATTTAGAAAAGATGGGTTGGTTTTACCAATGGCTGATCTAGCCATTGATCTGGGTTTAGTGCCCCAGCACGTAAGCAAAAATGAGCGGGGCCACAATGGTAGCATCTGACTCTATCACGAACGAGGGCGAAGTCATGTGCAGCTTGCCCCAAGAAATTTTCTCGTTGGGC
>JALONO010000084.1 GCA_025454895.1 Bernardetiaceae bacterium
ATTGAAATTGCTCATTTTTAAGCCCTTTAGCTTCAAATGGTTGGGACTGAGCAAAGTTTTGATCCGGTTTATCGCAGCCATAAGCCGATCAAAGTAATGCAAATAAACTTAATTAATTGAATATAAATGTTTTGAAATTCCAAAACAACTTCTAAATAATCCAAAACCAATTAGTTGCAAGGATAATAATCGGATAGGGGCGAAATTTGTGATTGCATAAAACAAAGAAACACAGTCCCCTCCAACCCTGGCCCAGGGGCTAATCTTGGAGGGGTTTGGGGCCCCATGCACAGTCCCTTACCAGCGGAGACCTTTACCCAGCCCTCGTGCCTTGGATAATGCTCCAAACCCCTTTAAGATAAGCCTGTGAGAGGGAACACAATTTTGAAGCGATCATACATGATGCGCAAGGGGACTACCCTAGCAACCCCTTCCGTCTAAAATCGCCCCAAAACAAAAAAGGCGCGGAAACCGCGCCTTCTTTGTGTCCTCATCATTTCTAACCAAAACTATAAGATTTTTATCACGAACTGCCGTTTGATGGGCAGTGGATGTTTTCTGATAGTATTTACGATACAAAAGTATTTTAGGGTTACAATCCCACCAAGCTACCTTCGGCAGCCCGCAAAAAAGCGACGGCGAACGGCAAAAAAGCGGCGATAAGTTGTTAAGCTACGTTTGAGAGCAGCAACTTGGAGCGGCCAATGGCGGCCAACCAGGGGCGGGTTACAAAAACACCACCTCGTCCACCACGCGCACGGGCAGGTCGCGCTGGAGCAACTCCAAGATTTTGGTCTTGGTCATGGTCAGCTCGCTTTTGAGCGGGGCCGAGTCGACTTCCACGTATAGCACCCGGTTTTTAATGAACAGGCGGGTAGTGCGCCGGGCAATGGGCGCGCCCATAAGCCGATCCCAGGCGTTGAGCAACTCGGCCTCGTGGAAGCGGCCCTCTAACTGGTAGGTGCGCAGCAGGTCCTCGATGGCCTCGCCAATGCTACTGATATGACGCCGACGGGGCGGCTCCGAGGCGGGCGGTGGAGGCATAGCTACTTATTTCATGTTGTGGTAAACGGCTTGCACGTCTTCGTCTTGTTCGAGTTTGTCCACGATCTCCTCGATTTCCTCGGCCTGTTCGTCGGTAACTTCCACAAAACTGTTGGGGATGCGCTGCAAAGTGGCGCTTAGTACGTTAATAGACCGCTCCTCCAGGGCTTTTTGCATGGTCCCAAAGTCGGTAAAAGCGGTGTAGAGGTACACGGCCTCGTCGTCCTGGCTAATTTCCTCGAGGCCAAAGTCGATGAGTTCGAGCTCGAGGTCGTCCAGACTAAGGCCCGCCGGCGCGAGTTTGAACACGCCTTTGCGCTGGAACACAAAATCGAGCGAGCCAGACTTGCCCAGCGAGCCGCCGCCCCGGTTGAAAATGAGGCGCACGTTGGCCACCGTGCGGGTGGGGTTGTCGGTGGCGGTTTCCACCAAAATGGCCACGGCGTGGGGGCCGTAACCTTCGTACACTACTTCTTCGTAGCCTTTTTCGTCTTTAGAAGAGGCCCGTTTAATCGCCGACTCGATGCGGTCTTTGGGCATGTTGTCGTTTTTGGCGTTTTGCAACACAATCCGCAGGCGCGAGTTGGTGAGCGGGTCCGGCCCGGCTTGTTTTACGGCAAGCGAGATCTCCCGGCCGTACTTGGTAAAGGTTTTGGCCATCCAGTCCCAGCGTTTTTCCTTGCGGCCCCGGCGGAATTCAAATGCGCGTCCCATGATGTACGTAGTGGTTTTACGGTTAAGCGGGGGCAAAAATAGCAACCGGGGCGCAAAGTAGTGCCTTGGGCGCGCCCCGAGGGTGGCAGGCCAAAGCTAGGGGCGTGGTTTAGGCCCCGCCGGTTGGGGCAACTCATTTTTAACGATCGGCAAGGCAGTGCCTACCCCCCAAACCGCCCGTAAACCCCGAGGGGCAGTTTGCGACCGGCCCGGTCGGTGAGGTACAGTTCGCCGCAGTCCAGGCCGGCGGGCTTAAAAATCGTTTGCAGCAAGTTCTCTACAATAAGGGCCGAGAACCCCAACGAGTACAAGTTGAGCACAAAAAAGTGGGGCGGTGGGGCCAGCAGTTGGGCGCAAACTTTGAGCAGGGCGTTCAGGTGGTCCTCGAGCACCCATTTTTCGCCGTTAGGCCCCCTACCGTAGGCGGGCGGGTCCAAAATAAGGCCCTGGTAGCGGTTGCCGCGCCGGGCCTCGCGTTCCACAAACTTGAGGACATCTTCCACCACCCAGCGGATGTCGGTTTGGTGGCTGGCCTCCATGTTCTCCCGCGCCCAGGTGATCACGGGCTTGACCGCGTCCACGTGCGTTACCTGCGCGCCCGCCGCCCGGGCCGCCAGCGAGGCCACGCCCGTGTAGGCAAACAGGTTCAACACTTTGGGGGCAACCAGGGGCTGGCACTGCTGATAAATATAGTCCCAATTGGCCGCCTGCTCCGGGAAAACCCCCACATGCTTAAACGCCGACAACGCCACTTTAAAGGTTGCTTGCCAGTTGGGCCGGGCGTAGCGCATCATCCACCGCTCGGGCATGGAGGGGGCCAACGACCAGCGGCCGCGCTCGGTTTGCCGATCCGGCCCGGCCTCGCGGCTAAACACCGCCTGGGCCAGCCGCTCCCACTCGCGAGGGGGCAGGGCTTTGTCCCACACGGCCTGCGGCTCGGGGCGGGCCACCACGTGCGGCCCAAAACGTTCTAACTTCTCGAAATCGCCCGTGTCGATCAGTTCGTAGTCGGGCCAGGGGGCGGGGGTAAGGGTACGGATCACCAAGGTTGTGCGCTAGGGGCACAAAGCTAGCGGGCGGGCTGCTCCAGTTTCACTTTTACCACCCGTTTTTTGGTTTCTTCTTCGGGTTCTTCGGCTGGATCGGTCAGCTCGGGGGTTTCTTCAGCTTGGTTCTCCTCGTTTTCGCGCACCCGGGGCCGTTCTATCAGCAGGGTCGCTAATAAAAAATACAGGCCCATAAAGGCGGCCGTGGGGGCGAGGATGATGCCGAGTTGCTTCATTGGTTACAAGCTAACAAATATGCGACAAAAAAAGTTTTTGCGCAATATTCCCCATTTTTGTACTTCGTAAACTTTTGATGGTTATGGCAGAAATTCTGTATGACGAGGTGCCGTCGCTCGACCTGGCGGACTTTACCGCTGGCGACCCGGCCCGCAAGGCCCGTTTTGTGCAAGCCCTGGGCGATGCCTGGACCAACATCGGCTTTGTGGCCGTAAAAAACCACGGCCTTAGCGATGAGCTTTCCGCCAAGTTGTACCAAGTGGTGCAAAAGTTTTTTAGCCTGGATGATGCCACTAAAACCCGGTACGAGTTTCCCGAACTGGCCGGGCAGCGGGGCTACATCAGCAAAAATAAAGAGCAGGCCAAGGGCCACACCGTGCCCGACCTGAAGGAGTTTTACCACATTGGCCAGGAGGTTACCGACCCCACCGACCCGGTAAAGGCCGAGTACCCCGACAACATTTTCCCGGACGACATTTTGCCCGAGTTCCGGGGCTTGGGCTTGGAGGCCTACCGCACCCTGGAGCGGGCCGGGCAAACCCTGCTGCGGGCCGCCGCCCTGTACCTGGGCCTGGCCGAAAACTACTTTGACGACAAAATCCGCTTTGGGAACAGCATTTTGCGGGCCATTCATTACTTCCCCATTTTGGAACCGGACCGCCTGGCCCCCGATGCCGTGCGGGCCGCCGCCCACGGCGACATCAACCTCATCACCTTGCTGATGGGGGCCAGTGCCGACGGCCTGCAGGTGCTGCGCCGCGACGGTAAGTGGATCCCCATCACGGCCCTGCCCGAACAAATTGTGGTAAACGTGGGCGACATGCTGGAGCGGCACACCAATAACCGGCTCAAATCCACCATCCACCGGGTGGTGAACCCGCCGCGGGCGCTCATGCACACCTCCCGGTTCTCGATGCCGTTTTTTATGCACCCCCGCTCCGAGATGAGCCTGGCCGCCCTCCCCAACTGTGTGGACGAGCAGCACCCCAAAGCCTACCCCGACATCACGGCGGGCGAATTTTTGAACGAACGCCTCCGCGAATTGAAGTTGAAAGCCTAATTTTGCCGCCTAAAATTCATTAAACCACCACCAAAATGGGCAAAGGCGATAAAAAGACCCGCCGTGGTAAAATAGCCATCGGGTCTTACGGCAACTCCCGGCCGCACAAGGATAACTCCAAGGCGGCGGCGGCCAAAACCACCAAAAAGTAACGTAATTGATCAGTCGCTCATGAGGGCAGAAGGCATTCCGCAGGGCTTACGCTACGCGGACGGCGTTCTGCCCTTTGGCTGAAATTGCCTCAGGGCCGGGCCTGGGGCTTTGCGTTCTTACTGTAGCCGGGCGGCTGGCTGGCTTGTCCGGCTAATAGGGCTTGCAGGCCCGCTACCAGTTTTTTGGCCAGCAGAGGTAGGGGTTCTTCTTGCTTGGCCACGTACACCAGCCCAATGGCCCAGGTGTGTGGCTCGGCCCCGGGGGCGGTTTGGGGCCACTGGCCGCTGGGGGCCTCCCCAAACACGGTGGCTTTGTGCAGCCGGTACGCCTCGCGCACCAGCCGTTTGATGCGGTTGCGGTCCACCGCCCGCTTAAACTGCCGCTTACTCACCGAAACCAGCACTTTGGGCCAAAAAAAGCCAACTGGTTGCGGGGCAATGGGCAAATAATAAATCTTGAAGGGGTATAAAAAAACAGAGGAGCCTTTTTTAAAAAGCTCCTGGATTATTTTGTCGCTTTTCAGCCGCTCGTGCCGACAAAAAGAATGTAGTGCCAATAGGATACAAAACCAGCGGCCGCCCCATTAAAGACAGCGAGCCGCGATAAATTAGCCTTTGTGGCGTCTTTCGTCAGATACCGTCAGCTTTTTACGACCTTTAGCCCGGCGGGCTTTGATTACCCGGCGGCCGTTGTGGGTCGACATCCGCTCGCGGAAGCCGTGCTTATTGCGGCGTTTGCGGTTGGAGGGTTGGTAGGTTCTTTTCATGACGCGCTGTCAAAATTTTTCGGACTGCAAAATTAGGGTATTTATCCACTCAACCAATAGTTGGCCAGGTTTATTCTTAAAAAAACTACGCCACGCTGGCCAAAAGGGTGCGAACGTCTTTCAAAATGTCTTCGGTGAGGGGCTTGGTGATGAACTTGATCACGTACTTGTCGCCCATGATGCGCTCGATGTCGCGCTTGTTGTCTGAACTGGACAGGATGATGATTTTGCTCTTCTTGCGCACGTTTTCCGGGAACTTCTCAAACTCGTAGAGGAACACAAAACCATCCACAATGGGCATGTTGATGTCCAAAAAGATCAAATTGGGCAATTTGTGATCATCGTCCTTGGAGGCTTCCAAGTATTGCAGGGCACTTTTGCCGGAATTCTTGATCTCGATCCGGTTGGCAAATTTGGTCAATTCGATAATTCGGCGACTGATAAAATTGTCGGTATCGTTATCATCGACCAGCATCACAAAATCCACTGCTGGTGCCGTTGCATTCATAAGCGGCGAGTTAAGTTTAGGGCGTTCGGTTTTGCAAATATAGACCAACTGTTCATCAAACTACCAACCTGAAAAAAAGGTTTTAGGCCACCAGCATGGCCGCGCCGAACACGCCCGCGCTGTCGCCGAGCTTGGGGCGGAGGAATTTGGTCTCTAACCGGGGGTTGAATAAGTACTTGAGCACCTGGGCCACGCCTTGGCTGTACAACAGGTCGATGTTGCCCACGCCGCCGCCCAGCACCACCGCGTTGGGGTCCAATACGTTAATGATGGGGGCGATGGCCCGCCCAAACATGTTCACCAGCCGCTCCAGGGTGGCCACGGCCACGGGGTCTTGGCCGTGGGCGGCCCAGGCCACAATGTCGGGCAGTTTGGCAAACCGGCCGCTCTGCTGCTGGTAGTACTTTTGCAGCCCCGTGCCGGAAAGGATGGTTTCCACGCACCCGGCCCGGCCGCAGTAGCACGGTCCGCCGCTTTCGTCCAAAAAGTTATGGCCCCACTCGCCACCGATGCCGTGCTGGCCGCCCAGCACCACGGGCTGGCCGTCATGCCCGCGCACCACTACGCCGCCGCCCACGCCCGTGCCCAGGATCACGCCAAAAACACATTCATAATCAGGTACTTGTTCGGGCACTACGCCCATCGTGGCTTCGGCCAGGGCAAAGCAGTTGGCATCGTTGGCCAGGCGGACGGGGATACCCAGGGCGGTTTGCAGATCGGCCACTAGGGGTTGGCCGTTTAGGGCGGTGGAGTTGCTGTTTTTCATCAGCCCGGTGCCGGGGTCCACCGTGCCGGGGGTGCCAATGCCCAGTTGGTCGGGCGAGTGGCCCACTTGCTGGGCCAGCAGGTCGCGCAGTTTCACGATTTGCCGCACTATGTGCTCGTAGCCCAAGTGGGCCTCGGTGGGGATGCGCTGCCGCACCAGCACCTGCTGGGTGGTGGCCTGCAGCACCACGCCCTCGATTTTGGTCCCCCCTAAATCAAAACCCCACAGGTAACGATTGGCCATGCGCGTTCGGGTAAAGTTATAAGGGTGTAAAGTTGACTCATTTGGTTAACATGTCAAACGAGGCCAGGGGCAACGGCCCACCCGTTTGCCCAATTTTTCGGCTACTTTTGCCCGCTTGGCGGAGATAAAAAACCCACGCCGCCATTTTGTTGCTTTATTCGTTAAAATATTTGTAGTCAACCATTTAAATGCTGGTTTCTTCCCCAAGCCGCTTGTTCTTCTTACAGATTTTAAAGGGAAGAAACCGCCATGCCGAGCAAACTAGAAAGAAGATGGCCAACTAAGCGGCCAATTCGTATCTTCTTGATCTCCAACCCATCAAAAACTTAAGTTATGGAAACTCCCTCGCAACCGCTGGCTCATTTGCTCACTACCCTGGGGCTGGCCCCCGTTAACCCCGCTTACAGCACCGGCCAACATTGGGGCGGCCACGCCGAGGGGCCGGGCCACGAGGTCCGCTCGCCCATCGACGGCACCCGGCTGGCGGCGGTGCAATGGGCTACCCCCGCCCATTACGATCTGGTAGTGCAGCAGGCCCAGGCGGCTTTTACGGTTTGGCAGCGCACGCCCGCCCCCCAGCGGGGCGAGATTGTGCGACAAATTGGCCAAAAACTCCGCCATTATAAGGAACCACTGGGCGAACTGGTTACCTGGGAAATGGGCAAAATCAAGCAAGAGGGGCTGGGCGAGGTGCAGGAGATGATCGACATCTGCGATTTTGCCGTGGGCCTCAGCCGCCAACTGCACGGTTTTACCATGCACTCGGAGCGGCCTTACCACCGCATGTACGACCAGTACCATCCGCTGGGCGTGGTAGGCATTATCTCGGCGTTCAACTTCCCGGTGGCGGTGTGGGCCTGGAACGCCATGCTGGCCGCCGTTTGCGGCAACGTGTGCGTGTGGAAACCCTCCGAAAAAACCCCGCTAACGGCCCTGGCCTGCCAGCACATTGTGGCCCAAGTGCTAAAAGAAAACCATTTGCCCGAGGGTCTCTTTAATTTGATCATCGGTGGGCCGGAAATTGGCAAGCTGATGGCCAACGACGGGCGGGTGCCCCTGGTATCGGCCACGGGGTCCACCCGGATGGGCAAAAGCGTGGGCCAAGCGGTGGCCGCCCGGCTGGGCCGCTCCATTTTGGAACTGGGCGGCAACAATGCCGTCATCATCACCGAGTACGCCAACCTAGACATGGCCATCCGTTCCACCGTGTTTGGCGCGGTGGGCACCTGCGGCCAGCGCTGCACCAGCACCCGCCGCCTCATCGTGCACGCCGATGTGTACGAAGACGTGCGCGAGCGGTTGGTGAACGTGTACCGGAAACTGCCCATCGGCAACCCGCTCAAAGACGGCAACCTGGTAGGTCCGCTCATTGACCAAGACGCGGTGATCAACTTTAAAAACGCCCTGGCCAAGGTGCAGGCCGAGGGCGGCCGCCTGTTAGTGGGCGGGCAGGTGCTGCCCGGCGTGGCCGAAAAAAGCAACTACGTAACCCCAGCCATTGTGGAAGCAGAAAATCACTTGGCCACCGTGCAAGAAGAGACTTTTGCCCCCATTTTATATTTGATGCCCTACCACGGCGGGGTCGAGAACGCCATTACCTTGCAAAACGGGGTGCGGCAGGGGCTATCTTCGGCCATTTTCACTAACCACTTGCAGCAGAGCGAGGCGTTTCTGGCCGCCTGGGGCAGCGACTGCGGCATCGCCAACGTAAACCTTGGCACCTCCGGGGCCGAGATTGGCGGGGCCTTTGGCGGGGAAAAGGAAACCGGCGGCGGCCGCGAGTCTGGCTCCGATGCCTGGAAAGCCTACATGCGCCGCCAAACTAACACGCTCAATTTCGGCAACGCCCTGCCCCTGGCCCAGGGCATCAAGTTTGATATTTAGCCTCCTGGCCGTAGGTGAGGCGTTGGTGATCAGATGGTTGTAAAATTGAGGCCCGGGCCGGGTTTAAAAAGCCTGGCACCGCTTCTTAAAACTATGATTTTGAGCTAATTGCCGAGGCACATTAGTCAACCATCCACCCCAACGTTTTTTCTTGTTGGGCGCCAACCACCGCCGGTTTCCATAGCCAAGCGCGGTGCGGTGTCCTCCACGGTGCGCTATCGCTCCCGTGCGTGGGCGGGCGGGCACCCAGCCCGCTAGCGCCGGGCCGCGCGCCCGCCCGCCCACGCACCTGGGGGCCCCAACCCCAGCGTTCCGGCCACCGGGCGCGGCAGGCCCCGGTGCCTTGGCCCACCCCGTTCCCCCGCTGCCGTGGCCCGGAGCCGACGGCAGGAGATTTGTTTTGGGGCTGGAGCAAAAAACCCCCAGGCCAAACCCAACAAAAAACCCCGGCCAGTTGGCCAGGGTTGCGTGTACAGCGTACGGGAATCGAACCCGTGTTACATCCGTGAAAGGGATGTGTCCTAACCCCTAGACGAACGCTGCATTAGGAGGCTTGGAATTTGAGTGGGCAAAATTACGGTAACGGCCCATTATTGCAAAACTTCGCCCCTAAATTTTTTCAAAACTGACCAGGGTGGGCCATCAAAAGGGGCCTTACCTAGCGGAAAAGCAGCACAATGGTATCGATGATGTACACCAACCCAAACAGCACCAGCATAGCCGCCCCAAAAATAACCGGGGCCAAGCTGGCCCAAAACGCTCGGTGGTAGTTTGCCCGGCGGTAGTAGCGCCAAGTGGCAAACAACGACCAGGCAATACTGCCGGGCAAGCCCACCCCGGCCACCATCACCACCACGGTTTGGTACCAAGTGGCCTGGGCCGAAAACAGCAATTGCAAGGGCTTGGCCACCAGCAACCCCAGGCCAATAATAAGGGTAAACGGCAGTAACAGGCCCAGCAAAATGTTGATCACCACCAGGGCGGGCTTAATTTCGGCGTTGAAAAACGGGTGTTCCGGGTTTTGGTAAGGCATAAGGTGCCAATTGGCCAGTAAAAGTCAGTTTGGACTGTGACCTAGGTCATCGCGGCGGAAAGTCAGGTTTTCTACTTTAGGGGTATCAAACTAAAACCCCACGGCCATGATCGAGAATCATCCCAACGAAGTTATCGTGTTTTATAATAGCAGCTTGGGCCGCGAGCGCAAAATTTTTGCCTACGCGCAAAGTAACTTCACGCATGTGCGGGCGTTTGATGTGGCCACGCATCCCCTCCGCGGTACGTTGCTGGAAGAAGTGGCCATGCGGCTTAACTGCCCGCTGCGCGAACTGATCCGGGACAACGACGAACTGCCCGAACTGGGCGATGACCGGGACTACATCAAGTTAATCCAGCACACGCCGGGCTTGCTGCACACCCCGATCGTAATTAGCAAAGACAAAGCGGCCTTTATTGGCTCGCCGGGCGATTTTGCCCTGGTGGCGAGGCAGTGAGGCTGGTTAGGTGAATGGCAAACGGGCTTCCGCTCTTTGGGGAGGCCCGTTTTTGGCTTAGCCGAGGCTTGGCCAGGGGTTAATCGGCCTTGTTCCCCATTACCTGTACTTGCTTCAAAATTGCGCCATCCTCTCCAAAATCTTTCTAAAAAGCTCATTTTCAACTAGTAACAACTTTGATGTCCTTGGGCAATCGCTAAAAACCAGGTAATCATTTTAATACGACATCACTGGTTGGCAAACGCCAGCAGCCTGGCCACATCGGCCTCTTTTTTCAAATCTAGATTCTCTTTTTCGGCGTATTGGGCCAGCGGGCCTTTGTCTTGTAAGGCTTTGAGCAGGGTTTTGGGGCTTAGCTTTACTTTTACCAGCGTATTGGGCTGGTCGGGCAGGGTGAGGTAGTAGGTTTTTTCGTCCACAAATTCGTCGTAGGTGCGGCCGCTGCTGTAAGCTCCCTTAAAATCGGCCTTGAGCAGCGTTTTGGTGTGCCGCACGTACAGGCCGTACTTGCCCTGGGCCAGCACCTGGTAGTAGCCGGGCTGGCTAGCCCCCTCGGGTTGCCAGCAACGGAAGGCCAGCGGTTGGCCCGCCGGACTGCTTAGTTCGAACTGGGCCACGTTTTGCCGGTTCAAAATCACCGAGTCGCCCCCGGTGCGGCGGAACACGAGCTCGTCTTGGTGGGTGTTGAGCTTGAGCGACACCTGCTCGTACTTTTGGCCGTTAGCCAGCAACAAGTTGCCCTTGAGCCAGGGGTCCAACAGGTAGGGGCTGTTGCGTACCCCATCGTAGCGGTTGTCGTAGGTGCGCACTACCCCGTTGGTGCCCGCCGTGCCGATGTTGTTGAGGTTGAGCTGGGCATCGTTGCCCTGGGGCGTGGTTTGGGCCAGCGTGGCCAGTGGGCAGGCCAGCAGGGCGGCCCACACAAACAGCGTTTTCATAAGCGGATCAAATTAAAATCGTAAACAGGTCGGGGCGGTCGTTCACTGCTTCAAACGAAAAGTTGCGCTCGCGCATCCGGCTTACCAGTTGCTCGTAGTCGTGCCGGGAGTCGACCTCGATGCCAATCAAGGCCGGGCCTTTGTCGCGGTTGTTCTTTTTGGTGTACTCAAAATGCACAATGTTATCGGCCGGGCCTAGCACCTCGCTCACAAACTCGCGCAAGGCCCCGGGCCGTTGCGGAAAGTTGACGATAAAGTAGTGCTTGAGGCCCTCGTATAGGAGCGAGCGTTCCTTCATTTCCTCCATGCGGGTGATGTCGTTGTTGCCGCCGCTGACGATGCACACCACGTTTTTGCCCCTGATCTCCTCGCGGTGGAAGTCCAGCGCGGCCACCGACAAGGCCCCGGCGGGTTCCACCACAATGGCGTCTTCGTTGTAAAGTTGCAGGATGGTGGTACACACCTTGCCTTCCGGCACCAGGGTAACGCCCGACAGCAGTTCTTGGCAAATACTAAACGGCAGTTGGCCCACCCGCTGCACGGCCGCGCCGTCCACAAACTTGTCGATTTTTTCCAGGGTAAGCACCTGGCCCTGCTCCAGGGCCATTTTCATGGCCGGGGCCCCGGTGGGTTCAATGCCAATGAGCTTGGTGTTGGGGCTGAGCTGTTTAAAATAGCTGCCCACGCCCGCCAGCAGGCCGCCCCCGCCAATGGGGGCAAACAAGTAGTCAATATTGGCCTGGGCATCTTCTAAAATTTCCACGCCCACCGTGCCTTGACCCTCCACCACCTTCTCGTCGTCAAACGGGTGGATGAACACATTGTTATTGGCCTGGCAAAACTTGATGGCTTCGTTGTAGGCATCGTCAAAGGTGTCGCCGGTGAGCACAATGTCCACATACTCGCGGCCGAAGAACTTCACTTGCTTCACTTTTTGCTGGGGCGCGGGCGTGGGCATAAAAATCGTGCCCTTGATTTTGAGCAACTTACATGAAAACGCCACCCCTTGTGCGTGGTTGCCCGCGCTGGCGCACACCACGCCCCGTTCCAATTCGCTGCGGCTCAGGCTGTTGATTTTGTTGTACGCGCCCCGGATTTTGTAAGAACGCACCACCTGCAAATCTTCCCGTTTGAGCCAAATATTGGCCCCGTATTTTTCCGATAGGTTGGCGTTGTAGCCCAGCGGCGTTTGCAGCACAATGCTCCGCAGCAATTTACTGGCCTTGATAATCTGCGAAGCGGGCACCACGGCCGAGACCGGGGCGGGGCTGGTAACATTAGCGGTGGCGTTGCTCATGCCTGATGCGTTTGGGGTGGCAAATATCCAACGGTAAAAATACGCAACTCGCGGCAAAGCACCGTTACTCTTTTCGCCTGCTAATCCGCCGCGTTTCCCTTGATTTTTTTGGAGGGTTTGCTGGTCCCGACAATCGCAACCTCCGTTTCTTTGGCCCGGTTGCGGGGTGGCACCGCGCCGGGCGGCCCAGTAACGGTTTACCCTAGTGCTAACTCCAGTCTTGTTTTCCCCGTTATTTGGCTCGCAAAATTGCTAAATTGCCACCGGACTCAACCAAGCGGGCTGTCCTGCTTCACTTTTTGATTTTTCTCACTTTATATCCCTGAAAATGAAAATTTTACGTTGTCTCTTTTGCTTTTGGTGCTTGGTTTGGGCCTCCGGCGGCCAGGCCCAAAGCACCCTTACGCTCACTAAAACCGCCCTGGCCGATAAGATCAAAGGCGGCTGGGCCGGCCAGGTGATCGGCTGCACGTTTGGCGGCCCCACCGAGTTCCGCTACCAGGGCGGCATCATCCACGACTACCAGCCCATTGCCTGGTATGACGGCTACATCAAAAAAACGATGGAGAACAGCCCCGGCCTTTACGACGACGTGTACATGGACCTCACCTTTGTCCAAGTATTTGAAAACCAGGGGATCGATGCACCCGCGAGCGCGCACGCCCAGGCCTACGCCAATGCCGAGTACCAACTTTGGCACGCTAACCAGGTGGGCCGTAACAACGTACTTAATGGCTTGCTGCCCCCGGCCAGCGGCCATTGGCTCAACAACCCCCAGGCCGATGCCATCGATTTCCAAATCGAGGCCGACTTTGCCGGGCTGATGGCCCCCGGAATGCCCAACGCCGCCTCGGCCGTGTGCGACAAAATTGGCCACATCATGAACTACGGCGACGGTTGGTACGGGGGCGTGTACATGGCCGCCATGTACGCCCTGGCATTCACCTCGACCGACGTTAATTATGTGGTGCGCGAAGGGCTAAAGACCATCCCGGCGGCCAGCAAGTTCCACCAGTGCATGGCCGACGTGATTGCCTGGCACCAACGCTACCCCAACGACTGGAAGGCCACTTGGTTTGAGGTAGAAAAAAAGTACGGGGCCGACCTCACTTGTCCCGAAGGAGTGTTCAGCTCGTTCAACATCGATGCTACCATTAACGCGGCCTACGTGGTGATGGGCCTGCTGTACGGCCAAGGGGACTTTGCCAAAACCCTGGAAGTGAGCACCCGCTGTGGGCAAGACTCCGACTGTAACCCAGCTTCGGCGGGGGGTATTTTGGGCACCATGCTGGGCTACGGCCAAATTCCGGCCTACTGGAAAATGGGCCTGGCCGAGGCCGAGGACCTGGACTTTAAGTACACCACCATGTCGCTCAACGAGGTGTACCAGGCGGGGCTAAAACAGGCCCTGCAAATGGTGGAACGTAACGGTGGCCGGGTGCAAGGCGAGCAGGTAACCATTGCTAGGCAAACGCCCCAGCCCGTGGCCCTGGAACAGGGCTTCGTAGGCCATTTCCCCACCGAGAAGCGTGGCCTGCACCAGGTGCTCCCCCCCGATTTTTCCGCTGATTTTGAGGGCGTGGGTTACGTGCTCATGGGCGAGGCGCGCCGCAAACCGGGCATAGCGGCCGAGCACGATTTTAGGATAGAAGTGTACCTGGACGACAAACTACTGGAAACCGTTACCCTGCCCACGGCCCACCAACGGCGGCGGTTTAACCTGTTGTGGAAATACCAACTGCCGCCCGGCCGC
>JALONO010000085.1 GCA_025454895.1 Bernardetiaceae bacterium
CCGGCCTACACCTCGGGCCACTCCACCTTCTCGGCGGCGGCGGCCACCGTGCTGGGCCACCTGTTCCCCAGCGAGCGCGCCCGCCTGGACGGCCTGGCCAGCGAGGCGTCCATCTCGCGCCTGTACGGGGGGCTGCACTACCGCGCCGACTGCGAGGCTGGGCTGCGCTGCGGCACCATCATCGGCGGTTTCGCCGTGCGCCGCGCCCAGGCCGACGGGGCCGATTGATCCCAAACCGATGGATGGTCAACTAATTTTCTATTTGATTATCAATTGCTTGCCAAGATCAATCGGCCATTACCACCCGTTTGCTCCTTCTTTTTTGACGCCGGGGCCGGGAGGTTTGCATAGGTTACCGGGTGCGGCGCTGTGCGGGCCGGGCCGACGCTTCGGTACACGTGCGTTCCCGTGCGCGGGGGCGGGCCAGTACGCCCGCCCGGCTGCGCCAGGTCGTCCGCCCCGGCCCGCCCCCGCGCACCGGTTCGTGCCTCACCGCCCTCCCATCGCCGGGCGTGGCCACCGGCGGTGCCCCGGAGCCGCTGGCAAGGAAACACCCTAAGGGTTTTGAAAACCCTTAGGGTAGGGGGGTAACGCAAAACGGCAGCCTTGTGAGAGGGCTGCCGTTTTGTACTTTATCGGTGCGGCCGGGGCCGCCGTTAGGTCTAGGAATACAAAGCTTCCGACTTCCAGGCTTCGCCGTCAACGTCGATTTCGTTGAAGGTGATGTGGATGGTGGCAATGGTGTTAGTAGCACCCGAGTGGTTGAAGTTCAGGTTGTAGCTAGCCAAATAGCAAACTTTAAAGTTAATTTCGCCCGACTTTTGCTCGCCTTCTTTGATCGAGTAGAACTCGATTTTGCAATCGCGGGTACGCTTCTGCTCGTCAAAAGCCCACTTTACCAATTTCTTCACGTCTTCGGCCATTTCAAAGCCGATGGTAGCACCGCCCGAGAACAGGTGGCTAGTGGCTTCGCCGCGCTCGTTAGTAGAACGGTGGAAATTGTAGTTAATGGTTTGAACATTGAGCTTCAGTTCGGTACCGGCCAGGAAAAATTTTGATTTGAATGACATGGTTTTGTTAAGATTTGGGTGATAAAAAGATTCGCAATTAATTTTTTAAATTTTACTTTTCATAGTAGCTGACAAGTTTTGGGCTTGTTGCTGGTTAAAGTCAGGTTAGCGGGTGATTATGACAGCCTCGGTAAAATTTTTATTTTGAGTTACTTTTTTTGGCTGTTTGAAAGTAAAAGCCCGCTGGGCACCTTACTATGACAAACCCACTTAAGTTTTTTTTATAAAACGAGAGGCTACCGTGGTTATTTTACTCATTGGCCGACCAAAACCCGCAACCGGGCGATGACCCTGCCCGCTGGGCTAGTTGATTTTGACAATGCCACCCTTGATGGTAACCATGGGGCCACCGTCAATTTCAAGCGGGTTGCCCTTGATTTTGAGCGGGCCAGCCGAGTCGATATCGGCCCCGGCCATGCCGCCCTTGGTAGTCGACTTGCCAAAGGCATCGATCGTAATATCGCTTTTTTCGCTTTTGATATCGATTTTATCCTCGGCGGTCATGCTAATGCTCTTGCCCTTGATTTTGATCTCCTTGGTGGCGGTGAGAGAAAACGTGCCCGTGTTAATGGTGGTATCACTAGCCTCGATGGCCACCTGGCCAGGCGTTTTGATGCGGATTTTGTTGCTGCCTTTTTTAAAGTAAAGGCTCACCAGCGTGCCAGGTTGTTTAATGTTGCTGATCACGATCATTTCTTCGCCTTCTTCATCGCTGAAGTAGATGCGGTTACCGCCCCGGGTAGCGAAGGTTTTGAAGTTGTTCTTCGGGTCGGAGGTGTAGTCGATGCCGGGGGTTTCTTTGTACACCGAGGTGGCTACGTAGGGCACGTTCACGTTGCCGCCTTTGTAGGCCACAATTACTTGGGCCGAGTAAGGCGTGCCCACTTGTATCCACGGCGACTCGGCCTCTGCATCTTCGTTTACGGCCCACTCGATCATCTTTACCCGTACCCGGCCTTCGTTTTTGGTGTCCACGTTGTCGATGATCTCGGCCCGGTCCGATACGCCAATTGGGTTACCCTCCATGTTGTTCATGCTGTAGCGCGGGGGCGTTGGGGGCACATCTTGCACCTCGGGCAGGGCCTCAAAGTCGGCTTCGTAGTTGCCGCTCTTATCCAGCCGGTGGCTGATCTTGATCACCCGGAACTTGCCGAAATCTTCGGTATGCGGCTGGCCGTTGCGCATCATTTTGGCACTGGCTTTTACAATGGCACCCACGCTCAGGTTGGGATTTTCGGTGTGGCCTTTGAACTTGACCTGCTCGGCTTGGCGGGCCTGGCGGCTCTGGCGCAGCAGGGCATCCAACACCGATTTGTCTTCCACGATTACCTGGGGGTTGGTAATGTTGGCCGGTTGGTTAAACACCATGCCCGACTGTTGGCTGGTAAACTCGCCTAACGGGCCACCCGCTGTGGTGCTTTCACTTTGCGAGTTGCCTTGGTAGGTCTCGTTTTTGAGGTGATCGTACACCCGCAGCATGGCATCGGTGGGCGTAAGGGTGAGGCCCAGCTCGAATGACTGTACGCCGTCCACCAAAAAATCGATGGTTTTGCCCTCATCTTTACCAAAAATAAACTCGGTGCCGTTGTAATAACACCACTGAAAGTTGTTATTGGCCACCCGTTGCAGGTAATGGAAGTTACTCTCATCGTACTGGGGGGTGAACACCTGCAAGCTGTTGAAGATATTGTCAATCGGCTCTACTTTGCTCTTCAGCACGTTGGTGGGGTAGGGTTGCAGTACCTTTTCGGCCCACTCTTTTAATTTCAAATTCAGTATCCACCGGCGGCGTTGCCCGTCGTCGAGCACAATGGTGGGGCTGTAGCCCTTGATCACGTACACACTATTAAGGTCGCTGGTGTTACGCAACGATAGGTTGATGATAATGCCCTTGAACACAAAATCATCCTGCTTGTTGCGCTTAAACACCGCCGAAGCCGCATTTTGGATAGGGCTGAGGGTGAAGGTGATGCGCCTACCCGCCAGGTCTTTGTGGCCTTGTTGGAAGCCCACTGCGCCTTCGGCCTCGATGGCCTCGTAAGGCACCACGATCTCGAAGGTGTGGTGCTCAAACAAGTCCTGGTCTATTTTGGCGTGTGCGGGGTGATTTGGATAAAAAGCGAAACTGAGCCGCCGCCCCCGCTCGTGGGCCGAGCCGTGGAAACTTGGTTGTAGCGCACCAGCACCCCCCCGGTAAACCTGATTTCTTTGCTCACCTGGCCGGTTTGGTTTTCGTACAAAATGATGCTGCCGTCTTTTTGGGCATCGGGTTGCACGGCCCAGTTGACCAGCACCTCGTCGTGGAGGTTTTGATCCATATTGAAAAACACGAACGCGCTAATGAGGTAGGTGCGCACCCCGGCAATGGGGCGGCCCGTTTCGGGGTCTATGTCTTGGCGGAAGCCGTAAGAACAGCCTTGGAGCGTGAAGTTGGTTCCGTCAACTTGGAGCACGGCCCGGTTGATTTGGCTCATAGTAGTAGCAAAGGGGGTTATTGGCGGCGGGGCCAGCGGTTTTGGATATCGATATTGCCGATGCGGAGGTTTTCCGACGAGATGGCGACCATGGTGCGCAGGCCCACACTCGTGTCCACGAAAAGGGCTTGGTTAGACATGTCCATCGAGAAACGTTCGGTGGTGGGGTCAAACGGGTAGTAGGCACCCCTGGGGGGCTCGATGTTGTAGCTCTCGGCCATTTCTACACAAACAGCTTGGGTGAACGTGATGCGCTGGCGGGCGGCCCCGTCCGAGGCGTTGTAATAGGTAAACTCACCGTTATAGGTTTGGTGGGGGTTCACCATCCAATTGACGAAAAAATCAGTCTCCACTCCGTCGGCTAGGCTAAAGCGGATCACGCCGCCGCGAGTAGTGGTAGCCGGGCGACCAATTTCGTCCACGATTTGCCGCAGGTCCAGCAGCATGGCACGGAGCTCGTAACTATTGCCCTCGATCTCGAGGGTTATGCGGTAGGCCATGGCCTTAGGGTGTGCTAATTAAAACGATACAAGTTTAGTGAAATTACGGGGCCGGGCGGCCGGAAATCTACTGGGTTTGGCCAAGCTTGGCCCACGGCAAAGCTGTTTGACCAATTAACGTTGGCCAACCCAGTTAAGTATCCGCCCCGGCGGAAGGGCCGGGGCGGCAGGCTTTCAATAGTGCGTTAAGCGTTGTTTTGCTGATACTCGGCGGCCCAGGCGGCACTGTCAGGGTCGAGGCCCTTTTGGCCGTCTAGCTTGATCATGAACGTTTTGCCAGGGAAGTACGGCAGCATGTAAATGTCCAAGTGGATCCGGTCTTTCTGGACTTCGTCTTGCTCGAAGCGCAAAATTTTGAATTTCTCGATCAGTTTGCCCGGCCCGGTTACGCTGTCCAAAAACTTGGTGATCTGTTTCTGGATGTCGGCCTGGGTGCGGGAGTTGAAGTTCTCGAACGCCCGGCGGTTGAGGAAATCGATGAGCACCTTGGTTACCCAATCGAACACCCGCACCACCGAGTAGGTTTGCAGGCCCAGGTTGTCGCCGTTGAACAGGGTCTTGGCCGAGAAAGCCATTACCTTGCCGTACTCGTTCACCATGGGCACCAGCCCGATTTTCTCCATGCTGGCGATCTCGCTCTTTTTGAGCTGGAATTTCACCCCGTCCACCTCGTTCATGGTACCGTGCTTGCGGCCGGCCGTTACTTGCGACATGAGGGTGCTGTAAATTTTGCCTGCTAAGGCGGAAGAGGGCGGCACGTACAGGTTGTCGTCTTCGCCCAGCTCTTGGTATTTGCCCCGGCCCACAATCCAGTTGGCGGCCATGATCACGTTGGAGCGGTAGGCATCGCCGCCGGTGAGGTTGGCCGATTCGAAGAGGTCGATCACGTCGTCGGGCGTGTCGAGGTTTTCAAAGTCAGTTACCATCATCACTTTGTTCTCGTAACAGATTTTGGCCCACTTTTCCACCACTTTGTTGCTGCCCAGGTAGCCAGGCAGGCACATGATGGAGTAGTTTTCGCGCAGGTCCAGGCGGTCGTACTTTTGCTTGAACTCGGCGGCCACGTGGTCGATGAAGGTGGTATTGTCAAGGTCGGTAAGCTGCTCCATGTCAGCGTTCATGATGCTCACGTTCTTGAGCTTGTCCGACTCGGTGTTCTTATAAAACAAAGCCAGCGAGCGGTACGAGGTTTCCAGCGGTTTTACGGCTTCCACCGTTTTGAGCAGGTTCTCGGTGAGCAGGTTGATGGCCGCTTCGGCCTTGCCCTGGCTTTTCTCGATCATCTCGGCCACGCTCTCGGAGTTGGCGGCCAGGTCGAACCAAAGTTCCAGGCGTTTCTTCAATTGCTGGCGATCGGCTTTTTTATCGGCCTCGGTCAAAAATATCTTTTTCCGGGCCTTTTTGGTAGGGTTCAGATTTTGGGTGCCTTCAATGGTGGTTTCCAGCAGGTCGTACCCGCCGTATTTGCCCAATTTGTTGGCGCTTTGTTCGAGGGTTTGGGCCACATCGGCCACGCGCTCGCGCTCGCGGTACCCGCCGGAGCCTTGTAGTTCAGTTGCCATGGTGTATTTCGTTAGTCGTTGTTGTTGGGGGGATGAACAATTAAGGTGGCGGTTATTACTCGGCATCTTCCAGTTCTTGGATCAGGGCTTGCAAGGCCTGCAAGTAGGCGGCTTTGGCATCGGGGTTTTCCAGCATGGCCTTCAAAATCTTATTCGACTTCAGTTGTTTGAGCAACTGCTGGTAGTCTTTGGCTTGGCCGTCCAAGCTTTGCAAAAACTTGCTTTGTTGGGTTATGTTTTTGGCCGTAAAATCGCCTACGCCTTTGAACTGGAGTTTTTCGCTCACCGAGGCCCCGTCTTCGGTGGTAAATTCCACGTCTTGTTCGGGCTTGAAGTAATCGAAAACTTCGTCCACCGTTTTCAGCCCTTCCACGATCTGGGGCCGGAACGGCGCATCGGCCGTCAATTTCTGGATAAACAAGGTGCGATTTTGCGCAATCTCCGAGATGGCTTCGCTGGTTTCCAGCTTAACTTCCTGGCCACCAATTCCGTAATTATACATAGGTTTGCGTTTTTAGTTAGTAATTCTATTTGAGATTTTTGCTTTGGTTTAATGTCGTTAAAAGACGATCGGCTAGGCGATTATGACGGTGTAAGTTAATTTTTTTTCCGAAAAACCAAAATTGCCCCGGCGCTAGGGTGATTACTCTACCTTGGTGGGGATGCTGATTTCCTGCACGGGCGAGCGGAGCACCTGCTGCACGTCCCAAGCGTGGAAATTGAGCCAATACACCTCCCGGCCGTCCACAGTGGTTTTTTCGGCTTGCAGGCCGTTGTCGTGCGGGATCACCCCAAACTCCAAAGCCGCCTGTTTAATAGTGCTGTTGAAGAGGAACACCCACGAAGGCCGCTTGATGGGAATGGGCAATTGCAGGGCAAACTGGCCCTGGTGGGTCTGGCCCGGCTCCACCCGGGTGCCATAAGTGCTGCGGGGGGCGGCGGTGGCCATGCCCGGAGGCAGGGGCGTAGTGTCCAACTTAGAAAAAAACACCACCAACGGGAAATCATCTTGCTGAAAATACAGCATATCGCGGAGGATTTTGGTCCCGTCCTTGGTATTGAACACCACAATATCGGTGAGGTAAACGGGCGCGTTTCCCCGGTTAATAAACTGATAATCCACAATTAATTTTTGTTCCGCAATCGAGAATTTAGCCTCTAAGCTCATGGGGAAGGTAGGTTGTTTGGGTTGGGAAACCGGCGGGTTTTGGCTACATGCACTAGGCACTAGTGCCCAGGCACACAAATTTATAATGGCAAACCAGCGCAGGGTCATGGCAAGATGGGTGGTTAAATGGGCGAACCAGGCCCCCCCGAGGGAGTGGGCGGGAAATAAGACGGTCGCTGCACGGGCGGCACCCCGGTGTTGGGGTTGGCCACGATGCCCTGGTTGGCGTAATCGCGCCGGAAGGCGTTTTCGTTGTAAGCACTACCGGTGGTGTCGGGCAGGGCGGTGCCGTTCAGGGGATCGGTGGGGTCAGATGGGTTATTGTAGGTACTGGCGGGCAACCCTACCGTGTTCCTTTCCTCGGGAATATTGACCCCTGGGTTGTTACTCACGAAGGGGCCGTTACCAGCGGTACCGTTGGCATTGTGGGTGGCGTGTACCAGTTCATGGCCCAAAATAATATCCGCCCCGGGGTTCGAGGCCGCATCGGCCGAGCCAAACCCGTGCGTGTGGGGGTTCCAGGCCACGGTGGTGTCGCTGCCCGTGCCGTTGCTTTTGCCCACGCTATCGTGGGGCAGGGCGTAGGCGTTATTGGGGCCCATCGAGGCATAATAAGGGTCGTTGGGGCTGTAGTTTTGGATCGTTACGTTGCGCCCGCTGGCATCCAAGTCGTTAAACATGGCTTGGCCGGAAGGTGTGGTGTCCAGCCGCACCAGGGCCGCCAGGGCCTCCGACTGGAAGTTGGGGTTGCGGTTATCATTGTAAGGAACCCCGAATATGCCTGCCAAAGTCCCCAAAATCCGCTGACCCAGGGTGGGGTTATCGGGCTTGATGGTAATGGCATTGCCGTAAGTAATGGAGCCGTCTGGGTTGACGACGATGGCCCGGGGCACGCTAAAACTAGGGCCACCGATGAGCACCGTGGGCGCACCCACCACAATGGTGCCCCCGTGGGCGGTCATGGAGGTGAGGCGGGCGGCGGGCAACCCTTGGATCAGCACGGTTTGGGCCCCCATGGTAATTACGTCGGGCGGGCCTACGCAGGTACACATGCCCGAGATCACGGCGGCGGGCATATTGGCGATCATCACCCGGGGGATGCCAGGCGGGTTTACCGGCCCACCCACGTGCGGTTTGGGGCCATCAAACATAGGGCAAGCGTGCATGTCGCCCGCACGGGCGGCTGGAAAACTCATATGGGTACCGTTTAGTGAAAGTGATGTAAAGTGAACAAATTACCGGGGCAAAATTGGCAAAAGCAAGCCACCGACCACAATTGGCCCGGTTAGGCCGTGGTCCCGTTCCACCGAGCACCCATCGCCCGGCGGAACGGGGCTTCCGTTAAAACTCGATGCGGAAAATCGGCACGGTTTGGCCACCCGGCGGCGGGTTGGGCAAGGGCGGCGTGCGCGGATTGTTGTAACCCGCCCCGTACAACGACTCCTGGTAGCGGTCAAGGTTGGTCAGCCGGGGGCGGGCACTCCGCACCTGGTCCATCAGCCGTTGGTATTCGGGGTTGCGCCGTTCCTGGTTCAAGTCCAAATAATAATCTTCCACAATGTGGGCTTGCTGCTCGGCACTGTAGTCGTAAAAGCTGGCTCCCGGCCTCAGCGTGTACTCGTAGGCGGCATTGCGGGAACCGCTGGCCACGGTGGCTACGGTTTGATGAAACGCCGAATCGGAAATGTAAGCGTTGCCCTGGGTTTGGAACTGCCAAATGTGGGTGAGCTCGTGCACGAGCACATGGGGGGCCATGCGGTACCCAGGCGGGATGCGGATGTTATTGCCCAGGGTAGTGGGGGCGGCAATGATGGTGGTTTCCACCACCCGCACTTGGTCGGTGTGGATGGCGCGCTGGAAAACCTCGAAAGCGATCGTAACCTCGTCGGCCCGGAGGCTGCGAACCGAGCGGGCGAACGCATCGCCATATTGCATGGCGGCAATTTCTAACACCGGAAATCGAACTCGTGGTTCTGGCATAACTCAATGATTTAAAGGGAAATAGAATTGAAAGTATAGTGCAAACAATTCAATGCTGGGGCCTTGCGGCCCGGCCCAAGGTGGGCGCTAGTGCAGGTAACAGGGTACTAGGCCATCGTATCGTCCAGCAGCGTACCGGGCGAATTGGTTACGTTGAGCGTAACTTCGTAAGTGGCCCCCGAACCAGAAATTCGGAAGATTTGGCCATTGCCCGGGCTTAAACCGGTAAGGGAAATGGTGCCTACCAAATCGTCGCCCGAGATGGTATCATCTTCAAAAAATTCCATTGGGCTGTTGCTCATACCCAAGATGAACTCCACGCTAGAAAAAGAACGGGAAATACCATCGTGGTAGCTACCTAAATTCAAGCGGCTGGTGGGCACGCTGCCCATGCCCACAGCCCGCAGGACAGGGCGGCGAAATTTGAGGTAGATGTCATCCGACCCAGAAAAGTCCTGCATGGTAATGCACTTAACCCGGGTGATTTTAATTTGAAGTCCCATGGTAATAGTAGTTTAGTGAAAAATATTCATTGATAACTAAAGGCACCAAGTAGTCGATTATGACAACGCGCCGACAACATTACCGCCCGCCGGATATTTATTTGCGACTTAAACTTGCCCCATGTGCCGCATTGCCGGGATGGTGGACCGCCGACCGTCTACCCAAGACTACGTAAAACGCATGACCCAAGCCCAGGCCCACGGCGGCCCGGACGGTGAGGGCTTTTTCCACGACCCGGAAACCGGGGTGAGCCTAGGGCACCGCCGGCTGGCCATCATCGACCTTTCGGCGGCGGGCCAGCAGCCCATGTACAGCCGCGATGGCAGCACGGCGCTAGTTTTCAACGGCGAAATTTACAATTACCTCGACTTGCGGGCCGAGCTGCAAAACCTGGGTGCGGTATTCACCACCCGCACCGACACGGAGGTGATCCTGGCCGCCTTTCAAACTTGGGGCACGGCGGCTTTCGGGCGGTTTAACGGCATGTATGCGCTGGCCCTTTACCACCGCCCCAGCAGGCGGTTATGGTTGGCGCGGGACCCCGCCGGGATCAAGCCGCTCTACTTTAGCCTCACCCCCCACCGCTTGATTTTTGCCAGCGAAGTCCGGGCCTTTTTGGCCACCGAACCCCAGTGGCCTACCGAGCCCCAGTGGCCCACGCTGTTTTTGGCCTTTGGACATTTGCCCCAGCCTTATACAACGCTGCAAGGCGTGTCCAGTTTGCGGCCCGGCCACCTCATGGAGGTAGATGTTACCACCTTAGCCGCAAAGACTCGGCCGCTGGCCTTGCCCCAGCCGGAATGGGCCAGGCCGCCGACCGCCCCCGCGCAGGCGAAAGCGTGGGTGCGGGAAACCCTGCGAGCGGCCGTGCAACGGCACCTCTTGGCCGATGCCCCGCTCGGTGTGTTCCTCAGCGGGGGCATCGACTCTAGTTTGCTGGCTTTGCTGGCCCATCAATTACTACCTCCTGGCAACCTACACACCCTTTCGGTGGTGTTCAAAGAAGCCTCCTTCTCCGAAGAGCCTTTCCAGCAAATCGTGCTCGCCAAGTTGCAAGGCCGCCACACCCCGCGTTTGGTGGAGGTCAGCCAGTTCGAAGCCGCTCTGCCCGACCTCTGGGCCGCGATGGACCAACCCTCGCACGACGGGGTGAACAGCTACTTTGTGTCGCTTTGCGCCCGACAAGTGGGGCTTAAGGCGGTGTTATCGGGCCTGGGGGCCGATGAGTTGTTCGGCGGCTACCCCTCATTCAAGCGGGTCCAGTGGCTGCGGCGATTGCGGCAATTACCTCGGGCCTTGCCTCGTTTGGCGGCTCGGTTACCGGTGGAGAAGGCTGGCCGCTTGGCTTTTTTGCAAGTGCCCGGCCCGGTTGGCGACTACCTGCTGCTGCGTGGCTTTTTCCCGCCGGCCACCATTGCACAATTGCTGGGCACAACCGAGGGCGCGGTGTTGGACACCCTACACCATTTGGCTCCCCATCATGAATATCAAGGGGCCATCAACGAGGCGTACATTGCTTACTTGGAGCAGCAATTTTACATGGGTAACCAACTACTACCCGATACCGACCGGATGAGTATGTGGCATGGCTTGGAAGTGCGGGTGCCTTACCTGGATCTGTGGCTGCGGCAGGGTGTCGGTCATTTACCTCCGGCCAAAGGGCTAGTAGAGGCCAATTGGCCCAAACCTTGGCTCACCCAGGCTTTTCGTGATTTACTACCACCTGAAATTGTGTTCAGGAGAAAACAAGGATTTACTTTTCCTTTCCAACTTTGGCTCAACCAAGCGCTAGCCCAAGGTAAGATGGGGCCGCCCCTAGTTGGGCAGCCAATGGCCCACCGGCTGCACCGCCAATTTTCCGCTGGCAGGCTGCACTGGAGCCGCTGGTGGGTTTTGGCCGTGTTGGAGCGTTTCCAAGGGGGCGGCCAGGCAGGCTTCTAACCATTCGGTGCGCGTAGCGCCAGCGGCCGGCCTGGCGAAGTACTGCTTGATTTTACGGATAGGTTTGGCCAGTAATGTGTAAAAATGCGGATCCATGCCGTTCAATTTCCACGCCCGGTGATCCTGAACATGGCCAAGGATACGGTTGCCCAGCGAGGCGTTGCTTAACCCGCCCGTGCGCATGTACACCATCACTTCTGGTAAATAGGCCGTACTAATCTGAAATCTGTGCAAAAATCTGAGCATTAGTTCATAATCGGCGGCCGAGTGAACCTCAGTGTTAAAACCGCCGTAGCGACCGTAAACGGCTCGTTTCACGAAAAAAGTGGGGTGGGGGGGCATCCAACCGTGCAAAAAAGAACGCTCATGGAATTGGCCGGCCTTCCAATAACGAACGATTTTATGTAGGTCGTTGCGCGAGGTATAAACCAAATCTCCGTAGATACTGTCCACGTTACGACGTTGAAGCTCGCGCACTACCGTACTGATCACACCTACGTCAGCATACAGGTCGTCGGCATTGAGGATGCCAATTACGTCGCCTGTAGCTGCCTTAATACCCTTGTTCATTGCGTCATACACCCCGTTGTCAGCTTCCAAAATGACCTTGGCTATCTGAGGTTCATATTGAGCAATCACTTGGCGGGTACCGTCCACAGAGCCTCCATCTACCACGATGTACTCAATATTGGCGTAATCTTGATCCAAGACCGATTTGATGGCATGCCCTATATGCGCCACCCCGTTGTAAACAACCGTTATAATCGATACCTTCATAAAAGTGCTTGATTAGGTTGGAGTTAGAAGGGGCGTTGGTCGTAACAGAAATACGAAAATAGGGAAAACTGGTTTACGTACAAATGATTGGAGATTGTTTTGCTAAACAAATTAACAATAGTGTTAAAAAATCACCCCTTGTTACCTTCCTCATAGTATCCTTTGTCATTTGATCCGTAGTTCCCGTAGCCATAGTAGTAACCGTACCCCCCATATCCATAACGGTTTACCCTTGCCACATCATTTAAAACAAAGCCGGCATTTTTAATTTTTCCCTGGGCATAGAGCCGATTGACAAATTCTACCTGAGGGCGGGTAGTGTGATTTTGGCGGGTTACCAACACGCTCGCGTCTACGTACTGCATCAAGGCTAGGGCATCGCTCACCAGCCCTATGGGTGCTGTATCAATCACTATGTAACGGTATGATTGTTTGAGCGAAGCAAGCAGTTCTAGCATTCGCGGGCGCATGAGCAGCTCCGTTGGGTTGGGTGGTATTGGCCCGCAACTGATAAAACTTAAATAGGGTATACTCGATTCCTGGATAATTTCCCCGGAGGATACTTGACTGCTCAAGTAGTTGCTTAGCCCTAAGTTGCCTAAGTCGACTCCTTGGGGGCTAAGGTATAACTTGGGCTTTCGCAGATCGGTCATAATGAGCAAAGTTTTTTGGTGGGTGGCCGCTAAAACAATCGCCAAACCAGCCGAACAAAACGATTTACCCTCGCCACTAATGTTAGAAGTAACCAGTACTGTAGTGTTAGCCGCCGTTTGGTCAGCCACAAAGGCCAAATTGGCCCTAATAGATCTAAACGACTCTGCTAATTGAGATTTGGGCCGATCCACTATGCCCCAAACACCCTCCCCTTTTTTATGGTTTTGATGAGCTATCGAGCCATAAATGGGTAAATCGGCCAACTGCTCCAAATCAGCTACGGTTTTAACCGTATTTCGCACTTGGTCATAAACCAACAAGCCGATCATGGGTAAGCTCAAACCAAAAAAGAGCGCAATAAAATAATTATTGAATTTTTTTGGCCTCACCGGAAGTTCATTTACCATCGCTTTCTCTAATATCTGAATATCGCTCGTAGCAGCCGCTTGAGAAATTTCCGCCTCCAGCTCTTTTTCAAGCAGAAGTAGGTACAGATTCTCGTTAAGGGCAAACCTTCGCTTTATCCCAGTCATTTGGCGCTCATTGGTTGGTACTGACCTGATTTCCCTCTCCACTTGGCTGATTTGCTGGTTTACGTTACCAAGGGTAATTTGTAAATTGCCCTTGATCTGCCTTAGGTTTTCGGCAATGTTCGCCTTTAAGTTGTCGATTTTGAGCTTGAGTTCGGCAACGGCTGGGTTCTTGATCTTCCCTTTCTGCACCAAACTATTAAGCTCTATTTGAATCTCTACCAATTTAGCTGTAAGGTTGTTTAATACATCCATACCCTCCACTCCATAGGCTAACGGGCTGCTTATTTTTTCATAATCTGTGTTCTGGGCTAGGTAATCTTCTAAATAACGCAGGTATTGGCCGCTGAGCAGCACTTGATTTTTACTGGCTTCCAGCAGAAGCCGCTTGCTCACAATTTGCTCTTGGGCATTGGCGGACTCCACTAACATTTTACCTGACTTGAACCGCTCCAAACGGTTTTCCACACTGGTGAGCGAATCGGCTACTTGGGCTAACTGGGCATTGATAAATGTTATGATCTGCCCGGCCTCAGCGGTTCTACTTTCCAGCCGATACTGTACATAGGTGCGCATAAAAGCATCCAGGAACCGAGCATCTTTGGCGGGTGCGGGGCTTTCAATGGTAAAATCCAACACGCCAGCGTCGCGGTTCCGCTGCGACATCTTCAGTATCTTCTTGTAATAAGAAATTAGTTTCTCATTTGAATTGAAGTTGACAAAATAGGTAGGCGGTTGTAAATGGGAGGCCCTTAGCCGATCTAGCCTAAACACATACCTGGAATGATATACCGAGTCGCCGAACTGATATTTCCCTAAAGAAACTTCACTAGTCTTCCCATCAATAAGTGCCAGATCAAATTCACTTTCATTTAAAATAATCACCTTTAAGGTTCCCAAGTCGCACCAAGTGCTGTCGCTGGGGGCTATTTTTACTAGCTTAAACGGCTTTTCCGGATATACTTCTGAAGTCCTGATTTTCCCTTGATGTCGGTAAGACACATCGAAATCAAGATTGGTAATGACACGGCGTAAAAAAGAAGAGGACTGCAGGAAAGCCATTTCGTTACTAAGAGGCATAGGTAGGCCGTAGTAGGCCTGGGCCATGCCACCGCTGAGCGCATCTTGACCGTAGAGCAACTTATTTACCGACGGCCGCCCAGTTTTATCAATCAATAAGGTGCCTTCCACCGTGTATATTGGCTCCAAGTAGCGATTCGCTAGCCAGCCAATGGCCAACGAAACCATCAAGGAAGCAATGAAAATGAGCGGATGCCCTAACAAAACCCCTAAAAGCCGTTTGACACTCAGCAACTGGTCATGTTTTAGCGACGGCTCCATGAATATAGTTGATTTTAATTGACCTTAGCGGCAGAAACTTCTGTACTGAGTAGCCAGGATAATAATACTTTCTTATAACAAAATGGGCCAAATTAGCCAACTAAAAAAACACAATAATTTAATAGAAAAAACAAAAAGTGCAAACACTGGGTGTGTACCGCCAATTATTGGTAATTATCAAATCCACAATGATCATTACGGAAAAGGATTTTATTTTAATGAACTCTTTATCAATATTTACGCAATAAATTAGCTGATCCAAATAGCTAGTCATTAATTACTAGTTCGGATGAGAATGAGAACATTCGTAATCAAAATAGCGGCTGTAAGTACAACATTGGCTACTGAGAGGCCGTTGGCCGTATTCACTTGCCGACTTTTGGCCGCCAAAGGCTCCGCATAAAGTACATCGCCAGGGCGCAAGTAAAACAACGGAGAGGTGAACAACCGCTCATCCGAAAGATCGATAAAGTGGTTGTGGGCTACCCCTTTCTCAATGCGGACTAGGCGCATCACTTGTCGGTTGGCCGTTAGGGAAAGGTCGCCCCCTAGGGCCAAAGCGTCCAGAATCGTAAGCTTCCTATTGTAAACCGTGTAGCGACCGGGCCGGTTGAATTCACCAATTAGACTCACGTAAAAACTAAGTAAGCTCACTCGAACCACGGGGTTTTCTACGTAGCCATCGGCTAAGGCCCTAATCTTGTCTTGGGCTTGCTCAATGCTAAGGCCCGTCAAATCCACTTTGCCTAATAGTGGTAGGGTTACCGAGCCGCTGTCATTGAGCGTATATCCGCGCAAGGCTGGGTCGGGAGTGCCAGTAATCCCAGTGTTGGGCACCCCCAGCGGATCGTTAAAATAGGCGTTGAACTTAGGGTCACTGCCAGCCGTGCCGATAGAGACCATCACCACATCACCGCTTTGAAGCCCGTATTCAGTATATTGCAAAGGATAATTGGTGGGTAAGTGCGTCCACTCGCTATTATTCGTCTTTTTCTGCTTGAGATATACTGTACCTGGATAGGGCACGCAACTAGTGGCTAGTGCCATTACGCTTAACCAAAAAACGCTCCACGACCTGAACATGCAACACAGAACTCCCTGATTATCAATCATTATGCCCAATAAGAATGTTTTACTCTTCAAAAATAGGGGGCAATTTTCAATTTATGCCAACCCCCTCGGAATTTAGGTAACTCCACCCATCTGTTGATTTTATTGACATATCGGCTGAACAACCAAGGGAATTTTGGGGTAAAATCTGGGGCGGTCTCGCTCCTTCGGCTACCTAACAACCACAAAATCTTCTATGACCAAAATGTCCATTTGGGTGCGTAAAAAGCACTCGAGGGCCTCTTCAGGTCGATTCACGATTGGCTCATTTTCATTGAAGGACGTGTTTAGCAGAATCGGGACGCCAGTTAGACGCCCGAACTCTTCAATGAGGGCATAATAGCGCGGATTGACCGCCCTATCCACGGTCTGCAAACGTCCTGTGCCGTCCACGTGGGTCACGGCGGGTATTAAAGACCGCTTCTCCGGCTTAATCACAGCCACTCGCTCCATAAATGGCGAGTCTTGGGCTTGTTCAAAATATGTAGCCGCTTGTTCCTTTAAGATTGAAGGAGCAAAGGGCCTAAAAGTTTCTCTGAGTTTAACTTTTTTATTCAGCAGGTCTTTGGCATCGGGCCGCCGAGGGTCCGCCAAAATACTCCGGTTGCCCAAGGCCCTGGGGCCAAACTCGGCCTTACCTTGAAACCAGCCTACCACGGCCCCATCCGCTATACGCCGACTCACGAACTGTACTAGGGCGGCTTGGTCGGTAAATCGTTCGGCACTCATCTGCCGAGCTTGCAGCAAGTCTTCCACTTGGTCGTTAGTGAAGTGGGCACCAAAATAACTATGGGCTTGTGGCTGGGGGCGCGCCTGACCTTGCACTTGGCAGTGTACGTAAAGGGCCGCACCCAAGGCTGTGCCTGCATCGTGTCCGGCCGGGGGCACATACAAGTTTTTGAACGGGGTACGCCCCAATAGCTTGCCGTTAGCTGCCGAGTTTTGGGCCACCCCTCCTGCTAAACAGAGATTGGGCAAACTAGTAATATCGTGCAAATGGTTAGCCAAATGAAAAATCGCCTCTTCGCAACACATTTGTACGGAAGCGGCCAGGTCTAAGTGGGCCTGGGTCAGTGGTTGGCCGGGCGACCGGGACGGGCCAAACCATTCCTCCGCCACGGGGGTTAGCAGAGGCCCAACTAAAGGGCTGCCTGCTTGCCAGTTCATGTTTACCCCATGGCGCGGATGGCT
>JALONO010000320.1 GCA_025454895.1 Bernardetiaceae bacterium
GTAATGGACGTTTTTATTAAAAGCCACCATACTTAAACAAACTGCACCCCAAACTTGGTAAGAAAACCGACCACCAACTTTCTAATACCTTGGTAATCAAGTCTAACCATGCCGCGATAGTGCCTCAAACAAGGTTTGGTAGCCAGTTTACGACCGCTGTTTCTAATCGGCCCCGACAAAAAGGGTTAATGACCGATTTCGTAACTTTGCGGTAGCAAAACCAGGCCAAAGCCAGCGACTCCTACCCAATGCCCAGCCAGCCAAGTACCTACTTTAACCAATCATATCGACCTAACCTGCCCGCAGGGCCAAACTTCACATGCGTTATCCTATCAAACAAATCAAAGATTACCGGTATTTAGACGAAGGGCAAGGCGAGCCTTTGGTGCTGCTGCACGGCCTATTTGGGGCACTCAGCAACTTCGAGGACGTGGTAACCCACTTTTCGCGCACGCACCGGGTGCTAATTCCCGTAATGCCCATTTACGATATGCCCCTGGACAAAGCCGGGTTGGATGGCCTGGTAGAATTTGTGGGCGGCCTGATGGATCAACTCCAGCTTACTAACTTAAACCTTTTAGGCAACTCGCTAGGCGGGCACGTGGGCCTCATTTACGCCCTGCGCAACCCCCAACGAGTAAATCGCCTGATCCTCACGGGCAGTTCGGGGCTGTTCGAGAACGCCATGGGCGGTTCGTACCCCAAGCGGGGCAACTACCAATTTGTAAAAGAAAAGGTGGAGTACACCTTTTACGACCCCAAAATCGCCACCACCGAGCTAGTGGAAGAAGTGTTTGAGGTAACCAAGAGCATCCCCAAGTGTATGCGGATGGTGGCCCTGGCCAAATCGGCCCAGCGGAACAACCTAGCCAAGGAGTTGCCCAACATCCAACAGCCTACCCTGCTCATCTGGGGCCTTAACGACACCATTACCCCCCCGCTGGTGGCTCATGAGTTTGCCCAACTGTTGCCCCATGCCCAGTTGCGGTTCATCGACCATTGCGGCCACGCGCCCATGATGGAACACCCCGTCCTTTTTAACCAATATGTAGCTAATTTTTTGGAGAAGCACTAAATTTGGCCTAACCTTGGAAGGTACTATCTACCGAACAACCTTTTGTTTTCCCTATCGGTAATGGTTAAAAACGATCGGCTTGTTTCGCCGTCAACCTTTACGGCTTCCGCTCACTAATATTACTGCATGACGGCCCAAGAATTCATCAACCCGCTAGTGCCTCCGCTTAAATTGACGGACACCGTGCAAAAAGCCCTGAACTGGATGAACGAGTTTAGGGTACACCAATTGCCCGTGGTGGATGAAAGCCATTACTTGGGCATTTTGGCCGAAGACCAGCTTTACGAATCTACCCAGCCGGACGAACCAGTGGGCCGATTCCAGTTTTTGCACCCGCGCGCGGCCGTGAGCGAGCACCGCCATTTTTACGACGTCATCAAAGAAGCCCACGCCAACGACCTGCAAGTAATTGCCGTAGTGGACGACCTGGGCCGCTACAAAGGCGCCATCACCATTAAGGACACCGTTACCGCCTTGGCCCGCACTTATGCCACGCAAAGCCCGGGCGGCATCATTGTGCTCTCCATGCCCGAATATGATTACAGCCTGGCCGAAATTGCCCGTTTGGTGGAGAGCAACAATGCCAAGATATTGAGCAGCTATGTTGAGTCGGACCCGTATGACCCCACGCTCATCAAAGTAACCTTGAAGCTCAATTTGATCGACCTCACGCGGGTGATCGCCACCCTGGAACGGTTTGAGTACCGGCTCATTGCCAAATTCCAGGAAATGGAAACGGTGGACCACGACAAGGACCGGTTAGGCATGTTGCTCCGGTACCTGGAAATTTAGTGCTCTTCCAACAATTCGTTGATCTGCCCGATGGCCTGGCCCAACTCTATGGTGTACCCCACCTGGCTCTCTAAGCGATTGCCGAATAAAGTTAATAAATTGGCTGATGGCTAGGTGATTGACCTAATCCTAAAATCATTTTTTGATGGCATGACTAGATGGCTTTTCTACTTGTCGTTAGTCATTTATGTCATTACGAACCCACAATCTCTACCTGCCTTTGGCATTAAACCGCAACAAAAAATTTACCACTTAGCGGCCATTCGCTCGCTTTGCCCTACCTGGGGATAGGCCGAAAACCAAGCTGTCCCAACGTGGATTATAAGCACTTGAAAATCATAAGATTGGCCGCGCAATTATTATCTTATAAACATCACGCAACTCCCCTAGCCCATTTGGACAAACCCATTGAGCCGTTGTTCCAAAAAGGTAAAAAGCCCACCCCAAAGGGCGGGCCTTCAAACACGGCACAAGAGGGAAAACCGGGTATGTAAAGTTAAAGATTAAACAAACCCCGCCAGTTTAATTACGGGTAGTTTGGTTGTTGAGAATGCGTAGGTCGCTAGCGTTGCGGGCAGGTCTGGCAAACACGTTGATATCGAGCGACTCGTTAATGATGAAATTGGTGGTGGTGGTACGGCCTACCAGCTCGCCATTCTCAAAATACTCTGAACGGTCAGGCACCAACAGGCCCTCCACCCGGCGATAGCCTAAATAGACCCGTAGCAGTTCATCCCCTTCGTCCGACACGCTTTTGATGGCTACCGGGTAAAAGCTGCTGGCATTGATGTAGGTGAGGTAATGGCTGTCCCCCATTTCTTGTTCCAAAACGTTGGCATCGGTGCGGATCACGAAACAATCAACGCCATTGAGTTTTTCACGGCCCACCAGCTTGCTGTTAGACAATCGGCTTGGGCTGTAAATCGGTTCGAGGCACATGAAAAAACGATACCCAACGGCTTCTTCTTTCTTGGTCATTTGCTTGGGGCGCTTCACCAAGGTTTCGTCGGCCTTCCAACTCTGCTCCTGGTTGCGGTCATTGTAACAAAACACGTATTCCAAGTCCAAGGTATCGGCTTCAAATTTTTGCTGTACCACCCGCTTCATCTTCATAGGGCGCATGGCGTACAGGGTAGCGTTGAAACCTGGCGCACCGTCCCACTGCTCTTGGGTAACTTCCACGTAGCTCTTCACGTTGTCCCAGGTGGACTGGCTACCGCTCACTTCGTGGGTTTTGGCCAACACCTCGTCCAGGGTTACTTGGGCCTGGGCCGACTTTACCGTGATAAACAATACGGTTGCCAAGGCAATAAGCACAGCTTGATAGCGTTTCATAATGTTAGATTTATGCTTAACACAGTACAAACGTACTATATTTTTCTGATATAACAAATTTTGTAGGGTTCGGCCACAAAACAACTTAGCAGCTAAAACTTAGCAGCTAAATAGACGTTTGACACCAGGCTATTTTTATCACTTCCCTTAAATTTGCGCAGTACTTCCGAGCCGATTTATGCCCACAGTCAACCTGCATCCGGTCTTGTTCCCCGGCCATCCCCTCCCCTGGCACGATGGCCCTTTCAAACGGCTGGCCGGGGCCACCGCCGGGCTATTGGCCTTGTCGATCGGCATGTCGTTGTTGTTCCAACTCGTTACGGATGGTATTTGCCACAGCAAGGCCCTGTTCATGTTGGTGGCCAGCGGCCTATTTTGGGGCCCAGCGGGCTATGGGCTCTACCGGAAAGCCGGGGCCTGGCCGCTGGGCTGGGCCGTCGGGCTGGGCTTGGCCACGTTGGCGGCCAACCAAGTCTTTGTCCGTTACTCGGTGGAGTGGTCCATGCAGGTATGTTTTAGTTGTAACCATTTTAAGGCCAGTTGGCTACCCTATTTTTTGAGCAATAACCTGCTGGTAAACGGGCTTTGCTACGCGGGTTTCGTGGTCTTTGCCAGGCGGGCGGCCAAGTCAATCCCGGCCGACCCGGAACCTACCGCCCCGCCCCCCGCGTTTGCCGACCTACTACCGATCAAGGACGGGGCGCGGCAGTATTGGCTCGCCTCCTCCGCCATTCGCTGGGTGGAGGTAGAGAACAACTGCATTACCATCGTGGCCACTGACACCAAAATTGTCCTTTACCAATCACTGCAAACTTTTGCCGCTTTGCTGGATCCGCGCAAGTTTAAGCGCATCCACCGGGCGCGGCTGGTGAGCGTGGCCCAGGTGATCCGAGTAACCCACTTGCCCTCGGGCGATGGCTGGGTGGAAATGCGCTGCGGGGCCAAGTTTAAGGTGAGCCGGTTGTACAAAAAGGATTTGCTTGCTGACTGGCAGGGCCAGCAATCGTAGCAGATCCGGCCACGGCTGGCCCCGGATTATCCACGGCCTGCCCTGTGTAATTGATTACAAACCAGTGGTTTGTGTTGCTTTGCCCTCAACCAAACCTACTGCTCGGTGCGCCTGCTTTTCCTGCTTTTGCTTTGTAACTTTTTGCCCTTGAGCCATTACGGGCAAGACACCTCCTACCTGGCCAAGCCGCCGCTGGTGATTGCGCGCACCAGTGGCCCAGTCGTGCTGGACGGCCTGAGCCACGAACCGGCCTGGCAACAGGCTACTTCCCTGCCTTTCATCGTTTTTGAGCCAGTGTGGGGCCAGGCCCCCACCGAGAACACCGAAATGCTGCTTGCTTACGACGACGAGTTTCTGTACGTGGCTGGGCGGTGCCACACCCGCGACTCGGCCACCATTGTGGCCCGTAACCTGGTACGGGACGGCTGGCGCGGCGACGACTGGATGACGGTCCACATCGACAGCCGATATGACAAACAAAATGCCTTTGTGTTCTCGATTTACCCCCTGGGTAGCCGCTACGACATGGCCACTGGCAACGATGCCATCGAGCTAGGCAACGCCACCTTTAACCCGGCTTTCAACATGATCTGGGAGGGCCGCTCGGTAGTGAACCGGGGCGGTTGGTTTTTTGAGCTGAAAATCCCCCTCTACAACCTACGCTTCAAACCTGCCCCGGACGGCAAAATCCTGATGGGCATAAGTGCCACCCGGGCCATCCAGCACAAGCAAGAGTACCACCAGTTCCCGGCCGTGCCACAAAACGCCGTGGAGCCGATCATGAAACCGTCGCTCAAGGGGCCGGTAGTGTTTGAGCAACTGCTCCGGCCCCGGCTCTTTTGGCTCACCCCGTATGCGCTCCTGTCGCGCACGCGCAGGCCTGGCCACCTGGGCAGCGGGGCCATCGTCCAGCACAAACCCCAGTTGGGGCTGGACGTGAAAATGGGCGTAAGTCCTTACCTGACCCTGGACCTGACCGTCAACCCGGACTTTTCGCAGGTAGAGGCCGACGACCAATTGGTCAACCTCACCCGTTTTTCCCTTTTCTTCCCGGAGAGGCGGCTGTTTTTTCAAGAACAGGCCGGTTTGTTTGAGTTTAATCTGGGCGGCTCCTCCCAGCTTTTTTACAGTCGGCGCATCGGCATCAACAACGGCCAACTGGCCGACGTTTACGGCGGGGCCCGGCTCACGGGCAAACTGGGCCGCCACACCGACCTGGGCTGGCTCAACCTCCAGGCCGCCCCCACCTGGCCCAACGACAGCACCCGCCAGCCCACCGAGAACTTTGGGGCCTTGCGCCTGCGCCGGAAAATCCTCAACGACCGCAGTTTTGTGGGCCTGATGTTCACTAACCGCAACCGGGCCGGCCAGCAAAACTACGCCTTGGGGTTAGATGCCCTGCTAAACCCCGTGGGAGCGCACTACCTGCTGCTGAACGCCGCCACCACCCTGGGCCAAACGGCAGGCCGGGGCTGCCCTTCCGGCCTGGCCGCCAGCCGGTTTTCGGTATTGTGGGAAACCCGCCGCACCGACAAATTCCACCACAAGCTGGGCTATATTTATTCGGGCCGAGATTTTGACCCCCAAGTGGGCTTTGTGGACCGGAGCAATTTCCATAACTACTGGGGCAGCCTCAGCTACGGCAAGTTCGCCAAGCAGCGGAAGGGCCGGTTCCAATACAAAAGGGTAACCCCGCTCAACTTTGATACCTACCAAAATGCCCAAACCCTCCAATGGGAAACGGCACAAGTAGGCTCGGCGTTGCGCTTGCTCACCTTCAAGGCCACCGAATGGACGGCCAACTTGACCTACAACTACGAATTCCTTTCCGGCCCGCTCGACTTTGGCAACGGCGTGGTGATCGGCCCTGGCACTTACCAATTCATGGAGTTCCGGGCGGGCTTCACGCCGCCGCGCTTTAGGAGCATCCGCCTGCCGGTGCGCCTGGCCGAGGGCAGTTTTTACGGCGGACGCCGGTTCAATTTCAACGTAAGGCCCGTGTTCAACGTGGGCAGGCATTGGGAGTTCCAACTGGCCTACGATTTCACCTACCTGCGGTTTGCCGAGCGGAACCTCTACGCGCCCATCCACCTAGCTCGCTTGCAGGTCAATTTTGCGCTGGACCTCCACCTGTCCGTCAACTGGATTTGCCAGTATAACAGCAACGCCAACCGGCTGTTCAACAACCTTCGGCTACGGTACAACTTCAAAGACGGGCACGATTTGTACATGGTCTGGAACGAAGACTTCGCCTCCCAGCGGCAAGCCGACCAAGCGTTTCCATCGGGCAACCAGACCTTGGTGGTCAAATACAGTTATACCTTTGACAAGGTGCGATTGGGCAAACGCCCCGGTAGATCATGAACAACCGATGCAAACAAAAAGGAATTCCAAAATTTATTGCTGGCACCCGCGTTAGTAACAGGATCGTCCTCCTGTGTAAAAATGAAGCAGCCTAACTTCCACTCCTATAAAAACCAGGCTCGGATTGAGCATCGCTTTTTAAAAACCATTTAAAAACAAATTAATAAACCATTGGTCGTGCAACCACCTAGTCATTTTAGCGTCTAAAAACGGGCCGGCCCATAGGGTATGGACATAAAAAAAGAGGCGGCTGCCTCTAGCGTGATTCCGCTGGGACTCGAACCCAGGACCCATACATTAAAAGTGTATTGCTCTACCAACTGAGCTACGAA
>JALONO010000321.1 GCA_025454895.1 Bernardetiaceae bacterium
CTGCCCGGTTTGGCCCACGTGCGCCTGCGGGGCCTCATGGGCATGGCCAGCAACACGGACAACCAGGCCCAGGTGCAGGCCGAGTTCAAAGGTTTGCGCCAACTATTTGAGCAGGTGCGGGCTTACCGCACCGAGTTCACCGAACTGTCGATGGGCATGAGCAACGACTACCGCCTGGCCCTGGACCAAGGCAGCACCTTGGTGCGGGTAGGCAGCAAGCTGTTCGGCGAACGCGCCTAAGGCATTCTTAATCAGCGGATCAATTAGCGGTCCCAGCCCCGGGTACGCTTCTGGGTGGCCTTTTTCTGCTCCATCAGTCCATCGATTTTAAGCAGCAGTTTGTTAAGGATGGCCTTGGCGTTATCTTCCAAAGGCGCATTGGGGCTGAGTTGGCTGGTGTTTTGGCTTAGCTCCGGTTTAATGGCTTGGGCCAAGCGTTGGAGGTTTTGTTGGTTTTGCTCCGGGGTTTTCAAGGTTTGGAGGTTGATCATCCCTTCCAACAACTCGGTGTCGAGGCTGGTAACGATGGTTTCCAGGTTTTGCACCCGGTGCTCGAGCTCGGCGTTGTACTCGCGCACGTTCTTGGCCTCTTCAATGAGCTTTTTGAGGTCTTTTTTGCTCATGGGCAGCTCGTTGCCGCTCAAAATACGGACAATTTTCACGACGGCAATTGAGAGAATACCCGTGATGGGCACCATAAAAACGAGGACTTCCGGCTCTAACATGGGTGGTAAAGGTTAAGTTTCTAGCGACGATGTTAACGTAAGTAAAGTAAAACGGAGCCAAGGTTTGGGCCATAGCTTGCGGCCCCGCTCCTCAGCGGTTGACGATGATAGGGTATTTTACGGTGGCCCCGCGAAAAGGTTGTGCCACCAAGTACTTTGTTTTGCAAGGTAGCGGTTTGGGGTTATTACAAGGGTAGCTACTGGTCTCATCCAGCTTGCGCACCCATTGGCGGCGATCACCGAGCCACACCCAGGCGGTATGCTCTAACTTGGCTAATTAAAGCTTAGTAAATTGATTATGAAGCTATTAACCGATCTATCCAACTTGTAAGCCAACTGGAGGGGCCTTCTACCACACATCTGCTTTAACTTTTTTAGGGCCTAGCGGCGATTTTTTTGCTTGTTTAGAATTGATCTAAATAAAAGTATTACTTTTGCCCAGACAAACCTCTACCCATGACTCAACTACCGCCTAACCCCAGTTTGCTGAGCCAGTTGCGCGAGCGCGCCGGTGCCCCCGCCTGCCACCTCACCGAGTGTGTGTTTAAAAAATGTTGCGAAAAATACCGGAAAGGCAAGCGTTGCAAAAAGTGTCCTCACCGATAGCGAAGCGTTGACGGGGGCAGGGGTTCTTTTTTCGCCCTCCTAGTTTTTTAACTCTTATCGCCATGCGTATTATACTACTCGCCCTTTTTTGGGGATTTAGTTCGTGGGCCTATGCCCAAATCCGGGTAACCGGCCGGGTGCTGGATGCCCAACAACAACCCCTGCCCGGGGCCACCGTGCGCCTGCTGGTGCCCAAAACCACGCCCGCGCTGGGCACCGCCACCGATGCCCAGGGCCGCTACGCCTTGGAAATCCCCGGCCAACCCGCCCAGGTAAAACTGACGGTGAGCGCGGTGGGCTACGCCGCCCAAACCCAAGAAGCCACCGTATTGGCCGGGCAAATTCAGGGACTCGATTTTAATTTGACTGAAGCTGCCACCGAGCTACAAACCGTGGAAATCACGGGCCGTAAAGAAACCGACTACCGCAACGAGGTATCGCACGTGGGCAGCAAGGCGGCCCTGCCCCTGCGCGAACTGCCCCAAGCCGTGAGCTACATCACCAAGGAATTGATGCAGGACCAGGCCGTGTTCCGGCTTAACGAGGCGGTGCGCAATTTCAGCGGCGTGAACCAGTTCAGTTTCTATAATGATTTGACGGTGCGCGGCCACCGCATCTCCGGGGGCGACAATTACGCCCAGTTGGTGAACGGGATGCGCTCCACCTCCAGCTTTTGGAAACAAAACCTGACCCCGCACCTGGAGCGGATCGAGGTGATCAAAGGCCCCGCCTCGGCCTTGTTTGGCAATACCTCGCCGGGGGGCACGGTCAACCGCGTGACCAAAAAACCGCTGGACGAGGCCCGGCAGGCCCTCCAGTTCGCAATGGGCAGCTTTGGCAACTTTAGGGCCACCACCGACTTTACCGGGCCGATGAACCGCGACAAAACGCTGCTTTACCGCCTCAATTTAGGTTATGAAAACGCCCAAAGTTTCCGCGACTTGCAATACGACAAAAACCTGATCGTGGCCCCGTCGGTATCGTTCTTGCCCACCGACAAAACCCGGGTCAACTTTGACTTTGTCTATCAAAACAGCCAGGGCCGGTTGGACCGCGGCCAGGCCGTGTTCGGCAACGGCGACCTGTATTCAGTGCCCACCAGCCGCGCCCTCAACCGGGTCAACGATTATTTAAAGGAAGAAACCTACACCGCCACTTTGGCCCTGGCCCACCAGTTTACCAGTCAGTTGAGTTTCAACGCCGCCTATATGCGCACGGGCTACGCCGAGGACCTGCTGGAACACCGCACCGCCAACACCTTTGCCCGCGACGGGGCCGGGCAACCCCTCAACACCCAAATGGAAATGCAGGTGTTTATCCGCCAGCGCCGGTGGACGAACGACAACTTTTCGGGTTACCTGATCTACAAAGCCCAAACCGGCCCGGTGAGCCACCAACTGGTAGCCGGGTACGACTACGCCCAGGAAGCCCTGGCCCCCGGGGGTAGCCAACTGCAAGCCCGGGGCTACCGCAATGCCGCCAACACCGGCTTTATTGCTACCTTCAACCCCGCCCGCCGGGCCGACTACCTGCTGGACCGCAACGGTAACCCCGTGCCCAACGTGGCCCACTTTGACCTGGCCGAGGCCAACCCCTATTTCTACGCCGACATGAGCAAGTATTTTTACGAGCGGCGCGATTTCCCCCCTACGTTTTACGCCACCCAGGGCATTTATGTGCAAGACGTGCTCAGTTGGGGCCGCCTGCGCGCCCTGCTGGCCCTCCGGCAAGACTATTTTACCGACCGCCTCGGCTACCGCACCAACAACGAAACCGAGGTGCGGCAAAGCGCGCTCATCCCCCGGGTGGGCCTCACTTACCTGCTCAGCCCGCAGGTGAACCTTTACGCCACTTACGTGCAGGGCTACCAACCGCAAGAAGCGGCGCGGATCAACAACCCCAACGCGGGCGGGCCGTTTAGCCCCCTCACCAGCACTTTGTGGGAGGCCGGGGCCAAAACCCAGTGGTTCCAGGGCCGCTTTACCGGCAACTTAGCCGTTTACCACCTCACCGTCAACGGCGCACTGTACAACGCGGGCACGCCCGGCAACCCCGACCAATTGGTGCAAATTGGCCAGGAGGTAGCCAAAGGGGTAGAAGTAGATTTGCTGGGCCAGCTTGCCCCCGGTTGGAGCCTGGTGGCCAACTATGCCTACAACCACGCCACCATTACCCAAAGCCGCACCGAAGCCGAGATTGGCCGCCAAAAGCCCAATGCCCCGCGCCACCAGGGCAACCTGTGGACCAAGTACGTGGTGAGCCACGGCCGGTTCAGCGGTTTGGGCGCGGGCCTGGGGGCCAACTTCGTGAGCGAACGGCTCTGTTCTATCATCAGCCCCAGCATCAACAACGGCGCGCCCCAGGTGCTGCCTGGCTACCACTTGTTTAACGCCGCGCTGTACTACCAAACCGGCAAGTTCCAACTTCAACTCAACCTAAACAACCTGGCCAACCGCACCCACTGGGTGGGCGGCTACGACTACATCCGGCTGTTCCCCGGCCTATTATAGTCTAATAATTACCTTAACTACCCACTACCCATCACTCTATAAATTGCTTCGGTTGATATGAAAAAAGCCATCCGTCAACTTCACTTGTGGCTGGGCTTGGCCTCGGGCCTGGTCGTGTTCGTGGTGAGCCTCACCGGGGCCATGTACGTGTTTGAGGAAGAGATCCGGGACCTCACCCAAGGGCACTTGCTGTACGCC
>JALONO010000322.1 GCA_025454895.1 Bernardetiaceae bacterium
TCGCTTAACGCGATAATGGCCGCAGGGCGTAATTTTACGTCTCGTTCCCCCTTGCCGGGAACGCCCACCCTTTAACCCGCCGCTGGCCCTCATGCAATACGCCGACCTGATCCAACAGACGTTCCATTTCCCCACCCCGATTTTTAAGGTAGAAAACAACGAGTTAATGTTCAACAATGTGCCGCTGATGCCTATCATCGAGCGGTACGGCACGCCGCTGCGGCTCATGTACCTGCCCAAAATCGGGGAAAAAATCGAGCAGGCCCGGCAAATGTTCACTTCGGCCATGCAAAAAGTGAACTACCAGGGCACGTACACGTATTGTTACTGCACCAAATCGTCGCACTACCGCTTTGTGCTGGAGCAAACGCTCAAGCACCAGGCCCAGTTGGAAACTTCCTCGGCTTACGACATCAACATCGTCAAAAGCCTCTACCACGACGGGCTGATCGACAAAGACATCCTCATCGTGTGCAACGGGTTTAAGCGCAAGCTCTACACCGACCAGATCGTGGAACTGCTGAACCTGGGCTTTGCCAACGTGGTGCCCATTTTGGACAATAAGGAAGAAATTGACGCTTACGCGCACGTGCCCGGGCCGGTGCGCCTGGGCATCCGGGTGGCCACCGACGAAAAGCCCGATTTTTCGTTCTACACCTCGCGCCTGGGCATCCGCTACCACGACGTGCTCGATTTCTACAAAGAGCGCCTCCAGGGCAACCCCCAGTTTTCGCTCAAAATGTTACACTTTTTCATCAACTCCGGCATTAAAGACACGGCCTATTATTGGAGCGAACTCAACCGCTTTGTGTACAAGTACTGCGAGCTGAAAAAAATCTGTCCCGAGCTGGACACCATCGACATCGGCGGGGGCATGCCCATCCAAACCTCGCTCCACTGGGACTTCAACTACCAGCAAATGATCGACGAGATCGTGAAGGTGGTCAAATACGTGTGCGACAAAAACTTTGTGCCCACGCCCCACCTCATCACCGAGTTCGGCAGCTTTACCGTGGGCGAAAGCGGTGCCCATATTTTCTCGGTGCTGGGCCAAAAACTGCAAAACGAGCGCGAGCGGTGGTACATGATCGACGGCTCGTTCATCACCCACCTGCCCGATACCTGGGGGCTGGGCAGCCGGTTTATCATGCTGCCCGTGAACAACTGGCACCACGAGTACCAGCAGGTAAACCTGGGCGGCATGACCTGCGACAGCGACGATTACTACAACACCGAAGCCTACACCATCAACATCTACCTGCCCCAACTCGAAAACGGTTCCGAAGACAACCAACGGCAGTACATCGGCTTTTTCCACACGGGGGCCTACCAAGACACCATCGGGGGCGTGGGCGGCCTGCAACACTGCCTCATCCCCTGCGCCCGCCAGGTGCTCATCGACCACGATGCCAACGGCGAGCTGCGCACCCGCCTCTTCGCCGACGAGCAAAGCAGCACCGACATGCTCAAACTGCTGGGCTACAACGTGAACCCGCCCGCCAACTGGTAGGCGGCCCCGGTTACCCGCCCTTCGCCCCCGCTGGTAGGGGCTTGGAGCCGACGGCAGGGGATATCCGCCTCGGTAGCGGTTGTCGTTCCCGCCCCCGCTTGGTAGGGGCTTCGCCCGCTCACCGGGGGGCTGCCCCAAAGCCATCTTTGCGACTTGGCGGCTTGGCGAGAAACATCTTTGAACGGCCTGCCCCGGCCCGCCGGGCGACAAATTTGCCAGAAGCCTAATCATGAAGTCATTTCAGCAAGAAATCAATTTATAAGCACTGTATTTTATGCCAAAGTGAAATGACGATTGCTGGATGATGGCATTTTAAATAATTGATAACCAAGTATAAAAATCATGTAATCCTGCCGTCATTAAGTCATTTAAATATCATTTTTTATTTATGCCCGTCCGCCCTTATTTTTGCGGTATGGGGAAACGCCAACGCCGTTACCGGGCTGCCGAGTTGGCCCAGCAAGCCGCCGCCCTGGTGGGCCGCGAGGCCGACCTGGTTACCCGCCAAGGCACGGCCTGGCACGGGCGCATCACGGCCGTTGGCCCGGCCAGCATCGAGTGGATCGATCTGCGCCATCACCGCAAAACCTTGCCGCTTAGCGAGTTAGAAGAAGTGGTGATCGACTGGCCCCACCCCCATTAACCCGGCCGCCCACGCCCAAATGCCAAACCGATGTTGAAGCACCTGCTCATCAAAAATTACGCGCTTATCCGCCAGTTGGAGCTCGCCCCCTCGGGCCACCTCAACATTATTACCGGCGAAACCGGGGCGGGCAAGTCGATTATGCTGGGGGCCATCGGCCTCATGCTGGGCGAGCGGGCCGATACCAAAGTGCTGCTGGACGAGGGCGAAAAATGCGTGGTGGAAGGCCAGTTTGAGCTAGCGGCCTACCCCGAGCTACCCGCCCTGTTCGCCGAGGCCGATCTGGATTTTGAACCCACCTGCTCGCTGCGCCGCGAAATTAGCCCGGCGGGCAAGTCGCGCGCCTTCGTCAACGACACGCCCGTTACCCTCGACGTGCTGCGGCAAATCGGCGAGCGGCTGATGGACGTACACTCCCAGCACGACACCCTGCTGCTGGCCGCCGACGAGTACCAACTGCAAATGGTGGATGCTTTTGCCGTCCACCCGGAGCGGCTGGCCCAGTACCAAGCCGCCTACCGCCAGTGGCGCGGCGCGGAGCAAATCTTCCAAAAACTCATCAAAGAGGCCGACGAGAGCCGCAAGGAACTGGACTACCACAGTTTCCTGCTCGCCGAACTGCAAAAAGCCGACTTGGACCACCTGGACCAAGAGGCCGCCGAGCAAGAACTGGAAAAACTCGACAACGTGGAGGGCATCAAAGCCGCCCTGGCCACCAGTTTGCAAGCCCTGAGCACCAGCGAGCAGGCCGCCGACAACAGCCTGCGCGCCGCCCTGGCCGAACTGAAACGCATCGCCAATTTTGGCCCGGCCTACACCGAGTACCACCAGCGGCTCAACAGCCTGGTCATCGAACTGCGCGACCTCGTGCGCGCCCTCGAGGCCGAGGAGGAAGGGCTGTTCTACGACGACGAACGCGCCCACCAACTGCGCACCCAACTGGACCAGGCTTATACCTTGCAGAAGAAGCACCTGAAAAACTCGGTGCCCGAACTGCGGCAACTGCGCCAAGAACTGGCCGAGAAAGTAAGCCGCGTGCAAAACCTGGACGACGAACTGGCCGCCGCCCAAACCGCCGCCCAGCAGGCCCGCCAACAAATGGAGGCCCTAGCCCGGCAGTTGAGCGAAAGCCGCCAGGCCGTGCTGGCCAGTTTGGAACAGCAAACCAACCAACTGCTCAAGGACCTGGGCATGCCCAACGCCCAGCTCAGCGTGGAGCTTGCGCCCGTGCCCCCCGGCCCGCGCGGTGCCGACCTGGCCACTTTCCTGTTTTCGGCCAACAAGGGCGTGCGCCCCGAGCCACTCAAAAGCGTGGCCTCGGGTGGCGAGTTTTCGCGGCTGATGCTGTGCCTCAAGTACATTTTGGCGGGCAAAACCGCCCTGCCCACCATCATTTTCGACGAAATTGACACGGGCATCTCGGGCGAGGTGGCCCTCAAAGTGGGCCGGATGCTCAGCCAAATGGCCCAGCGCCACCAGTTGTTCGTGATCAGCCACCTGCCCCAAACGGCGGCCAACGGCGACTGCCATTTTTTCGTGTACAAAGACGAAACCGCCCAGCGCACCGAAAGCCGCCTGCGCCGCCTCAGCCCCGAGGAGCGGGTACGCGAAATCGCCCAGATGATTGGCGGGGCCAGCCCCAGCCCCACCGCCCTGCAAAGTGCCAAAGA
>JALONO010000323.1 GCA_025454895.1 Bernardetiaceae bacterium
GACCAAGATTTTCGGCCCGGGGCCGCCCTAGTTTTGGGCCAGTAAACCATTTGACTGCCATGCGTACCTTTGAAACCACCCCACTGCTGCACCACCTCGCGGCCGAGGCACAAGTTTTTTTAACCCTGGCCCAGGCCGAACTGGCCGACCTGCCCCCGGCTACCCTGCTGCAAACCCCCGGCCCCGGCCAGTGGAGCATTGCCCAAATTTTAGAACACTTAAACAGCTACGGCCACTACTACTTGCCCGCCCTGGCCAGGGTATTGGCCCAAGCCCCGCCCGCCCGCAAGCCGCACTTTACCAGCGGCTGGTTGGGCGACTACTTTGCCCGGGCCATGCAACCCGGCCCCCAGGGCCAAGTTACCAACAAAATGAAGGCGTTCAAGGGCCATCGCCCGGCGGCCCAGCTGCCCGCCCCGGCGGTGCTGGAAACGTTCATCGCCCAGCAAAACCAGTTGCTAGGGCTGCTGCGCCAAGCCGAGGGCCGCGATTTGGCCGCCCACCGGATCGGGATCACGCTCACCCCGCTCATCCGCCTCAAAACCGGCGACGTGTTCCGGTTTTTGGTGGCCCACCAAACCCGGCATTTATGGCAACTGAAACGGGCCTTGGCCGCCGTGCGCCAACCCGCCGAAGTGAGGTAGCCCCGCCACGATTGCCAAAAAATGGCCAACTTTGCCGCTTATGGCAAAACCCCTGCGCATCGTGTACCTGGGCACGCCCGAGTTTGCCGTGCCGCCCCTGCAACGCCTGGCTCAAGTGGGCTACCAGGTGGTGGGTGTGGTAACCGCGCCCGACCGCACGGCGGGCCGGGGCCTGCAACTGCAACCTTCGGCCGTGAAGGTGGCCGCCGAGGCCCTCAACATCCCCGTTTTGCAGCCCGAAAAGCTGAAAAACCCGGAGTTCCTGGCTCAACTGCGCGCCCTGGAAGCCGACTTGCAAATCATCGTCGCGTTTAGGATGCTGCCGGAGGCCGTGTGGGCCATGCCCCGCCTGGGCACGTTCAACCTCCACGCTTCGCTGCTGCCCCAGTACCGGGGCGCGGCCCCCATCAACTGGGCCATCATCAACGGCGAAACCCAAACCGGGCTTACTACCTTTTTCCTCCAGCACGAAATAGACACCGGCGACCTGCTGATGCAAGAGCCTGAGCCGATTTACCCCACCGACAACGCGGGCACGCTCTACCAGCGGCTCATGCAAAAGGGGGCCGACTTGGTGCTCCGCACCGTACAAGCCATTGAACAGGAGCAAGTTACGCCCCTTCCCCAGCCTACTTTGCCGCCCGATCGGCTCAAAACCGCCCCCAAAATATTCCGCGAAACTTGCCAGCTCGACTTTAGCCGCCCGGCCTTGGCCTTGGCCAACCAAATCCGTGGGCTGGCCCCGGCACCCTCGGCCTGGGCGGTGCTCAACGGCAAGGTGTTCAAAATCCACCAGGGGCGGGCCGAGACCCAAACCACTTACCCGCCTGCCCAATGGGGCCAGCCCCTCACCGACCAAAAAACCTACCTGCACCTGCCCACCCCGCTGGGCCACTTAGCCGTGCTGGAACTCCAGGCCGAAGGTAAAAAACGGATGCCCATCGGCGAGTTCCTGCGCGGGCAACGGATCTGACCATTCACTCATTTTCCGTTATTTATTTCGCGCCGAAACCCGCCGTTTTCCCTAGCAAACCACGGTGCGGCATCTTCAAGGCCGGGCCGACGCTTGGGTACGCTCGTGCTCCCGTGCGGGGGCGGGCGTTGGCACCGCAGTGCCCCGGAGCCGCCCGTCCGCCCCAATGATTGGTCCTAGCCTGGGTAAACCTTAACGTTTTTATGGCTTGTGTAGTGCTTTTTTGCTACCCTTTTACTGCTTTTTTGCTACTTCCACGCTACTTTTGCAGTCCCTTAGCGGGTGGGCTTGGCCACCAAAAGTTTGGCTAGCCCTTATCTATCTCATTTACACATGACTACGCTTATTATCGTTCTCATTTTGATTGCTTCGGTGCTATTGGTAATGGCTGTGCTGGCCCAAAATTCCAAGGGCAGCGGCTTGGCCGGGGGCCTGGGTAACTCAGCCGCCAGCCAAATTATGGGGGCCAAGCGCACCACCGACTTCCTCGAGAAAGCCACGGGCGTGCTGGCCTTCTGCGTACTAGGCTTTTCGCTCATGGCCAACATCCTCATCGATCGCTCTAACCAGGATGCCAGCAGCCCCAACATCGAGGCCGCCAAGAAAAAGCAACTGACCCAGCCTAAGCCCCAGCAAGCCCCGCCCTTGGGCCTGGATAGTGCGGCCCCGGTGCAAACCCCCGCCGACACGACCAAAAAATAAGTCGCCGTTTTGGCGCAACCATACCGCCCCGCTTGGCCAGCAAGTGGGGCTTTTTTATTTGGCCGGTTTGGCGGTGGGGCGAAAAAAGGCGCACTTAAACGAAAATCCGGGCTTACACCAGGTCAAAATATCATTTGCCAGATGCCGAGTATGTATGCCGAGCAGATTGGTTCCAGGGCACTGCCGTTAGCCACGCCCGGCGATGGGAAAGCGGTGAGGCACGAACCGGTGCGGGCGTTCGGGCGGGGGCGGGCGCGCGAGCGTAAGCGAGCAGGTGCCCGCCCCCGCCCGAACGCCCGCACGGAAGCGGATGCGTACCTTGGACAGCGCCGCACCGACGTAACCTATGGAAAAGTCCAAGTGGTGGCGCCAAAAAAGAAAAAAATACCCTGGCGTTAGCAAAATCCCGTATTTGCGTTTGCTTTGGGCAAATGATGGGGCATAACGCGCCCGTGCTTGCTGATGAATACAATTAGAAAGTTTGCCTTGGGCTTGGCCCTGGTTATGAACGGGTTAAGCCCCGTAGCCGCCCAAACCGACTCGCTTTATCTGTGGCCAACGGGCCAAGTGCCCTACGATTTGCCGGGCGAGCCGCCCGAGATCGTTACCGCCTCGCCGGGCCGTTTGTTGGTGCGCAACGTGTCAAGGCCGCAACTCAAGGTGTTTTTACCCGCCAAGGGCAAGGCCACGGGCCGGGCGGTGGTCATTTGCCCCGGGGGCGGCTACTACCTGCTGGCCAGCCTGCACGAGGGCGACGATTTTGCCCGTTGGCTGGCCGACCAGGGCATCGCGGCGTTTGTGCTCAAGTACCGCCTGCCCAATCCTGAGCTGGTTGACCCCGCGCATAAGCACTGGGTGCCCCTGGCCGATGCCCAGCAGGCCCTGCGCCTGGTAAGGGCTAAAGCTAGTACCTGGGGCGTGGACCCCGGCAAAGTTGGCATCATGGGTTTTTCGGCGGGGGGGCACCTGGCGGCTACTGTGGCCACCCAGTTTGCCCGGCCGCTGGCCCTCACCCCCGACTCGCTGGCCAACGTGCGCCCCGATTTTGCGATTTTGGTTTACCCGGTGGTGAGCTTCCGAGACGGGGTGGGCCATGCCGGTTCGCGGGCCAACCTCATCGGGCCGGAGCTAACCACCCGCCAAATCGACTTTTTTTCGGCCGAGCTGCGGGTTACCGCCCAAACGCCGCCTACGTTCTTGGTCCACTCCGCCGACGACTCAGGAGTGCTGGTCGAGAACAGCATCCGGTTTTACCAGGCCCTGGTCAAAAACCGCGTGCCCGCCGAACTCCACTTATACCCCACGGGCGGCCACGGTTACGGTTTCGGGCGGGAGCTTAAAGGCGGCGTGGCTACCTGGACCGAACGCCTCCGCACCTGGCTCGCCAGCCTGGACGGTAAATAAAGCGTGGGGGTTTGCCCGCCACGCCCCATCTTTGAACATCCAATCACGACTATGCCCTTTACCCGCCTCACCCTGGTGCTCCACACTTGGGACCTGCCC
>JALONO010000324.1 GCA_025454895.1 Bernardetiaceae bacterium
ATTCGTGCCGTAAGCCGAATAAGCTTCCGAGCGCAGGCCCCAACCTTTGTGTAAGCTTAATGCGGGTTCGGTAAAACAAATAGCATCACTGGCAAACAAAGGATAGCCATGATAAGCAAACATCAGTTTAATACATGCAATAAGCCCAAATCCGATCAAAAAGGCCCATTGGAGAAAGCGAGGAGCCAAAAGCATATTGGGTAAGGAACAAGTCTGAGCCTACGCATACAACGCCGGGAACCGTCCAGGCTGGGCCTCGTGCAGGAGGGCGCACATGACTTTGTGAAAACCAACCCCTGACCGGCTTTCAAGACCTATCAGGGGTTGGTAACTATTGAAATTTCACCGGCCCGTCGGGGGCCTTGAACGCTAGAACTTCAGGCCGGGGAAATAGGCTTGCTCGCCCAGTTCTTCCTCGATGCGCAGCAGTTGGTTGTACTTGGCCATCCGGTCGGAGCGGGAGGCCGAGCCGGTCTTGATCTGGCCGGTGTTGAGGGCCACGGCCAAGTCGGCGATGGTGCTGTCCTCGGTTTCGCCGGAGCGGTGCGACATGATGCTGCGGTAGGCGTTCCGCTTGGCCAGGTTCACCGCGTCGATGGTCTCGCTCAGCGAGCCGATCTGGTTCACCTTGATGAGGATGGCGTTGCCGATGCCCTGGTCGATGCCGCGTTGCAGGCGCTCCACGTTGGTAACGAACAGGTCGTCGCCCACCAGTTGCACTTTTTTGCCCACGCTTTCGGTATGCAGCTTCCAGCCGTCCCAGTCGTCCTCGGCCATGCCGTCTTCAATGGAGATAATGGGGTATTTGTCCACCCACTCTTTCCAGTAACCAGCCATTTGAGCGGAAGTCAACTTATCGCCCGTAGATTTTTTGAAGTGGTAAATCCCTTTATCGGCATCGTAAAACTCGGAAACGGCCGCGTCAAGGGCGATGAAAATGTCCTCGCCGGGCTTGTAACCCGCCTTCTCGATGGCTTGGAGCACGGCCTCAATGGCTTCCACGTTGCTTTTGAAGTTGGGGGCAAACCCGCCTTCGTCGCCCACGTTGGTGGCCAGTCCCTTGGCCTTGAGCACGCTTTTGAGGTGGTGGAACACTTCGGTACCAGCCTGCAACGCCCGCGAGAAGGTAGAGAATTTGGCTGGCACGATCATAAATTCTTGAAAATCAATGCCATTGTCGGCATGAGAGCCGCCATTGAGGATGTTCATGAGCGGCACGGGCAGGGTGTTGGCGCTCACGCCGCCCACATAGCGATAGAGGGGCAATTTGGCCTCTTTGGCCGCGGCCCGGGCAATGGCCAGGCTCACGCCCAGGATGGCGTTAGCCCCCAGTTTGCCTTTATTGGAGGTGCCATCGAGCTCCAAAAGGATGTCGTCGAGTAGTTTTTGCTCGAACACCGAGTAGCCGATGATCTCGTCGGCGATGACTTCGTTGACGTTGGCCACCGCCTTGAGCACGCCTTTGCCCAGGTAAACCGACTTGTCGTTGTCGCGCAGCTCGACGGCCTCGTGCGTGCCTGTGGACGCGCCCGAAGGCACGGCGGCCCGGCCCAGGTTTCCGTTTTGGGTGTACACGTCCACTTCCACGGTGGGGTTGCCGCGCGAGTCGAGGATTTGCCGCGCCACTACGTTTTCGATGATTGCCATAAATTTGGTTGCTTGTTTTTTCCGCGCAAAGATGAAAAAAACCCGGACGTTTGCCAACAAAGCGACATTTATTAACGGGGTTTATCCTAAAATGGACTTAAGGATTGCCTGATTAAATGATTGTTCTCCTTGTTTATCAATCATTTACAACACCAGGAACACGTAATTCGTATTTGATTTTGGTATTAAGGGAAGAATGGGACGAGCCGGGGCATTGGGGACAGCCCCGCCCTGGCACGGAAGCTTAGCGGACTGCGGACGGCGCCGCACCGAGGCAACCTATGCAAAACGGCCGGGACTGGTGCCAAGAGAAAAAACGGCGGCGCGGCCGGGCCGCACCGCCGCCAGGCAGGGCTTAAATCTTGGTCCTGAGGTCGAAATTCTCGAGGTAGTCGGCCACTTTGCGCACGAACATGCCGCCTAGGGCACCATCGATGATACGGTGGTCGTAGCTGTGCGACAGGAACATGAGGTGTCGGATGCCGATCAGGTCGCCGGTCTCGGTTTCGATGACGGCGGGCTTTTTTTGGATGGCCCCCAGGCTGAGGATGGCCACCTGGGGCTGCAAAATAATGGGCGTACCCATCACGTTGCCAAACGAGCCGATGTTGGACACGGTGTAGGTGCCTCCGGCCAATTCATCGGGGCTGAGTTTGTTGTCACGGGCGCGCTTAGCCAGGTCGTTTACCTGGTAGGTGAGGCCCACCAGGTTCAACTGATCGGCGTTTTTGATCACGGGCACGATGAGGTTGCCGCTGGGCAGGGCCACGGCCAGGCCCACGTTCACGTCTTTTTTGACGATGATGGTGTCGCCTTCCACCGAAGAGTTGACGAGCGGGTAGTCGCGCAGGGCGCGGGCCACGGCCCAGATGAACACGGGCGTATAAGTGAGATTTTGGCCCTCGCGCTCTTTGAAAGGCCGCACGTTAGCGCTGCGCCAATGCACCAGGTTGGTAACATCGGCCTCGACAAACGAGGTAACGTGGGCCGAAATCCGCTTGGAGTCGACCATGCGCTGGGCGATCATTTTGCGCATCCGGTCCATTTGGATAATATCGGCCTGGCCGCTGAACGATACGGCGGGCTTGACCTGGACCGGCTCCGCTTCGGGTTGGGGCGTGGGCTGGGCCAGGGGCACCACGGGAACCTCCACCGGGGCCGTTACGGGGGGCGGCTGGCGGCGTTGCTGCACGTACTGCAAAATATCAGCCTTGGTAACCCGGCCCTCTTTGCCTGAGCCGGGCAGGCGTTCCAACTCGGCCATGCCAATGGCTTCTTGCTTGGCAATGCTGAGCACCAGGGGCGAGTAAAAACGCCCGGCGGCGGGCTGGGGCAGCAAATTGCTGGCCGGAGCCGCCAAATTTTGGGCTTCTACGAGCAGGGCTTCGGCCACGGGCACGGGGTTGGCGGGGGGTTCGGCCACGGGGGCTTGGGGCGCCCCGTTGGCGGGGGCCTCGTTGGCCGTAGCGATGCGGGCAATGGGGCGGCCCACGGCCACCACTTCGCCCACTTGGGCCAGCACCTCGTGCAGCACCCCGGCAAACGACGAGGGGATTTCGGTATCGACTTTGTCGGTGGCGACTTCGAGCACCGGCTCGTCGAGGGCAATTTTATCGCCGGGCTTTTTGAGCCAGTTCAGAATGGTGCCCTCCATCACGCTCTCGCCCATTTTGGGCATTACCAGGTCCACAATGGCCATAGTTCAAGTTGGGTAAGAAAGTAAAACACGGTTTGGGCGGGCGGGCCGCCACTGATTGGTTAAGCGCGGCAAAGATAACCCGGAAACGCCCAGCCGGAAAACCCGGGGCCGGGGCGCAGCGGGCGGCCGCCGGGGCAAGATGGCCGGGAGGCGGGTTGGTTGAAGGCGCAATTACCAAACGGCAGAGTGCGAAAATCGCCGATCCGAATTTTGTAGGGCTTTGATTTTGAAGTAGTCGCCCTAGTGCCATTCGGCGATGAATGAAATGGCTTTGGATACTGATTTCCAGCAACTTGTACAATCCGCCAAGGCGAACCGGACTTGATTTTACCACCAGCCCCCACCAGCTAGTCGTTGCGCTTAACGCCCGGCTGCTCAATTTTATAGCCTTCCTTGCTCTTGGCCAGTTGCACGATCCGGCGCACGTCGGCCAGCATCTTCTTGGCGTCGTAAAC
>JALONO010000086.1 GCA_025454895.1 Bernardetiaceae bacterium
GTTCACCGACCGCCAGGGCGGGCACCAGGCTCGCCCCTACCGGGCCACCCATTTGGCCACCTGGCCGGGGGCATAACCGATGCGGTGGGCCAGGGCGTACAGCGTGTCGCCGGGGGTGAGGGGCACCGGCTGGGTGTAGGGCCACCAGTCCGGGGCAGGAGGCTGGCCGGGCCGGGCCACCCGGTAGCCCAGCGAAACCTGGGGCGTGGCGCAACGGATGGCCACCTGGCCGCGCCGGGCCTTGAACGCCACCGGGGCCAACTGGGGCGGCTGCCCGCTGGGGAACATCTGGGCCAGCATGGCTTTTTCGGGCAGGGCGCCCAGGTCGCCGTACTGTTTCAGCCAGGCCTGGTGGGCTTGGCGCAACTCGGCCAGTTTGGCGGCATGGGGTGGCTGGTCGGCCAGGTTGTTCAGTTCATGGGGGTCGGTTTGGGTATCGTACAACTCCTCGGGCGGCTTGGGGGCAAACCACCGCGCTTGCCGGGGGGAAAGCCCGCCCGCCTGGTGCAAGCGCAAAATCTCCTGCATAATCGGCTGCTGCAAGCGGTAGGCAATATTCTGGTAATGAGGCTTTTCCGGGAAATAGTTTCGAAAATATTTATACCGATGGTCGCGCACGGCCCGCACCCGGTCGTACACGGTGTCCATGCGGTCGCGGGCGGCGTAGATGTACGCGCGCGGGCGGGCCGCCGCTTGGTCGCCCAAAAAGGCCTGGCCTTGGAAGTTTTTGGGCAAGGGCACCCCTGCCAACGACAGCACTGTGGGGGCCAGGTCCACAAAACTGTGCAGGGCGGTGTCGAGCGAACCGGCACGGGCTTGCTGAGGGTAGCGCACCAAAAACGGCACGTGCAGGCCCCGGTCCAGCAGCTCTCGTTTGGCCCAGGGCAGGCCGTTGCCGTGGTCGCTGTAAAAAAAGATGATGGTTTTCTCAAGCAGCCCGTCGGCCTCTAATTGCTGCAAAATCTCGCCCACTTGGCGGTCCATCGTTTCCACGTTGCTCATAAAGCGGGCCAGGCTTTGCCGCACAATGGGCGTGTCGGGGTAGTAGGGCGGCACTTGCACCTGGCTGGGCTGCACCGTGAGCGGCTCGTTGGCCCGCATCCACACCTGGCTTTCATGGGTTACGGTGAGGTTAAAGATGGCAAAAAACGGCTGGTCGGGCCGGGGCCGGTTGCGCCAGTGAGCGGTTTTGCTGTTTTGGTCCCAAGTGGTGGGGGCGTGCTCAAACTGGTAGTCGGTTTTTTCGTTGTTGGTGCAGAAATAACCCGCCCGGCGCAGGTATTCGGGGAAAGCGCGCACCCCGGCGGGCACCAGCGGCGAGTACGATGGCACCCCCGGCGGCCGACTGGTACCAGTGGGCGGCTCCCACGGGGCCAGGCTGCGCATGTGCTGGGTGCCGATGCTGGTGGGGTACATGCCCGTGATAATGGCCGAGCGGCTGGGCGCGCACACGCCCGAGACGGAGAACATGCGGGTGTAGCGCACGCCCTCGCGGGCCAAGCGGTCCAGGTGCGGGGTTTTCACCACCGGGTCGCCGTAGCAGCCCAGGTGGGCCGATAGGTCCTCGCAGGTGATCCAGAGGATGTTAGGCCGCGCCGGAGCTAGCCCCGGGGCGGGCGGCGGGGCCAGCCACCGGAACCCGGCCAGGCCCAGCCCCGCTATCGCGCAAAAAAGGAGGGGGAGTTTCATTTTCATCGAGTGGTAATTTTAAGGTATAAGCAGTCGGTCGTCACCCAGCTCATCCGGCCAAAAATACATTTTCTGCTCATCATCACGACGGCGAGGCTGCGTGAGGCGTTGCGAATCCCCCTCCTCGGGAACTTGGACCAACCAACTGATTATTCGCCTCACCCAACGCGGCCAACGCTTGCCGCGCAGTTGGCCATCCATCTAAATCAAATTTTCAAGTAGGTGATTTATTGAAAATCAGCTACTTAGAAACCTTATTTGCTTTTTTCGTTAACATTGGAACCTAATTTGTTCATCTTTAGTTAATATTAAGTTAACATTAAAATCGTGTGTGATGAACAAACCGCTGAGTAACTACCACCGCTATTTGTCGGTTTTGCCGTTGGTGATCTTGGTTGTGGGGGGCCTGGCCTGGGCCTTGGCTAGGCCCTGGTTAGGGCAGCCCGTATTGCCCGCCATTGGCCTGCTGGGTACCTTTACGGCCGCCTTCGTGCTGATGATCCTCGAGAACGTGCGGCGGGGCAAACCCTATGCCGCCGGGGCCAAAAAACGCCGCAAGCGGGTGTTCCCGCTCTTGTACGGGCGCAAGCCCAAAACGCCGCAATCGGTTTAGGCAACCTCTCCATATCGCTTACTCAAAGGCAACGGCTCCAAGATTGATCCCCAATTTTGGAGCTATTTTTTTAGATTGCCCTGCCATTGCTAAATGGCAAATCGTTAGCAAACCCCGAAAATGCTGGCCCGCAAACAAAACATCTACTGCATTTCTGCGAAAAAAACAAGGAAAAATGGACAAAAAGAAACCCGCAAACGTTGACGAATACTTAGCCCAACTTGAAGGGATTGCCCAAGCAAAATGCAAAGAGCTTCGCTCGATTTTAAAAGAGATCGCCCCTGAAGCCAGGGAAGGATTGAAATGGGGCAAACCAGTTTTTGAGTCAAGCGTGATCCTTTTTGCCTATGCAGCCCATAAATCCCACTTAAGTTTCATCCCGACCGGGCCAGCTTTGCTGCCTTTTAAGGCTGAACTAGCTGATTATGAGTTTAAAAAAGACTCGATCCGATTTTTTTATGATCAACCTTTACCGATCAAGTTAATCGAGAAAATTGCAAACTATCGGAAGCGGGAGGCGGAAGAACAAGGAGCTAAATGGAAATACTGACCTCTCATTCTTACATAATTTAATGATTGTTCCATTTGGTTATCAATCATTTGAATAGACCTCTTGCGTATTAGATTTAGATCGGGTGAAAGTCCGAATTTTCGTTCAAAATCCGCCTTTTCCGCCTCCACCCTAGTCAACTGCACTTTCTCGCTCAAAAACTGCCGTTTTTGCCGTCCAAGGGGAGGGGCTTCCACGAAATTTGGTTAAGTAGTTCATTATCAATATACAAAAACTCCAATATGTATAGCGTGTGTTGGCCACCCGCCTACCGTTCGTATTCCTGGCTGGGCGACCACTTGCCCACGCTGGTTTTGCGACTAAGGGGCAAAAACAGCCGCAGGTTAACCGAGTGGAGGTTCAAACGCTCGCTGCTGCCTTCGCCAATGGCCACATTGTAGCCGTAGAAGAGTTGCCCGCTATAACCCGCCTCGCCAAATATGCCCTTGAGGGCAAATCCGGCCATGGGCCGCAGCCGGAAATAGAACTGCTCGGGCGTGGTGTAGCCGGCCAGGGCCAGGCCGTACACAAAGCGGCGGTCTTCTAGCATCACGGTGGGCACCAGGCCGTAAGCTTGGTTCCAGGGGGCCAGTTCTACGTTGAGCATGGGCATTACCACCCGGCCTTTGCGGCCAAAAGTGCCTCGGCCAATGCCGATTTCAGCAAAGGTGGCCCGGAACTGCTGGTAGCCGAAGCCTAGCCCCCAGGCATCGGTAATGGTGTAGGTTTCCCGGTTGTCGAAGCCGCTGGCATCTTTGATGAGGCACAATTTGTAGGTTTCCACAAACACGTCCTTGGCCTTTTTGCCTTCGCCGAAGCCTTTGTCCAGGGCGGCGAGGCTGTCTTTACTGGCGTGGATCACCACCAACTGTTTGTAGCGGCCCCCGCCGGGCTTGCGCATGAGCAGGGTACTGTCGTTGGTGATTTGCCACTGGCCGGGCCGCTCCAGGTCGGGGCTTTCAAAAGTCCCATCAGGGAAAAACTCGACAAACTCGGTGGCACAATCCCGGGCACGGATCACCGTGTCGGCCGGGCCGGTGGCTTGGCGCACAATGTACAGGGCCAAGGCCCAGCGTTTGCCAATCACATTGTCGCGAATGGCCTGCTGGTTCACCTGGGCCAGTGAGGTGTACACCAAACCGAGGCCAAAGGCCATTGCCAAGAAAAAGCGTTTCATAAGGAGAGGGGCGATGGGCACAGGCAAGGTTAAAAAGCGTTAGGGGTGAAAATGGAACGGTTTTATTCTTCCGATTGACTTGTCGGCAAGCAGAAATTTTTTCAAATGACGGCAAAAAAATCGGGCTTGGCAACCGGAAGCCGTCGGGCGGCCGGGGCACACGCTATCTTTGGCCAAATGGAAAAACCGAAACCGCCTTTCGCCTTGTGGGCCGCGCTGGCCTTTTGCGGCGGGTTTTTGATGCTGGCCTGGGCCGGGCCGGGGCACTTGAAACAGTGGGCCGCCAGCGGTACGCAACTCACGCTGCGGTTATTTGGCCCGGTTTACCTAGGGTTGGGCTTGGCGGTAGTGTTGGTGCTGCTAGGGGTGGCCGTTTCGCCCTGGGGCAGGCGGCGGCTTGGCCCCCCCGGCGAGCGGCCCGTGTACGGTACCGCCTCGTGGATCGCGATGCTGTACAGCACCGGCATGGGCGCGGGCTTACTGCTGCGGGCCGTGCAGGAGCCGGTGCATTATTACCTGCACCCGCCGGTAACCGTGGACTACCCCCGCGCGCACCTGGCTCTGGAGTACACGTTTTTTCATTGGGGCCTCACGCCTTGGGGGTTTTACGGGCTGTTTGGCCTGGTGGTGGCGCACTACCTGCACGTGCGCGGGCGGCCCGTGCTCGGCTCGTCGGCCCTGGGGCGGCACGGGCGGGCCAGTTGGGCCGCCACCATCGACTCGGTGAGTATCATCAGCACCCTGCTGGGCGTGGTGGCCGCCATTGGCCTGGGCAGCTACCAGTTGCTAGGCGGCACTAACTACTTGTTAAATTGGCAGTTAAGCCCCCAAATTGGCTGGTTAGTAGTGGCTTTTATGTGTGGGCTAGCCACGCTCTCGGCCCGGTCGGGGTTGGGGCGCAGCATCAAGCACCTCTCCAACCTCAACATCGCGGGCACGCTGCTGCTCCTGGGCCTGGTGCTGGCCACCAGCCCACTGGGGCAAACCGGGGCCAATTTTTGGGCCGGGTTGAGCCAATACCTGCGGCATTTTGGGCAACTGAGCCTCAACTGGGGGCCTTACCGCGCCCCGGCCGCTTTTTTGCAAGACTGGACGTATTTTTATTGGGCCTTTTGGCTGGCCTGGACCCCGTTCACAGGCGTGTTCATCGCCCGCATTTCGCGCGGGCGCACCGTGCGGCAGTTTGTGGTGGGCACGCTGGTGGTGCCTTCCCTAGGCACGTTTGCCTGGTTTGCCGCCTTTGGCACCCCGGCCTTTGCCCTAGCCCAGGCCCACCCGGACCAGTTTGCCGATATTGGCGATGCCATTTTCCGGTTTTTGGGCCAGCGGCCGGCCGGGGGGTTCGCTAGCGCCCTGGCCCTGGGGCTGGTGGCCACGTTCCTGCTCACCTCCATCGACTCGGCCATTTACGTGCTCAGCATGTTCAGCGACCGGGGGCGGCCCGAACCAAGCCCCCGCCACCGCTGGCTCTGGGGGGGTACTTTGGCCGCTTTTACCGTCACGCTCATTTGGCTGGGCGGCAACGATTTGCTGGGCCTGGCGAGCCAGTTGCTCATTTTGTTCGCCCCGCCGTTTGCCCTCATTTTTATGGCCCTAGTAGCGGCCTGGCTGCGGCAGATGGCGCGCTGGGGGAGGTGGGAGTAGGTTGATGCAGCCCTAATCACCATGCTGATCGCCAATTGTACTTGGTAAGTTTGTTGGTAAGAGCTTGCGGCACTACTTCCAGTTACATTTCGTCATTAAACCTCTTTTATATTAGACTTTTGGCTAAGCATTTAGTCAGAATTTCGCTTAAAATCCACTTTTTAGCCCAATCTTGGCTCGCTTCTAAAGCTTACTCGCTTTTGATCGTCTGGCGGGGAGGGGTGATCCGTTCAATAATATTTCTCACAGAACTGCAAAGGTTGTTTTGGGCTTTTGACCGCGCCAGGATTGATAGAAGCGTTCTACTTCAAACCACCAGAAACAGAAGGGATCAGCCCTCGCCAAGGCGAGGGAGTGGAATTTCAAGGCTAATATGTGATTATACTAAAATAGACCTCCTGCACATTACCCGTATTCAGGTCGTAATTGCGTCCCCTCCCCGACGGACGACCAAAAGCGAATGAGCTTTGGGGCGAGAGTGTGCTGCTGGCCAGGGTGGGGCCAAAAAGGGCGGATTTCAAACGAAACTCCGGGCTTTTGCCCGATTAAGAATCTAATTTGCAAGAGGTCTAATGACTAAATGATTTTTCCATTTGATTGTCAATCATTTATAAGATAGAAAATATGAAATCTCTACTTGATTTTGGTGTTATGCTAGAGATATATCAGTGCCAGCTAGCAAGCCTCAGCAAGGTTTGCTTTGCCACCCCCGCGCGGGTCAAGACCTGCGCGGGGATTTTTTTATCCGCTAATGGGCTGGAAGGCTTAGGCTAGAATAATTGTTTACTTTGATTGTCAATTATTTACAAGCTATAAAATCGCAATCCTAATTTGATTTTGGTCTTGAACCATCACCCATTCTGCGTTTGTTGAAGGCCCGAGACTAGTCCGCGCTACCTGGTCGGTAATCTAAGCCCCAGGGCCTTGAATGCGAGCAGGGCCTCGGCATTGCCCTTAGCGTCGTTCACGGGGTGGTGGTCGTGCTGGGTTTGGCGGTATCGCTGCTTCCACTCCGCGTTGAGGCCGGTGTCCATTTTCATGCCGCAGTAAAGGTCGCCGATGCGGCGGCCCGAAAACCCAAACGGGTTATGGCCTAGGTACGCATGGAAGTACCAATTGATCCACTGCCAGTCGAAGGCCAGGTTATCGCTGATGAAAATGGGGCGGCCCTCCGAGTTGGCGGCGAGCCACCAGGCAAAGTCGCGCATCACTGGCTCGGGGTCGGCAAAGGCCAGGTGCTGCTCTCGGCTAAACCCGCTCACGGCCAGGGCCTCGGGCACCCAGTACTCAGCAATGGGCTTCACGGCCCCGTAAAAGGTCTTGCTGAGCGACGGTTCTACCACCACCGCCCCAAAACACACCATCGAGTATTTGGCGGGGATCGGCCCATCGGCCTCCACGTCCACCACAATGTAACTCATAATAAAAATGGGCAAGCTAATTAGCGGGCTAACCGCCGGGGCGACCAAAAAGTTCGGGCGGGCGGGCGGGCCTGCTCGGCCGGGGCCAAACCTTGGATGGTGCCTCCGGGCCTCACTGCCTAAAAATTTACCCAACCCTAGGGTGGTTTGCGTAGTTTTGTTATTAATTGCCCCCCAAATTGGTGGGCGTTAACCGCCTAGCGGGCTTTGGCCCCGGCAAATTTGTTACAACATGAGCCTTAACCCGGAACTAGACCGTTTAAAAAGTACCCATAACAACACCGGCTGGAAACGCTGGGGCCCCTATCTGTCGGATCGGCAATGGGGCACCGTGCGCGAAGATTACAGCGAGCATGGCTACGCCTGGGGCTACCTCAACCACGACATGGCCCGCAGCAAAGCGTACCGCTGGGGCGAAGACGGCATCGGCGGCCTGTCGGACACCAAACAGACCATTTGTTTTGCCGCCGCCTTTTGGAACGGCAAAGACCCCATTGTCAAGGAACGGCTATTTGGCTTGGCCAACGGCGAGGGCAACCACGGTGAAGACGTGAAGGAGATGTACTATTACCTCGACTCCACGCCCACCCACTCGTACATGAAAATGCTGTACAAGTACCCCCAAAAGGTGTTCCCCTATGCCAAACTGATCGAGGAAAACCGCCGCCGCAACCGCCGCGAGCCAGAGTACGAATTGATGGACACCGGCATTTTTGAAACCGACGAGTATTTCGACATTTTTATCGAGTATGCCAAAGCCGACAAAGAGGACATCCTGATCAAAATAACGGCCCACAACCGGGCCGATCACGCTGCCGAGCTACATTTTTTGCCCACCCTTTGGTACCGCAACACCTGGGGCTGGGGCTACGAAAGCTGGGAGTGGAAGTACCGGCCTAACCTGTTTGCCGTGCCGGAGGAAAACTATTTGTCGGCCAGCCACAAAAACATCGGCGACTTTAGGCTGTATTACCAAGGCGAGCCTGAACTGCTGTTTTGTGACAACGAAACCAACTTTAGGCGGCTGCGCAACCTGGCCGAAAGCGTACGCCCCGACCGGCCGTTTCCCAAAGATGCCATTAACGACTACGTGGTTACGGGCGAGCAGCGGTTCAAAAACCCGGAAACCAAGGGCACCAAGGCCGCCTTGCGCTACCGGGTCAACATCCCGGGCGGGGGCGCACACAGCCTGTGCCTGCGCCTGAGCAAACAGCCCCACGCCGAGCCGTTTGCCGGGTTTGACGAAATTTTTGCCCAGCGGCTGCAAGAGGCCGACCAATTCTACGCCGAAGTGCAGAAAAACGTGGCCGATCCCGACCTACGCCTGATCCAACGCCAAGCCTTTGCGGGCATGATGTGGAACAAGCAATATTATTACTACAACGTGGAACAGTGGCTGCGCGGCGACCCCGTGCAGGCCGGGGCCATTAGCAAGGACCGGGTGCAGGGCCGCAACGGGCGGTGGCGGCATTTGTACAACTCCAACCTCATTTCCATGCCCGACAAATGGGAGTACCCCTGGTACGCGGCTTGGGACCTGGCTTTCCACGTGGTGCCCATTGCCCGGTTGGACCCCGCCTTTGCCAAGCGGCAAATGGTGCTCATGCTGCGCGAATACTACATGCACCCCAACGGCCAAATGCCCGCCTACGAATGGAACTTTGGCGACGTGAACCCGCCCGTACACGCCTGGGGCGCGTGGAAAATCTATAATATTGAAAAAGAGATGAACCAGGGCCAGGGCGATACCGATTTCCTGGAAATCATCTTCCACAAACTGCTTATGAACTTTACCTGGTGGGTAAACCAAAAAGACCAGGAAGGCGACAACTTGTTTGAGGGGGGCTTCCTGGGCCTGGACAACATCGGGGTGTTTGACCGCAGCAACGCCCTGCCCACCGGGGGGCGCATCGAGCAGTCGGACGGGACGGCCTGGATGGCCATGTACGCCCTCAATATGCTCCGCATTTCGTTGGAACTGGCCCAGAACAAGCCCTATTACCAAGAAACCGCCTCCAAGTTCTTCGAGCACTTTCTGAGCATTGCCTCGGCTATGTTCAACATCGGGGGCGACAACATCGACCTGTGGGACGACGAGGACGAGTTTTACTACGACGTGCTGCACCCGCCCCAGCGCAAAAGCCACCGGCTCAAGGTGCGCTCCATTGTGGGCATTATCCCACTGTTTGCGGTGGAGGTGCTCACCCCGGAACTGCTCGAGAAACTGCCCGACTTTACCCGCCGCTTGGAGTGGGTGCTGCGCAACAAGCCCGGCATGGGCAGCCTCATCTCCCGCTGGTACGAACTGGGCCGGGGCGAGAGCCGGATGCTGTCGCTCATGCGCATCCACCGGGTAAAATGCACGTTGCGCCGCATGTTGGACACCGCCGAGTTCCTGTCAGACTTCGGGGTGCGCTCGCTGTCGAAATACCATCAAAAAAAGCCCTACAACTACTACGTGGACGGCCGGGCCTACAGCGTGGAGTACCTGCCCGGCGAGTCGGACTCGACCATGTTTGGCGGCAACTCCAACTGGCGCGGCCCGGTGTGGTTCCCCATTAACTACCTCATTGTGGAGTCGCTGCACAAATACCACGAGTATTACGGCGAAAACCAGAAATTTGAGTTCCCCAATGGCTCGGGCCAAATGCGCACCCTCCGCGAAATTGCCGAAGACCTCACCCAGCGGCTCATCAACCTGTTCAGGCCTAACGCGCATGGCCACCGGGCCTGTTTTGGGCACCATAAAAAACTCCAAACCGACCCGCATTTTAAAGACCATCTGCTGTTTCACGAGTATTTCCACGGCGACAACGGCAGCGGCCTGGGCGCGGCCCACCAAACCGGCTGGACCGGCCTGGTGGCTGCCCTCATCGGGCGGTTTTGATCCCTTCATGGCCCCATCATTGCTGCTTCTGGCCGTGTGGTGGCTATAAAATTCATGCTCCACCACCCGGTTTTGACCTTTGGCTAAACCTAAATCTAAAGCCAGGGCGGCCCATATGTTTTTATTAACCAATTGATAATCAACAATAAAAACCCTACAACCTCCCATTCCCTCCGCCCAAGGCTGGCTTTCACCACTTCGCCGCCCAAAACCCGCCGTTGACCGGGATTTGCGGGCGAAGCACCGGGGCCTGTAAGTTATTTTACCGATTCCCAAGCAGCCTCGCAACCTTTACGGCCCGTTTTCTGTCTAATAAGTTGTGTACCATCTTTTCTCTGAAAAATCATGAAACGCAACCTCTTATTCGCTTTCCTGTTCATAATTTCCTCCTCCGCCTTTGCCCAAGTCGATTTCGACCTGGGGGTAAAAGCCGGGGCCGGAATCTCGCAATTGAACGTGCGCAACGTGCAACTGAACAACCTGGGCCAAGCCGTGGAAAACGTGGTGCCCGGCGACGCGCGGGTGAGCTTCCAAGTGGGTGGCTTCGCCCGCCTACGGATCAAAAGTTTGTTCATCCAGCCCGAGCTTTATTATACCTCCATTGGTAGCCAGGCCATTTTCCAGAGCGGCTCGTTGAGCCAGGCCCAGGAGTTTTCGCGCAACTTTAACCTCAACCGGTTCGACGTGCCGGTGCTGGTGGGCCTGCAATTGGGCGAGCGGTTCCGCATCGGGGCCGGGCCGGTGTTCAGCGCCCTGGCCAGCCGCAGCACCTCCATCAACGAAAAGGTGAACAGCAGCACGCTGGGCTTCCAAGCCGGGGCGGGCCTAGACCTGGGCAAACTCAACATCGATTTCCGCTACGAGATGCCCATTTCGCGCTACAGCGACGGCCTCAACGTGGGCAACTTGAACTTCCCCGCCGACCAACGGATCCGTCAGTTTATGCTCACCGTGGGCTACGAAATTTTCTAACGAGTTGACTTTCAAAACTTAACCTTCCCCCACGCCGCCCAGCCTTGCCGGGCGGCCTTTTTTAAGTCATTTATTTTTTTGTTTTGATGACGGGACGGGTGGGTGTTCATGATAAACCTCTTTCCCATTAGGATTAGTGCCTGAGTTCGGGCTTATTAGGGAGCTAGTAGCACACCCTCCAGTTCCGCGACTACGGACAAGGCTTCTCGCGCACTCAAGTACCCCGTAACCCTACCAGTGGGCGATAGCCCCTATGAGCGGTGGAGGCAGGGCAACCTTTGCCGCCCCGCTACGTACAACCTCCCAGCCTATCTACCTATAACCGCCCGGCCGCGCCCGCTAAAAGCTCGGCGAAAATCCACTACCTTTGCGGCTCATTTTTGATTAATTTGTTTCTTACCCAAACCTTTTGCGAGGGGGTAATGGGCGGTAAATCAACCCAATAACCCACCGGCCTCCCCTAATTGGCTTTGGTTCACTTGTTCCTCCCCAATGGATAAAAATCAAACGATTGGTATAGTTCTCATTTCGGCACTACTGATCGGCTACATGTTCCTGTTCCCTACGCCCGAGCCTACCAAGCCCGTGCCTAGCGGAGCCGACAGCACCAAAACCGCCGTGGTCACCAACCCGGCCGCCCCGAACCCAACCCCGCAGCCCCAGCCCGTCCTCCTGCCCGACTCGGTGCGCCGCCAGCAGCTAGGCGCCTGGGCCGGCCTGGGCAACGCCGCCCCGCAGGACGTGGTGATTAGCAACCCCGACCTGCAAGTAACGCTCAGCTCCCGAGGCGGCAAAATCAAACAGGTGCAGCTCAAAAATTACGTAACCTACCAAAAGCAGCCCTTGGTGCTCATCGACGAGCGTAGTAGCCAAACCAGCCTGGTGGCCCAAACCGCCATCGGACCTATTGACCTGCACCAACTGGCGTATTCGGTGGCCAAAAAATCGGAGCGGGAAGTGGTGTTCCGGTTCCAACTCGACTCGGCCCGTTACGTGGAGCAGCGGTACGTTTTGCCCGAACAGGGCTTCACCGTCAGCTACCGGGCCGACCTGGGCACCCTGGGCGGCGAACTGAAAAGCTCGGCTCTGGCGTTTGGCTGGAGCGACCGCCTCAAGCAACAAGAAAAAGACCTGAACACGCTGCGCAACACCAGCACGGTCAATTTCTACACCGCCGAGGGCTCGCTGGAAACCCTGAGCGAAACCTCGCGCGACCCCGAAGAAGCCCAGGCCGAAGGTGGCGTGCGCTGGGTGGCCTTGAAACAGAAGTTCTTTAACACGGCTTTCATCACCAACCAAGCGTTTAGCAAAGTAAAAGTGGCCTCGCAGCCCGCCCCGGAAACGTCAAAAGACATTAAAACCCTGGGCATGAGCCTGGAAATCCCCGTGGCCGACCTGGCCGACGAGAAAGCCGGGCTACGCTACTACTTCGGCCCCAACGATTTCCGCATTGCCGAAAAGGTGGCCCCCGGTTTCGAGGGCAACGTGTATTTGGGCTGGGCCATTTTCAACACGGTAAACCGCTATCTCATCATCCCGTTGTTCGAGTTGTTGGAAAAAGCCTCCTCCAATTATGGGGTGGTGATTTTTCTGCTGGTGTTGGTGGTGAAAACGCTGCTGTTCCCGCTGGTGTACCGCTCGTACATGAGCATGGCCAAAATGCGGGTGCTCAAGCCCGAAATTGATGCCATCAAAGCCAAACACGGCGAAAACATGCAGGCCGCCCAGCAAGAGCAAATGAAACTCTACGGCCAGTTTGGGGTAAACCCGCTCATGGGCTGCATCCCGGTTTTGTTGCAATTGCCGGTGCTGCTGGCCATGTTCAACTTTTTCCCCAATGCCATTGCCCTGCGGCAAAAAACTTTCCTCTGGGCCGATGACCTGTCCAGCTACGACTCGGTGCTCAACCTGTCGTTCACCATCCCCTTCTATGGCGACCACGTGAGCTTGTTCACCATCTTGATGACGCTCTCCACCATTGCCTACACGTACTACAACAACCAGTTGCAGTCCGTTTCGGTGGACAAGGCGATGCAGACCGTGTCGTACCTGATGCCGGTCATTTTCATGTTTGTGCTCAACTCTTTTTCGTCGGGCCTCACTTATTATTACTTCGTGTCTAACATCATCACCATTGCCCAGCAGTTGGGCATCCGTAAATTTGTGGACGAAGGTAAAATCCGCGCTATGTTGGACGAGAACCACCGCAAAAACACCGACCCTAACCGCAAAAAGTCGTCGTTTCAAGAACGCCTGGAGGCCGCCATGCGCAACCAGCAAGAAGCCACGGCCAAAGCCAAGACCAATAAAAACGGGGCGGCCCCTAATCCGAAGGATAAGAAGAAATAAACGAAGCCCGGGCCTAATGCTCGGGCTTTTTTATGGAGCAGAAGAAGCGCTTGGGCCAGTTACCTCAACTCAAACACGGCCTCGATCTCGACCGGGATGTTGTCGGGCAGGGAGCCCATGCCCACCGCGCTGCGCACGCCCACGCCCAGGTCGGGGCCCCACACGGCCGCGAACAGCTCGCTGCACCCGTTGATCACGTAGGGGTGGCGGGCAAAGTCGGGCGTGGCGTTCACCATGCCCAGCACCTTGAGCACCCGGCCCACCCGGTCCAGCGAGCCCAGGTTGGCCCGCAGGGTGGCCAAAATGGCCAGGCCCACCTGCCGGGCGGCGGCTTTGGCGGCCTCGGTGTCCAGGTCCACCCCCACCTTGCCGATAATGAGCGAGCCGTCGGCCTGCACCGTG
>JALONO010000325.1 GCA_025454895.1 Bernardetiaceae bacterium
TAGAGGCGGGCCAGTTCCAGGTTGAACACGCCCACTAGCTGGTGGCTGGGCCGGGCCGGGTTCACCATCGGCCCCAGCATGTTGAAAAAGGTTTTCACGCCCAGGTCCTTGCGCACGGGGGCCACGGTTTTCATGGCCGGGTGAAACAGCGGCGCGTGCATGAAACAAAGGTTGGCGGTCTCCAACTGTCGGTGCAAGGTGGGGGCATCGTTGGTGAAGCGGTAACCAAAGTGCTCCAGCATGTTCGACGAGCCAGACACTGACGACACGCCATAGTTGCCGTGTTTGGCCACCATTTGCCCGGCCCCTGCTACCACAAAAGCGCATAAAGTGCTGATATTGAAGCTGTCTTTGGCATCGCCACCCGTACCGCAAACGTCGATGGTGCGGTAAGCGGTGGTGTCCAGCGGCACGCAAAGTTCCAGCATGGCATCGCGGAACCCGGCCAGTTCTTCCACGGTAATGCTCCGCATGAGGTACACGGTAATGAACGCGGCGATCTGGCTGGCGTTATACTGCCCCTGGGCAATATCGGTGAGCACCTGTTTGGCGGTGGCCTTGTCCAGGGTTTTATACTCGAATAGGTAATGGAGCAGGTCTTTCATGAACAGGGGCCACCGTTGATCCGGTTGCGTTTGGGAACGGCGGCAAAGTAGCGGTTATCCGTTGTAAGTACAATTTCCGGTTTTGCAGTTGAACTGAATGGCCATGCCGTCAGCTTTGCCAACTTTCAGGTTGGTTTTCAGTTTGCCCAAGCGGTCGCGCTGGGCTTGGTTAAGCAGGGGCAAGGCCAGCACCGTTTCCAGTTCCTTCAACACCTCGGCTTGCGGCGACCCGAAAAAAAGCTGGCCCTCGAACGGCACGGCAATGTCCACCAGTTCGTCGATTTTGGCCTGGAACTCCGGCCCGGCTGCTTTGGCCTGAGCGGCTAGTTGCAAAATGCGGGTAATTTGGCCGTTGCCTAGGTTGGAGTAGCCGCACACATCGCAGCCGTCAATGGTGCTCCAGTTGCCCAAGTGGCCAGCCGGTACAAAGTTTTTGTCGGTTCCCTCGGCCAGTTCCGGGCGTTGGTAGGCGGCCATCAGCAGGGCCGCGAACTGGTCGTCGGCAGCTTCGGGGGTGGTTTGGGCCTTGGCCACCAGGTCGGTTACGTTCACATAGGCGGTGGTTTGGCACTCGCTGCACAGCCACTCAGCCCGCATAAACGGCAGCACCTGGGGCAGCCAGTGCCATTTGGTGGCCATATCGGCATAATTGACCCCGTCTGGCCCGGCCATTTGCTCGTTTTTGGCTTCCACTAGGCGGCTCACCGTATCGGCTTGGGCGTACACGCGGGCCACCTGCGCTGCGGTGCGCGCGTTCAAAAAATCTAGGCGCAGTTGCTTCACAACGGCAATTTCCCCAGGGGTGAGCATCTTTTTCAGGCTATCTTCCAAGGCCGGGGCCAGAGCGGTTTCGGCGGGCGGGGCCTCCGTGGAGCCTGTGACCGCTTGGTCGGTTTGGGGGTTGGCGGCAGGCCCGCAGGTGGCCAAGCCAAAACCCAGGCAAGCCAACAGGAAAAAATCGCGCATGATTCGATGGTTCAGTTGTGGGCAACAAAGTAGTACCTTTACCCCAAAAAATGCAAATGCTTCGCTTTGCCGCCCCGTTCGCTCTGAGCCTTAGCTTGCTGGCCTGTGGCCCCAGTGCCCCGCCCCCCACCGAAAAAACCAGCCCGGCCCCGGCCACTCAAACCAAGGCCCCGCCCAAGGCCGAAACCAAGCCCGCCCCGACCGGCCGGTTGCCCATCAAAGAACTGAACAACAGCAACGTGGTGGCCGAACTGACCAAATTTGGCCAGGAGCACCCGGAAACCGTGGTGATTTTGCATACTAACATGGGCGATATCAAACTCAAACTCTACCAAGACACGCCCCTGCACCGGGCTAACTTTGTGCGCCTGGCCAAAGTGGGCTACTTGGATGGCAGCGTTTTTTACCGCGTGGTCAAAGATTTTGTGGTGCAGGGCAGCAGTTCTGACACGCCCCGGCCCCGCATTGGCGGCTACACCATCCCCGCCGAGATGAAGCCCCAGCACCGCCACGTGCGGGGCGCGCTGTCCATGTCGCGCTCGTATGACTACAACCCCGACAAACGCTCCGCTTCCAGCGATTTTTTTATCCTCCACAAAGATGCTTTGGGCCTTAACGGCGACCATACCGTGTTTGGCGAAGTGATAGGCGGCATGGACGTGGTGGACAAAATGGCCTTGGTGCCCACTTCGCAAGAGTGGCCGCTTAAGGACTTGGTCATCGTCCGGGCCGAGGCGGTAAAATAGCGGGTTGTGGGTGTCCTCGCCCTCGGTAATACCTTTAATCATTTTATACTAAAATGACTTAACGATTGCATGATTAAATGATTGTTCTCCTTGTTTATCAATTATTTACAACATCATGAACACGCAATTCGTATTTGATTTTGGTATTATTACCACCGAGGCCCCGCACCGGGCTGGCTTTGATTTTCCGCCTCCGCAACAACCAGGCAGCCGCTTTGGCGAGCCTCCAGGCCGGGCGCATGATAATTCCCCCTACTTTTGCCCCCTAGTTTTTTAGGGGATGAACATTGCGATCCATAGCCGGGCATTTGACCATACCAAACTGCCATTCGTAAAAAAAGTGTTTGAAGAATTGCGTCGCCACGGGGCCAACCTGCGGTTATCGGCCCAGTTGCACGGGTTTTTACAAGAAATTGGCCTGGAAGTACACCACCAATACACCTTTGCCGACTACCGCCAACTGGGCAACACCGACCTGATGGTGAGCATCGGCGGCGACGGGACCCTGCTCGAGGCCATTACCCTGGTGCGCGACACGGGCGTTCCCGTGCTGGGGATCAACCTGGGCCGGTTGGGCTTTTTGGCCAACCTGGGCAAGGATCGCATCGCCCAGGGCATCGAGGCGGTGATCAACGGCCAGTACCAGATCGACGAGCGCACCATGCTGCAACTCGACAGCCAGGCGGGCCTGTTCGGTGAACTGAACTTTGCCCTCAACGAGGCTACCATCAGTAAGCGCGACAGCGCGTCCATGATCATCGTCCACACTTATCTGGACGGCGAGTATCTCAACTCTTACTGGGCCGACGGGTTGATCATCGCCACGCCCACCGGGTCCACGGCGTACTCCATCAGCGTGGGCGGGCCGGTGGTGCTGCCCCACTCGCGCAATTTCATTTTGTCGCCCATTAGCCCACATAACCTCAACGTGCGGCCGCTGGTGATCAGCGACGAAGGGGTGCTCACTTTCGAGATCGAGGGCCGTAATAATACCTTCCTGGTCTCGCTCGATTCGCGGTTCGAGACCGTGGCCACCGACGTGAAGTTTTCCGTGCGCCGCAGCGGGTTCCCGGCCCGGCTGGTGATGCTGGACGGCGATAACTTTTTGAGCACCCTCCGCCAAAAGCTCAACTGGGGGGTCGACAGTCGGAATTGAGCCTAAAATGACTAAATGATTGCATGATTAGACCTCTTGAGATTAGGTTTTTGGCCGGGTGAAAGCCCGGATTTTTCGTTCGAGATCCGCCCCTTTTTGGCCCCACCCTATCCCTCCCCGCCGGACGACCAAAAGCGAATGAGCTTTTGGGGCGAGTATGTGGGTTGTGACGCAATTTCGGGCCCAGAAAGGGTAATTTGAAAGGACTGAGTCTAAGAACATGTTTTGGATTTTTAAATATTTGAATATCAGCAACTTAGCTGAAATTGCTCATTTTTTAAGCCCTTTAGACTTAAATGGTTGGGATTGAGCAAACAAAGCTAATTAATTGAATATCAATGCTTTGAAATTCCAAAACAAAATCTAATACGCAAGAGGTCTACTAAATGACTGCATGATTAAAAAGCTGTTTGAGTTATTTTCCAGGGCTGTAAGCACCATCTTTTGGCTGCAACTTCACCACCATTTTTGACCATAAATCTATTATGGCATGTAAATATTGGGGCGTTTCACTTAACAACTCGTCGTTTTCGCCTTACAATTAATAACTCAAACAGCTTCTAAATGATCGCATGGCTAAACGATTTTTTCGCTTGATTATCAATTACTTACAATAAAAATAATCGATAATCCGCATTCGGTTTTAGTATGAATACAAGGCCGCCCGGGTGGTGGCCCTGCCAAACCAAAGCCCCCGGCCATGACTGACCGAGGGCTTTTTATGGTTAACCCACCCACCACCTAACGTGGTGGGTGACAAACTTGACCGATACTTTTTAAATCCCGAACTGGGCGCGCACGCCGCGCACCACCCCGGCCTCCAAGCCAAAATCGTTGCCGATTTGGGTGATGAACTCCTGCTCGCCACTGCTAAAGTTTTTGTCCACCGCCACTAGAAAACAGGCCTGGCCAAACAGTTCGGCGGCAAATTCGGCGTCGCTGCGGGCCGCCTCCACAATTTGGCGGTACTCCACCGGCGAGTTGAACGCCTCGATCATCTCGCTGTGGACCTCCTCTTGGTTGGCCACACTTTGCGGGAAAAGTTCGCTGCTCGTTTTTTGGATGAGTTGCTGGAGCGCGTCTTTCTCGGCATCAGCAAACTGGCGGTCTACCCCGCAGGCGTAGCTCCACAGGCTCACGCATAGGCGCGCCGACTCGAACCGCTGTTGTAGTAATTGCTCAGCATCTTGCGCGGTGGGTGCTCCTTGCGAAAACATGCCGCCGCCCCCACCGCCGCCGGTAAACTTGCGCATGGCGTAGTTCATGCACGCGCTGATGGCCATCGAGCCTAGCATCGACATAAGGCTATTGCCCGCGCCACCGCGCTGCACCTGGCCACCCCCGCCCAGCATGTTGAGCAGGCCGCCCAAACCACCGGCTTGGCTTTGGCCACCCCCGCCCAGCATGTTCAGTAAGCCGCCCAAGCCTCCGGCCTGGCTCTGTTGGCCCCCGCCGCCTAGCAGGCTCAACAAACCGCCTAGGCCACCGGCCTGGCTCTGGCCACCCCCGCCGCCGCCCAGCATATCCAGCAGGCCGCCCAAACCGCTGCCGCCCCCTCCGCCTCCTTGCCCATTGGGATTGTCAAAATTGAAGGCCTCGCTCATGGCCATCTCGTCTGGATTGTCTTTTACGATGCGTACTGGCATAATGGTTAAGGAGATTAAATTGTGGAAACGGGAATAATAAAATAAGGTTTCCGGTGCTCGGCTCAGGCACTAGGGGCCCGGCCGCCCGATCCGGTAAAGGGGGCTACGTACTTGTTTTTCAGGTAGTCATCATAGTCGTCGGCGTAGCTACCGGTGCGGTTCAGCATGGCCACGGCTTCTTCTTTATCGAGGTTCTCCAACTCGCGGATCACCTTCAAATACACCCAGTCGTTATAAATATTGAAGCTGACCCCGTACAGCCCATAGTTGATCTCGAGCAACTCGCGGAAAAACTCTTCCCGGCGATTTTCGGGGATGCGGATAATGGGCGACATGATTTGCAGGTAGCCGTACTCCTCGTTTTGTTTGGACAGAAAAACGTCGATCCAAATGCTGGCCGAGCCTTTTTTCATGTCCCACTGGCCGGTTTTTTCGGTGCGGCAACTGTCGGGAGATACCCCCAAACTATCGATCGCCTCTTCAACCAACTTGTAATAAGGTTCTAGATTGAGCATGATGCTATTTGTTTAGTGAAAACAAATATCAGTAACCTGCCTGATTGTGCCAAGCCTGGCCCTGGGTTTTTTATGCCGGGAGGGCGGCCGCTCGTTTTGCGGGGCAGGTTTATATTGCGCCCCCATAAGCGGTGTAGTTCCGCCGCCCCATTGCTATGTCGTTTTCGCTCACCGACCACCCCCACCGCCGTTACAACCTGCTCACGGGCGAGTGGGTGCTGGTATCGCCTCACCGGGCCAAACGCCCCTGGCAGGGGCAAACCGAGGCCACCCCGCCCGACCAGCGGCCTGCCCATGACCCCACGTGCTACCTGTGCCCCGGCAACCCCCGGGCCAACGGGCAAGTAAACCCGCCTTACCAGCACACCTTTGTGTTCACCAACGATTTTGCCGCCCTGCACCCCGACGTGCCCCCGGGCAAGCTCAACAAGCACGATTTGCTGCGGGCCGAAAGCGAGACAGGGCTGTGCCGGGTGATCTGCTTTTCGCCCCGGCACGATCTGACCCTGCCGGAGTTATCCCTGGCCGACCTGCGGCGGGTGGTGGACTTGTGGGTGGTGGAGTTTATCGCCCTGGCCAGCCGCGACGACATCCGCTACGTGCAAATTTTTGAGAACAAGGGCGCGGTGATGGGGTGCAGCAACCCCCACCCGCACGGTCAAATTTGGGCCTCTGGCTCCATCCCGGTCGAGATTAAAAAGGAAACCGCCCAAATGCGGGCCTGGCACCAGCAAAAGGGGAGCAGCCTGCTGGGCAATTACCTAGCCCTGGAACTAGTTGAAAACCAGCGGGTGGTATTGGAAAATCTCTACTTTGTGGCCGTGGTGCCTTTCTGGGCCACTTGGCCGTTTGAGACGATGATCATTAGCAAACGCCACATCCAGCACATTACCCAACTGAGCGTGGACGAGAAAAACGCCCTGGCCGAAATGTTGCAACAACTCACCATTATGTACGACAACTTGTTCCAAACCTCGTTCCCGTACTCGGCGGGCATCCATCAAGCCCCGGTGGACGGGCAAGCGTACCCGGAGTGGCACTGGCACATGCACTTTTACCCGCCGCTGCTGCGTTCAGCCACCGTAAAAAAGTTCATGGTGGGCTATGAGCTACTGGCCGGCCCCCAGCGCGACATTAGCCCCGAACTGGCCGCGCAACG
>JALONO010000087.1 GCA_025454895.1 Bernardetiaceae bacterium
AATTACGTATTTTTTACGAATGATTGATAAATAGGCGGAACGATCATTTAATCATGCAATCATAATGTCATTTAGTGTAAAAAGTCAACTGTCCGTCAAACTGCCATTCCCCCCAGCTTAAACAACATCGTTCCCCTAATTTCTAGGTAGAGGGGCAAAAATAGGTGGAAACTGGCTGCATCAACTTAATGGCGCGGGGGCGGCATTAGTTCCCCACCAGGGCCAAGAAATTGTTCTGCGGATCCACGGCCAACCGGGTAATTTGTTTGAGGCCCTGGCTGGCAAAGTCTTTTACCAACACCCAGGTGCGGTCGCGCTTGGGGTCAAATTTGAAGATTTGGCTGCCCTGGCTCATGAGGGCTATGCCATTACGGGTCCAGGTAAGGTCTTCGCAGTTGGGCAAAGTGGCCACCAGCGGCTTGATTTTGCGGGTGCGCAAGTCTAGCAACATCACTTGCCAGGGGCCGTTATCGGCTTTTTGGATAAAACTTACCGCGCGGCCGCCGGGCACCAAATGCAAGCTCCGCCCGATGTGGCGGGCCAAGGTATCGGTTTGGCCGGTGGCTAAGCGGGCCAGTTGCAGCGTATTGGGCTGGCCCAGCACGAACAGGGCCAGTTGCTGGCCGTTAGCCGCCCAAACGTAGTAGCCCACGGGTTTCAATTGGGGTAAAATGGGGGCCACGGCCTGCCCGTCGGCGGCCCGGAACTGCCAGAGGCGCTGGGTGCCGTCGGCTTCCACGCGCACGATGGAGAAGTGCTGGCCGTCGGGCATGAGGTGGGCCGAGTACTCGCTCTCGGGCGTGCGGGTGAGCGGCTCGGTGTTTTGGTAGGTAAAATCGTAGCGGTAAATGTCGGTTTGGCCGCCCTCGCGGAACGACGTGAACCACAGGGCTTTACCGTCCGGGCTAAAGTAGGGTTGGTTGTCGTAGCCGGGCCGCTGAGTGAGGTTTTGGGCCTCGCCTAAGGTTACGCTGCCCTTTTTCACGGTCAGGTCTGCCAGATAAATTTCCGTTTCGGGCGGGGCAGTTTGGGCGGCGGCCTGCGGGATCGGCCACCGGGCCCATAGGCCAAGGGCGAGCAAAGCGAGAGGGAAACGGCGATGCCGGGGTAGCGGAGTGGTAATTCTAGAATGACTTAATGATTGCATGATTAAATGATTTTTGTCCTTGATTACCAATCATTTAAAAGACCAGCAATACGCTATCTCTATTTGATTTTGGTATAAGGAGGGTCATGGGTTAAGTTTGGCGGATGAGGCGGTAAAAATAGCGACCAGGTGGCGTTCGCCCTGAAAATGGGCGAGTTACGTCGCTAAAAAAGAAAAAACGTTGGGTTAATGGCCGCTGCCGAAGAAGGGATCGTCTTGAGGCGGGGCGGGTGGCAGCTCGCGCACGGTGAGCCACAGCGCGGCGGAAACGGCCAGCGATCCGGCCGCGATGATGAAAATGAGCGATTTGTCGGGATGCTGTTGGATGATTTTGCCCAGCACGCCGCTTACCACCAGTTGGGGCAGCACCACTGACAGGTTGAACAGCCCCATGTAAAAGCCCATGCGGGTCTTGTTCACGCGCTCGCTCAGGATGGCGAAGGGGAGGCTCACGGTGGCGGCCCAGCCCACGCCCACCACGGCCATGAGCGCGTAGAGTACCCACACCTGCACGCCCAGCCAGGCGATGAGGCCGTAACCGACGGCCATCACGGCCAGGCATACAAGATGGACGCGCACTTGGCCAAACCGCTTGGCCAATGGGCCTAGCACGGGCGCGGGCAGCAAAAAGCCCACGGTATTGAGCACGGCAAACGAAATGGCGATGACCTGGCCCACCCCTTCTTTGTCGAGCCCCGGCAGTTTGTACTGCGCATAGGCAAACAGGTACACAAACATGGTTTGCACGCCCAGCCAAGTAAAGGCATGGGCTAGGCAGATTTTGATTAGTGCGGGCACTTGGGTGGCGGTGGCCGGGGCGGCGGTTTCCGGGTGCAGGCTGCGCGGCTCAGTGAGCAGCAGGGTAGGCACCACCGAACCGAGCAGCACCAGCCCGGCCCCTAGGTAAATGAGCACGTAATTGCCCTGCCATACGCTGATGAGGTAGGCCAGCACCCCAAACGAGCCGGAAACGGTTTGCATCCAAGTGTAGCCCTTGGTGCGCAGCGGCCCCTCGGGCGTGAGGTCGGCAATGAGCGAGCGGGTGGGGTTAAAGCTGACGTTGATGGCCAGGTCCAGCACCAGGGCCACGGTAATGGCCACGCCCATGAGGCTAGCCAGGCCCAGTGCGTTCCCGATTTGCCTCAAAAAGGGCAAGGCTAGCAGCATCAGGGCCGCCAAACTGCCGCCCACCAGGATGAACGGCCGCCGACGACCGCCCCAAAACCATACACCGTCGCTTACCAGGCCCACAATGAGTTGCCCCAAAATCCCGGCCAGGGGGCCGGCCATCCACACGTAGCCCACTTGCTCGATATCGAGGTGGTACTGGGTGCTCAGTAGCCAGCTCAGGGCCGAAATTTGCACCGAGAGGGCAAAACCCATCGCGGTGGCGGGCAAGCTAAGCAAGGCAAAAAAACCGGAAGTATAGGATGTGTGGTTATTTTGGGATAGCATGTTGGCACGAGGGGGGTGAAAGGCGGCAAAAACTTCGGAGCTAAAAATAACCAGTCCGCCTTCGGTTGTTTCATTTATCAAGCAAACGCTGGGGCAGGAGCGAGAAGTGTTCCTGAGCTATTTTTTTAACATCTATCATGGAAAAAGTGGCGAGAAACTTTTGTCTTAAAATTATGATAATCAATTATTTATGTAGATTTTTAGAATAACTTATCGGTTGGGGTTTCCTTGGTTGGCTTTTAGGGTAAAGCCCAAGTTTACGGTTTTATCGATCAGGTTGTTGCCTAGGTCGCCCTCGGCTCGGTAGTTCATGTTCCAAACCGTGCGATCAATGTTAAAGTTGGCTTCGGCGGTAAGCTGACCATCTTTTAACTCCACTTTGGCCGGGAAAGTAATGGTTTTGGTTACTTCTTTGAGCGTGAGGTTACCCGTGATACTGTGGGTAAGCTGGGCCGGGGCCAGGGCCGAGGTGCCGCTGCTGACCAGCTCGGTTTCCGAGGCGGCCACGTAAGGCTCTACCCGCACAATTTCAAAGTACGCTAGGGGAAACTGTTCGGTGGCAAAGAAATCGTTGCTCATCAGGTGCTTGATAAACTTGGCGTGGTCGGGGCTGGTGGCCTCGATGTTGGCCACCTTCATCGACCGGACGGCAATGGCTACCCGGCCGCCCACCACTTGATCGCCCTCTACCAGCAAATAACTTTGCCCCACCTGGAACGTGCCGTGGTGCTGCCCCGAAGGTTTGGTGCCCACCCAAGTAACCAGGCTGCGCAGGGTGTCCACCGCAAAGCGGACGGCTGCTTGCGAGGGCGGGGGCGGGCTTTCCAGGGTGTTTTGGTTGACCTCGGCCTCGTGGCTGTCCGGGGCTTGGGCACAAGTAAGGGCCAGCAAGCCCCAAGGCAACAATAACAAACGACGCATAAGCGGATGAGGCGATTTAGAAAACTAAGTTGAACCACGCCGTTGGTTGGCCAACTTCTCGTTCGCGATAATGACCAAAAGAGCGGGCGTGTAATAACGCCCAATAAGCAAAGGCGGATGGGCGAGCTGGATACGTAGGGCTATTTGGCCTTGCCCAACGGCTGGCCGGGTATAGTGGTGGGCAAATTAACACATTTTGCCCAAGGTCGTTCCGTTTTTAATGCTTTCGGATTTGATTTGCACAAGGTGCCCGGCCCGTTTGTGCCCCTCATTGTCCAAACCGTTTCAGCCATGAACGTTCAAATTGCCCCTTCTTGGAAAAGTAAGCTTGAGACCGAATTCGCCAAAGACTACTTCCAACAATTAGCCACTTTTGTGAGGCAAGAGGTGCAGACGCAAACCATTTACCCGCCAGGCAAGCTCATCTTCAATGCTTTTGAGAAATGTGGGTTCGATCAAGCCAAGGTGGTCATCATCGGGCAAGACCCTTACCACGGGCCGGGGCAAGCCAACGGACTTTGTTTTTCGGTGAACGACGGGGTGGCCGTGCCGCCCTCGCTGGCCAATATTTTCAAGGAAATCCACACCGACCTAGGCAAACCCGTGCCCAAAAGCGGGAATTTGGAACGCTGGGCCAGCCAAGGGGTGCTGTTGCTCAACGCCACGCTCACCGTGCGGGCGGGCGCGGCGGGTTCGCACCAGGGCAAGGGCTGGGAGCAGTTCACCGACGCGGTGATCCGCCTCCTGGCCGACGAGCGCGAGCATTTGGTGTTCATGCTCTGGGGCAAGTACGCGCAAGACAAAGGCAAACACATCGACCGGCAAAAGCACCTGGTGCTTACGGCCAAGCACCCTTCGCCCATGGCGGCCAACTACGGTGGCTGGTTCGGGTGCAAGCATTTTAGCCAGGCTAACAACTATTTGGAAGCCAAAGGATTAGGCGCAATTGACTGGTAGGCGGCCTCGATGGTAACTTGCGCGCAAAACCCGTGTTTAGTCAAAACCGAGTGGGGAGCGGCTAAAGGTTGGCTGAGTTGAAGGCCACCAGTTTGGGCCAATCGATGGCTCCTTGGGCATTACAAAAATCTTTCGCAAATTCTACCACAAATCGGTTGATCGCTTGGGCGTAAGCTTGCATGAACGACTCGTTTTTTTCTCTGGACAAATGCCCAAGGGGCTCGATGATCTTTATGTAAAGCTCAGGATCGCCAGAAATAAATTCCCAAAAGCGTTGGCCACAAAGTTTTTGATAACTGCCCTTATCTGGGTGGTTGTCACGGCCGTAGCAACAGCCATTCACCGCCACTACGTTGACTTTGGCACCACTAGTGCGGAGCACCTTGCGGGCACTGTTAAAATCGGCCTCCATTTTTTTTATTTGCGAACTATTGCCCCAATTTGGGCCAGATTTAATGGCAATAATGTAGCGAATATGGTCATGTTCAAACTCCAAATCAACACCAGGGATACCCGATTTTTTGCCATCAAACACTTGGGCATTGATAAAAATAGCCAATCCTTCCATCCAATCACCAAAAATGGTTTCCTCGTTCGAGGAAATGTAAGCATCGAGCAAGCCCCGGATGATTTGCTCAGAGGTCAGCATATATTTTGCTCTGAACAAATAGGGGTTTTTGCGTTTTAAAATACTTTCCAACTTGAGCTTATCTAGGCTTTGCAGCCTCTTTGCATGAAAAACGCCAATATTTTCTTCTACATACCTTGTAACATCGGCTAAGTTAAGTTTAGTCATGGGCTAGACGGTTGAATATTCAAACAAAGAAGTCAAGCGTTCTTCTTTTTGTTGCACTCGCTTTTTAAAATTCGGCAAAAACTCAAAGTCGGCGTAGCCCGAGTAGCGGGAGTAGGGCACGGGGTTGGTGGCCTCGCGCCGGGGGTTGTACTGGCCTTCGTGGAACTCGACCACGGCCCGGCCGGCCGCGTACCCCAGCCCCACGGGCACCGCGTTGCCGATCTGCCGGTAAATATCCAGCAGGCGGCCCTGGAATTGCCAGTGGTCGGGGAACTGCTGGATACGCGCGTATTCCTGCACCGAGAGCGGGCGCAACTCGGTGGGGTGGCACAGCATGGTAGCGGGCATGGTGGGACTGGTCACCAGGGTGGGCGATGGCCGGTCGAACGATAAGCGTCGGTAGAAGCCCGTTTTGCCCCCGGCCAAGCCAAACGACTTGCCCATCGCCTCTTGTTGCAGTCCGGGCGGCAGGTTGCGCCAGTTTTGTCCTTCGGCCAGTTGGGCCAGGTAGCGGGCGGCGCGGTCGGTCATGGGCAGGTGGTCGCACCGATCCAGCCCGGCAAATGCCTGACGCAGCGTTACCCACGGCTGGCCGGTTTCCAAGCCGGTTTGGCTGTGGGTGGGCGACGGCAGCGGGATGCGCCCGGCCCGGCTGCCGAACATAAGCACCCGCTCGCGCACCTGCGGCACCCCGTAGTTGGCACTGTTGAACAAACCGAAACTGACGTGGTAGCCCAGCTTAGCAAACTCGCGCTGCAAGAAATAGACCACGCTGCCTTTTTCACTTACAATGGCTTGATATTCAGCTTCATATTCCTCGGGCACAAAGATGAGCGGGGCCGACAAAATGCCCCGCACGTTTTCCAGGATAAAATAGGGCGGGGCCAGTTCGGCCACCACGCGCAAAAAGTTGGTGATCACATTGCCCCGGAAATCATCGAGCGAGCGCCGCTTGCCCGCCGTGCTGAACGCCTGGCAGGGCGGACCGCCCGCCACCAGAAACAGGTCGCGCTGGGCTAGCCCGGCGGTGGCCAGCAGTTGGTCGGCCGTTACGTGGTTGATGTCGTCCTCGATCACCGGGATGGCCGTGTTGGCCCGGATGGTGCGGCAGGCCAGTTTGTTCAGCTCTACGCACGTGCGCACGTTCAGGCCCGCGCGCTCCAGGCCCAGGTCTAGCCCCATAGCCCCCGAGAAGAGCGAGATCGCATTATACTGCTTCGTCATTAGCTGCCACAAAATTTAGGGCAAAAGAAAGCAATAAAAATTGATTTTTTACTCCTCGGCTTGGCTGACAACGGGCTAACGATTACAGCGAGTCAGTTTTCCGTTTCCAAAAGATTTGGTTGGCCACCCCTACTTAACCCCCTTGTCTCGTCAGCCTTCCCGTAGGTGGCGGTAAGCCGCTCCCAGGTGCTCGGTCAAGTCACGGGCGATGAGGGCTTCCGGCGAGCGGGCCTGGGCCGCCAAGTCGCCGGCCAGGCCGTGCAGGTAAACGCCCAGCGGGGCGGCGACCTCGGGCGCGTAGCCCTGGGCCAGCAAACCAGTGATGACCCCGGTGAGTACGTCGCCGCTGCCCGCCGTGGCCATGCCCGCGTTGCCCGACGCATTGAAATAGCTGTTCACCTGGCCCGTAACCGACTCGTAAACCGTAGTAATGGTAGTGGCACCTTTGCAAATTAGGTTAATTTGGTAACGTTCGCTGAGTTCCATTTGCCTGGCGTGCGCGGCCATACCAGTCAGGGGCTCGCCCACTAGCCGGGCAAACTCTTTAGGATGAGGGGTGAGCACGCAACCCGGCGGGAGCCGCGCCCACCAAGCCGGATTTTGGGCCAACCAGTTCAGGGCATCGGCATCCAGCACTAGCGGGCCTTGCCAGCGTTCCAGCACTTGCCGCACTAGCTGCGCGGCCGGCCGCGACCGGCCTAGGCCCGGTCCTAGCCCAAGGGCCTGGTAACGGGGCAAATCCGAGGGCAGGCGGGCCACTTGGTCGCCCGGGCGGTTGGCCGCCAGCATCGCCTCGGGCAGGGCCAAGTTGAGGGCCAGCCTCCCGCTGGTGGGCACCCCCACGGTGAGCAGCCCGGCTCCGGCCCGTAGGCAGGCCCCGGCACTTAAAATAGCCGCACCCAAGGTGTCGGGGCTTCCGGCCAGCAAAAGGGCGTGGCCGAAAGTGCCCTTGTGCGACACCCGCGCCCGCTCGCGTAGGCGGGCTTGGGCCTCCGCCTTGTCGAACCAGTAGTAGTGAGTGGTAGCCTGGGCCAAGAAATTAGGATGCAAGCCAATAGGCACGACGGTAAGTTCGCCCACATAAGGGGCGTGGGCATCGTAAAGCAGGGTTGGCTTGGGTAACTCGAGGGCGTAGGTGCGCCAGGCCTGCACCACTGGCGCTGCGGGCCAGGGCGGCGTATCGGCGGGCAGGCCCGAGGGTACGTCCACCGCAACGATCCGGGAGCCACTGGCATTTAGGTGCCCGATGAGCAAGGCCGCTAGCCCCGTAACCGGCCGGTTTAGCCCGGAACCAAATAGGCAGTCGATTACCCAGTCGCGGCGGGTGAGGGTGGGGAAGTCGGCCGGGCTGGCCAGTTCTGTTATTGACACCGCCGGGTACTCCGGCAACCGAGCCAGGTTGGCGGTGAAATCAGGGGTGGGGTGGCCCTGGGCCAGGCGGTACACTTTTAACTTACCCAAAGGATTACCGGGCTGGGTAGCCAGCCAGCGGGCCATAGCCAGGCCGTCGCCGCCATTGTTACCTGGCCCGCAGAAAAAGCAAGTACGCTCCGGGGCACTAGCCGCTGGCCGGGCGTGGGCCAAGAGTTGCCGGGCACAAGCCGTGGCGGCTCTTTCCATCAAATCTAACGAGCTAATAGGCTCATGTTCAATGGTGTAGCGGTCAGTTTGTCGCACTTGCTCGGCGGTCAGTATTTTCATAAAAAAACTGGCCGGGGTGTTGGCCCCGACCAGCAATTTTACATCAAAAATGGGTTTACCGGCTTAATGAATCAAAGGTTTAAAGGTCGCCGATCTTAATGGCTACTGCATTCGCCTCATCAATCCGGAACGACTTAAAACGGGCATATTTGCCCAAGGCCCGCTCAATATCATCATCACTACCCGGATATTTCTCGAAAATAACTTGAAGGGAGTTGGTATTCTTTATAAATTGAGCAGCTCCCTCGATCACTTCTTCTTCCATCCCCTCCACATCGAGCTTAATCACCACCAAATCGCGGCTACCGATCATTTTGCCATCAAAAATATTATCAAGGGTGTCAATTTCTACGTTAAAATCCTTCCCATTATAGTCACGGTTGATCGCGCTAGAACCAGTTACCGTGTCAAGTACAATAAAATGCACTTGGCTGGGCTGGGCACCTAAGCCGCACTTATACAGCACCACCAGGTCTTGCACATTATTGAGGCGGATGTTTTCTTCTGTAGCTAAATAGTTGACCGGTTCGAACGCATGGCACTTTACGCCTTGCTTAGCCAACCAAATGTCATACTCGCCAATGCAGGCCCCAATATCGATAAAATGCTTTACCGAAGGCATAAGACCCTCCATGTATTGCCGAACGCTCTTCTCGTAAGAATAGTTAATAAACTGAAAATCAGTGGTATTAGGTCTGATTTTAAACTTTCCCATCCGCGAGTCGCTAACCCAACTTTTGTTGGTGGGGGAATTAAAAAATACGAATTTGAACGATGCCCACAGCGAATTGTAGTCGCCCCAACGCAAATACTCCAAAAAATAATCCCAGTATTTGCCGTATTTGTTGACGCGCCAAATGGATGGATAATAAACCTGCATGATCAAAGTGTTGGTGGTGGAACAACTAAATTATTAATTCTTTGGCCTAAAAACCTTACAAAGCTAACTTGGTCGAATTTACCCTGCAAATTTTTTTCTCTACAACTCCTTATTGTGCAAAACTCTCTTTGTTTTATTAAACCTAATCAAAAAACGATCCGTGGATCGGTAAGATTGTTAAATACCCATCGTTTTAACATGATTTTAGCAATCACACTTAACTTGCTTTAAAATAAGTTAAAGGATTTTTGTTGTGATTTGATATAAATATTACATTGCGTGTTTTTTAATTTAAATGTTAACAAAAAAAATCATCAAGCCACTGGGATGGGTTCTAACCGGGCAAGTTGACTTAAAACAATGTTAATTTAACAGGGTTGTAACTTCAGTGTGTAGCTATTTAATAACTTCGCTCTTTCATCCTCAACAACCGATCGCCTTTGTTTTACTCTTTATTACTTAAAGCGCAAATGGACATTCAATCGCGGCTGTGCCTGTTGCTGGGCACGTTAGCTTTATTAGCAACGGAGGCATTAGCCCAGCCCAATCGTCCGGGTTTTCCCGAAAAAGCGGAAACCCCCTATGTTAACAAAGCCTACCAGAAGTTTGCCCAACTGGGTACCGACCTGCCCACGGCCAACAATTACCGCACGGCCTCTGGTGCGCCAGGCCACAACTATTGGCAAAACCAGGCTGACTATGACATTAAAGTGGAGTTAAACGACGAAAAACAACAAATCATCGGCCAAGAGGTGATTACTTACACCAACCGCTCGCCCGATGTGCTACGGTACGTGTGGGTGCAGTTAGACCAAAACATCCTTGATAAAGAGTCGGATACCTATAAAACCCAAACGGGCAAACTGGCCGACCGGGTGAGCACTGGCCAAATGCAGGGCAGTTTTGACCGCAGTTTTGACGGGGGCCACAAGATAAGCTACGTCCGCGATGCCGCCAGCGGCCAAAACCTTACCTACACCATCGTAAAAACCATGATGCGGGTGGAACTGGCCCGGTCATTAGGCAAAGACCAAGTGTTGAAGTTGGGCATTGGCTGGAGTTACAACGTGAACGACCGTAACAACCCTGCCCTGTCGGCGGGTTCACGCGGGGGCTGCGAGTTTTTTGCCGAGGATGGCAACTGGCTCTACAGCATTACGCAGTGGTTCCCCCGGATGGCCGTGTACGACGACTATAATGGCTGGCAACACAAGCAGTTCCTGGGCACGGGTGAGTTTACGCTGCCGTTTGGCAATTACAGCGTGGCCATTACCGTACCCGCCGACCATGTGGTGGGGGCCACGGGCGAGTGCCAAAACTACGCCCAAGTGCTTTCCAAAACTGAACTGGCCCGTTACGAACAAGCCAAAACTGCCACCAAGCCCGTGGTGATTGTTACCCAAGACGAGGCCACGCAAAAGGAAAAAACCAAGGTCACGGCCAAAAAAACCTGGGTGTACAAGGCCACCAACGTGCGCGATTTTGCCTTCACCAGTTCGCGCAAGCATATTTGGGACGCGATGGGGGTAAAAATCGCGGGCAAAACCGTGATGGCCATGAGCTACTACCCCAAAGAAGGTAACCCGCTCTGGGGCCAATATTCCACCGAGGTGGTGGCCCACACGCTGCGTACCTATTCGCGCTACTCGTTCGATTATCCCTACCCGGTGGCTATTTCGGTGGAGGCTTCTAACGGCATGGAGTACCCCATGATCTGTTTCAATTACGGCCGCCCCGAGAAAGATGGCACCTACTCTGACCGCATTAAATACGGCATGATCTCGGTGATTATCCACGAAGTGGGGCACAATTTTTTCCCCATGATCGTCAACTCCGACGAGCGGCAGTGGACCTGGATGGACGAGGGCCTGAATACCTTCCTGCAATACCTGAGCGAGCAGGAGTGGGACCGCAATTACCCTTCAGGCCGGGGAGCCCCCCGCAAGATCGTGGAGTACATGAAGGCTGACCCCAATATTTTGGAACCGATCATGACCAACTCGGAGTCGGTGCAGAACCTGGGGGCCAACGCCTATGCCAAAGCGGCCACCGGGCTGAGCATTTTGCGCGAAACCGTGATGGGCCGCGAACTTTTCGACTATGCCTTCCGTGAGTATTCGCGCCGTTGGATGTTTAAACACCCTACCCCCGCCGATTTTTTCCGCACCATGGAGGATGCTTCGGGCATTGACCTGGATTGGTTCTGGCGCGGCTGGTTTTATACTACCGACTACTGCGACATTGCGATTGACAACGTAACCGAGGCCCAGATGAGCAGCGGCGACCCGGCCATTGAAAAACCCCTGGCCAAGCAGCGTGAGCAATTTAAGGAGTTGTATCAGGTGCGTAACGAGCGCGACATTGCCCGCACCGCAGTTGAAGCCAACGCGGACTTGCGCGACTTCTACAACAGCTACGACCCCTACGTGCCCACCAAGAGCGACCAAGAAACTTACCAACGCTACTTGGCTTCGCTCAATGAAAAAGAGCGGGCGATGCTCAAAGACGGCAAGTATTTTTACCAAATTGATTTTAAAAACGTAGGCGAACTGGTAATGCCCCTCGTGCTCGAGTTCGAGTTTGAAGACGGCACCAAGCAGGAGCACCGGATCCCCGCCGAAATTTGGCGGCGGAACGATAAGCAAGTGAGCAAGGTGTTTATGACCGACAAACGGGTAAAACAGTTTACCCTCGACCCCTACCAAGAAACCGCCGATATTGAGATGGACAACAATTACTTCCCGCGCCGGAGCCAGCCCTCTAGGTTCCAGTTGTTCAAACAAAGCGGGGGTGGCCGGGGCCAAAGCTTTGGCGAAAACCCCATGCAACGGCAGAAGAAGGAAGCTAACCCCACTCCCAACGGAGGCGGAAAATAAGTTTCCGGTGGTTACTTGAAAAACGTGCCCGTTGGCTTTGGCCGACGGGCGCGTTTTTTATTGGCATGATCAAAATATCGGTTTGGTTATCATCTCATTATAAAGATGTAGTACCAAAATCTAATAAGAATGGCGGGTAGCTGGTGCTGTAAATGATTGATAAACAAGTAGAACAATCATTTAGTCATGCAATCATTAAGTCATTTTAGTGTGAACCCCCAACCAGGATTATTTGTAATTAGGCACCAAAATGATGAGGGGGCGTACTACGCTCCTGCTCTAGTGTAACACCTTAAATACTAGTTCGCGGAGGATTTCCCCGTCGCCGAGGTCGCCGTCGATGCCTTTGGCTTGCAGGTCGGCTTGGCGCAGGTGGCCAATGACGCGCACCACTTGGCCCAGCGGGTAGTTGCGGGCGGCCAGCAGGTACTCGTCGGCAAAAAACGGGTTGATGCCCAGCAGTTGGGCCACCGCCGCCTTGGACCGGTCCGCGGAGGCGTGGATGAGCAGCAACTTGCTAAAATAGCCGAACAGCAGGGCAATGACCGGGATAACGGGGTTGTTTTTGGGGTTGGCCGCAAAATAGGTGGCAATCCGGTTGGCCTTCAGCACGTCCTTTTTGGCCAGTGCGCTCTGCAATTCAAAGGTGTTGTATTCCTTGCTGATGCCCACGTAGGTGGCCACGGCATCTTCGGTAATGGGTTTGCCCGGCTCGGGGAAGTTGACGAGCAGCTTTTCGGCTTCGTTGGCCAGGCGGCTCAGGTCGTTGCCGATGGCCTCGGCGAGCATGGCCACGGCCTTATCATTAATAGGGTGGCCCAGTTCGGTGAACAGCTCCTTGATCCAACCGGGCAGTTGGTTGTCGTACAGTTTTTTGGTTTCCACCACCACGGCGTTTTTGGCGAGGGTTTTGGCCAAGGTAGTGCGGGCATCCAGTTTTTTGTATTTGTAGGCAAACAGCAGCAAAGTGCTAGGTACGGGGTGTTCTAAATATTTGATTAACAACTCTTTGGCCCTTTCTTGGTTCCAGTCGGCCATTTCTTGGGCCTCTTTTACGATCACCACCCGCCATTGGCTCATGGCCGGGAACTGCCGGGCGGCGTTCAGCACGCCACTGAGCGAGGTTTCCTTGCCATAGATCACCGTTTGGTTAAACCCGCGCTCGGCTGGGGCCAGGGCGTGGTCTTCTACCCATTGGCTTATTTTGTCAATGTAATAAGGCTCATCGCCCTGGAGAAAATACACCGGGGCGAATTTTTTAGCCTTTAAGTCTTTTAAAACCGCGTCGGGGGCGAGGGTCATGGGAAAAACAGATAAGCGAACCTGGGCTGGTATCGCCTCTTGAGGAGCTAAATAAATTATTGATAATCAAATAGATAAACATTAGCCCTAAGGCTCACTCACCTCAAAGGCAATTTTTATTTTTTCCCAAGCAATTGACATTTCGGCGGTTTTGGCTCCTTTGGGTTCTAGCCGGTAGGTGAGCCGCTGCACGGTATCGGGCAGGGTTTGGGGCTTAACGGTAAAGCGGAGCACATCCTCAGCCTCCATATAGTTGTCGGTCAGGTGCTGTTCGTAGTTTTTGTTCACGATCACCGTCCAGTCGGCCTGGGTGGGGATGGTGAAAATGGTGTAAGTACCCGCCGGCAGAGGCTGGCCGTTTAGGGTTACTTCCTTCCC
>JALONO010000088.1 GCA_025454895.1 Bernardetiaceae bacterium
CACCTCGCAGGGCATGATCCTCACCGCCCAGCGGCCCGATGGCTCGCTGGTGCTGGTGCGGCCCACCCAGCCCATCGAGCCGGGCAGCACCGTGAGCTAATGCTAAAATGACTTAACGATTGCATGATTAAATGACTTTTCTATTTGATTATCAATTATTTAAAAGACAGCAAATACGTAATCTCTATTTGATTTTAGGATAACTCCGCTGGCTTGGCTCGTGCCTTGGGCCAGGCAAGTTTTTTACCAAGCGGCCAAATGAGTGTGGCTCACCGAATTGGTGGCACCTCACTATTTGGTCTTTGAAGAAAAAAGGAACGATGGTCGGCCCTAGGCAAGCCGATCGGAGGGGGAATTTTTCTTTTGAAAAAATTTACTGCGAGGCTACACCCGCTGCTTGCGCAGGTGATCAATGTAGTCGGCTTGCAGTTGGGGCAGCATGGCGTAAGCTTTCTCCTGGTCAAATACCGAGAGGGCATTTTGCTTCAAAAACACCATGACCCCGCTTTTGGAATAGCCTTGTTGGTGCAACGCGAAACACGCGGCCAGCAACTCGGCATCATGGTCATACGCCCCGGAATAAGTACCGTTTTGGCTGTTGATAAACTCGGTTTGGTAACGGTTAAGCGTGCCGATTAGGCGGGCCAACCGTTGTTTTTCCTCTCCGCTGCGGCTACGGATGGCCCCGTTGTTTTTGGGCGTTTGGCCATCGGGGGTAGGCGGCTGGTGGTCGGCGGTGGCCAGCACGCTGGCGGTTTCGGGCTGGGCCGGGGCCGCCCAGGCTTGTTCGGCATTGGCCGCTTCCGCCCCGCGCCCGGCCGTACCCGCGTTGGGGTCGGCACTCACTTCGGGCTGCTCGGTGGCGGCCACCGCCCGGAGGGTTTGCAGTTCGTGGGTGAGTTGGGCCAGTTGCTGGGCCGCTGCTTCCATGAGGGCTTCCATCACTAACGGGTGGGTTTGCTTTCCCTTTAAAACGGCTTCCACAGTTTTAACGGACACTTTAAGGCGGGCCGCAATGGCCGGGCGGTGCTCAGCGGACACCAATCGGCTTAAAACAGTTAGGTTTTTCGTCATACCAAGGTGTGTTCATCAACCGCCGACCGGAGTAGTTAGCTGGTTGTGTTTCAGTTAATACGTCGCAATGGCAAAGTTGGGGGGACGCTTTGCCCGTCAAGTCGAAAACGCAAAAATGCCTTAGATAGTATGGGGAATAGCTTAGTGAGGCCGCCAACGCCACGGGCTACACAAAAGTAGGCTGATCGGCAAACATAGAGCAAGTTTTTTGCCAGAAAAAACCGCTTTTTAACCTGGGCGTAACCTAACTGGTTACTATGGCCCCCGCCTGATAATCAGCGGTTAACTGGTCGTTCGCCCGCGCGGGCGCTGGTTGGCTCGCCAAACGGGCCGTTGGCAAGAATTTGTCAATAAAAACGTCAAAAATCCAGCTTTCTCGCCCTCGGGGGTGCTCAGGCCGGTCCGGGACGACGGCCCGCCCGCCCCTAGCGGCATCCGCCCTGCGCCTGGCGGGGCATAAAACCTTTCCCGTGTGGAAAAAACCGCTAAATTTGCTGCGCTACATCACTCTTATCTTTATTTTATTCTCGACACAATGGCTTACCAACAACTCGTACAGTTATTAGGTAGCGAAGCCGACACGCTGCTCAAACACACTTCAAAGACGATCGCCAAAGAAGATCTTCACCTGCCCTCGCCCGACTTTGTGGACCGGATATTTGTTCAATCGAACCGGAACCCCCAAGTGCTGCGGAGCTTGGCCAACCTGTTTGGGCACGGCCGCTTGGGCGGCACGGGCTACTTGTCCATCTTCCCGGTGGACCAGGGCTTGGAGCACACGGCCGGGGCTTCGTTTGCCATTAATCCCATTTATTTCGACCCGGAGAACATCATCCGCTTGGCGGTGGAGGCTGGTTGTAACGGCGTGGCCACCACGTTTGGCAATTTGGCCATTATGTCGCGCAAGTACGCGCACAAAATCCCGTTCATCGTTAAAATCAACCACAACGAGCTGCTGACCTATCCCAATAAGTTTAACCAAATTATGTTTGGCTCGGTGCGCGAGGCTTGGAACCTGGGCGCCACCGCTGTGGGAGCCACGGTCTATTTCGGCTCGGCCGAGTCGAACCGCCAATTGGTGGAAGTAGCCGAGGCGTTTGAAGAAGCCCGCTCGCTGGGCCTGGCCACCATTTTGTGGTGCTACACCCGCAACAACGCCTTCAAAAAAGACGGCGTGGATTACCATAACGCTACCGACCTGTCCTCGCAGGCCACCCACATTGGGGCCACTATCCAAGCCGATATTATCAAGCAGAAGCTGCCGGTGAACAACGGGGGCTTTAAGGCCATCGGTTTTGGCAAGTACGACGAACGTATGTATAGCCAACTGAGCACCGACCACCCCATTGACCTGTGCCGCTACCAAGTGGCCAACTGTTACATGGGCCGGGCGGGCCTCATCAGTTCCGGCGGCGAAAGCACCGGTAACAACGACCTGGCCGACTCGGTAAAAACCGCCGTGATCAATAAGCGGGCCGGGGGCATGGGCCTCATTTTGGGCCGCAAGGCTTTCCAACGGCCATTCGCCGAAGGCGTACAATTGCTCAACGCCGTGCAAGACGTTTACCTGGCCAAGGAAATCACCGTGGCTTAACCAATTTGACCGAGTAATGGGGCCAACGCCACCGCGTTTGGCCCCATTGGTTTTTTAGCCTCAAAATCATGTACTTATGAGTTGGTTTACCCGGCAACCCAAGGGCATTACCACCCCCACCTCGGAAAAAAAGGACGCGCCCGAGGGCCTTTGGTACAAAACGCCTAGCGGCAAAATCATCCAAACCCGCGAGCTGCGCAGCAACTGCTACGTAAGCCCGGAGGATAACTACCACGTCAAAATCGGTTCGCGGGAGTATTTCGAGATCCTCTTTGACGACAACCAATTTACCGAGATCGCCGCCGAGCTGACCTCGGCCGATCCGCTGGGTTTTTCTGACACCAAGCCCTACCGCCAACGGCTGGCCGACTCGCGGCAAAAAACCGGCCTCAACGATGCCGCCCGGGCCGCCCAAGGCCAAATGAACGGGCTAGACCTGGTCATTGCCTGCATGGATTTTGAGTTCATCGGGGGTTCAATGGGCTCCGTGGTGGGGGAAAAAGTGGCGCGCGCCATCGACACCGCGCTGGCCAACCGCCTGCCGTTGCTCATCATTTCGCGCTCGGGCGGGGCCCGCATGATGGAGGCTGGCTATTCGTTGATGCAACTGGCCAAAACCTCGGCCAAGTTGGCCAAATTAGGCGAGGCGGGCATCCCGTACATCTCGCTGCTCACCGACCCCACCACGGGCGGCGTGTCGGCTTCGTTTGCCATGCTGGGCGATTTCAACATTGCCGAACCGGGCGCGCTCATCGGCTTTGCCGGGCCGCGGGTGGTGCGCGAAACCATCGGCAAGGACCTGCCCAAGGGTTTCCAAACCGCCGAGTTTGTGCTGGAACACGGCTTTTTGGATTTTATCGTGGATCGGCGGCAACTCAAAACCCGGCTCACTACTTTGCTAAAAATGCTCAAATAGCCGGCTTAATGGTTAGGTATCCCTTTCTCTACACTATTGAAAATCAATTTTTTAAGAATTATTATCCCATTTACTGCGAGCAGAAAATAGGACGTGCCGCCGTCAGATTATCGGTTTTAACGCCTTCAATCGTTTATGAATAGTCGGATTATCGCCTTGCGCTTGGTCATTTTTGCTTTGGGGCTGGCCTGCCAAACGGCCCAGGCCCAAGTGGCTCCGCCGCCCACCAAGCCGAACAACGCCCCCAGCAACGAAAAGGGTGTGGAGGTAGTGAAAAAAGCCACTGAAACGTATTCGTTTGGGGTGCAGTTTATCAACAATTTTCAATACGATGGCGAATGCTCGTTTTACACCCAAAACGGGCAAGCGATGTTTAGCGGGGTGCAAACCTCCAAAACCGACGATAGCTACCTGCGGATCAATGGCCGCGTAAAAAGCAAAACCACGAAAACGATCGTGATCGTGGGCACCATCGAGATCAAGATCAACGACTGCGTGGCCGAGAAAACGCTTGAGCGGGAATTTGTGTTCACCAAGCACGGCAACCGATCGTTTTGGCGCATCCAAAACCCGGTGCGCAGCGAAATCTCGTCAGACTACGAGTGCGCCCTTTACATCGACATCAACCATTGACCCTGGCGGCTACAAACCCAATTCGGTTTTGAGCTGGGCGATCACCAGGCCCTCGGCCTCGCTGGTTTGGTGATTGGCCTCGGCAAACAGGTAGAGAATTTCCTCGGCCTCTTCTTTCAGTTCGGGGTGGAGGGCCAAATAGGTGTGCAAGTGCCTGATCCATAACACATCCCACTCGCGCAAGTGCGTGCGCAGGTACCGCAGGGCGTGTAGGTAGCGTTCCTGCAGAGCGGTGCGCGCCTCGGGCTGGGGCAGTCCGTCCTTAAAACTATCGGCCAGGGCCTTGGCCAGGTGGCCCAAGTACTGCCACTCCTCGCTTTGCAGCTCACCATCGGCCTCTACCACCAGCAGCACGGGAAAGTAGAGCAGCAGGGCCGCAAACTCATTTTGGGTAAAACTTAGGCCCGCTTGGGCTTCAAATTGGGCCTGCAAAGTTGGTAGGGCGAGGGGTTCCATAGGGAAGGGGCTAGGCGCGCAAAGCTACGCCTTGGGGTGTATCTTTGGAAAAAATCTGCTTACCATGCTGTCTTTAACCGAACTAGCCCCGCAGTTTGCCCAGGTACGCCAACGCAGCTTGGCCATTTGCCAGCACCTGGCCCCCGAAGATTTTGTGGTGCAACCCGTGGTGGACGTAAGCCCGGCCAAATGGCATTTGGCCCATACTACCTGGTTTTGGGAGCTGTTTGTACTGCAAAAGTACCTGCCCGTTTACGCCATTTTTCACGACGATTTCAGCTATTTTTTCAACAGCTATTACGAAACCGTGGGCAAACGGGTGCTGCGGGCCGACCGGGGCAATATGACCCGCCCCACCACCGAGCAAGTGAAGCAGTACCGGGCCCACGTGGACGAGCACCTGCCCCGCCTGTGGGAGCTAGCCCGCCAATGGCCCGCCGAACCCCGGGCCTCGCTGGCCCAGTTGGTGGCCTTGGGCCTCCATCACGAACAGCAACACCAAGAACTGCTGGTAACCGACCTGAAATACATTTTGGGCCACAACCCGCTGCTGCCCCAAGTACCGCTGGTGCCAGAGGGCCTGCCCCCTACCCCGGCCGGGCCATTGCGCTGGCTGGCTGGGCTAGCTGGCGTGCAAAGCATTGGTTTTGCCGGGCCTGGCTTCTGTTTTGACAACGAGTTGGGCCGCCACCGGGTATTTCTGGAGCCTTACCAAATTGCTAACCGGCTGGTAACCAACGGCGAGTACTTGGCTTTTATGCAGGCGGGCGGCTACGGCCACTTTGCCCACTGGCTCGCCGATGGGTGGGACTGGGTGCGGGCCTACCAGGTGCAAGCCCCCCTGTACTGGCACCAGGTGGACGGCCAATGGCACGCCTACGACCCTGCTACGGGCCTGCAACCCCTGGACCTGGCCGCCCCGGTGGCCCACGTCAGTTTTTACGAAGCCGATGCCTACGCGCGTTGGTGCGGGGCGCGTCTGCCCACCGAGGCCGAGTGGGAAACCGCCGCCCCTGAGCTGAACTGGGGCGCGCGCTGGGAGTGGACCAATTCGGCCTACTTGCCCTATCCGGGCTTTAATCCCGCGCCGGGGGCCGTGGGCGAATACAACGGAAAGTTTATGGTGAACCAAATGGTGCTACGGGGGGCTTCGGTAGCCACCCCGCCCGGCCATTCGCGGGCCAGCTACCGCAATTTTTTCCCACCCGACAAGCGGTGGCAATACACGGGCATTCGACTCGCGAAAAGCTGATAGTCAGTCTTTTAATGAGGAGTTTTCTCTCAGAAAACTACATATCTTTTTCGTCGCGGGGCAGGATGTTAGACACCGCCTGGGCACTGGCTTCTACCCGGCCCACCGAGGCTTCGTAGTCCTCTTCGGCCCATTGGAAAATGACCAGCGTCTGCTGGCCACTTTGGTCGTAGTACTCCCACATGGCCATTTCGGTGGCACTGTCCTCCGGCTCGGCGGTGCTGCGGAAAAAGCCAAAGCTTTCCTTGTCGCGGTAAAAAGTAACCTCGCCCAAGGTAATTTGGCTAGGCGGCTGCTCGGTGTCTCGCAGGCTGCGGGCCACGGCCTCGCCTAGTTGGCCAAACAGGATCTTGGTGGTAAAAACCGCCTCTTGCGGCTGGCTGGGGTCCACGTGGACGTACATCACCTCACCACCGCTCTGGAGCTTGTACTCGTAGGTGAAATACTGGTCGCCCCAATCGTACTCAAACTCATCGGCCACTTCCCAGGTCTTAAAATCGTAATCCAACAAAAAACCTGGCCTAATGTCGGTGATTTTGATATTGGTAGGGTCGTAATGAAGGCCCGGCTTCTCTTTCTTATTTTTATTGAAGAAGTTGAACATGGCAAGTATCGGCTAAGTGAAACGCAACTACTTATACTGTATTGGGCCGTCGAAGGTTTTAGGCCGTTTCGGGGTAGAGCACCTCGGCCTGGCCGTCCACCGCGATTTTGCCCGTTTCGGCCTGGAAAATCTGGGTTTGGATCACCGCCCGCCGCTTGACCAGGTCGGTTTGCAGCACGGTAAACACCGCCTCGTAAGGCTCGCCCACGTACATGGGCCGCTTAAACTGCAAGGTTTGGCTCAGGTAAATGCTGCCCGGCCCGGGAAACTCCATGCCCATTACCCGCGAGAACACGCTAGCCCCCAACATGCCGTGCACAATGGGCCGTTTAAACTGGGTAGTTTGGGCAAAGGCCGCATCCAGGTGCAGGGGGTTGTGGTCGCCCGTAACTTGGGCAAAGGCTTCTACCTCGGCTTGGCTGAAGATAAAACGATGGCGGTGAACAGTTTGTGGTTCCAAGGGCATAACAAATGGGGCTAGGCCGTGGGCAAAAGTAAGCCTTGGCCACCAATTCCCTCCGGCGGAATTAGGTTTCTAAAAATTTGACAATCCATTATTTTGGCCTGGAAAAAAGCCATCAGGATGGCCGAATCGGTCAAATTGCCGGGGGCTGGTTAACTTTGTGGCCACAGCTTCATTTTTACTTAACCCCATGCTTTACCAAAAAAGCGGCCGCTTAGACCAAGTTTTTTACGAAATCCGCGGCCCGGTGTACCAGCAGGCCGCCGAACTGGAGCGGCAAGGCTTCAAGGTAACCAAACTCAACATCGGCAACCCGGCACCTTTCGGTTTTGACGTGCCCGACGAGATGATCCACGACATGATCGTGAACCTGCGCAACGCCCAAGGCTACGCCGAGTCGAAGGGCCTGTTCGCGGCCCGCAAAGCCGTAATGCACGACGCGCAACTCAAGGCCATCAAAGGCGTAACCATCGAGGATATTTTTATCGGCAACGGCGTGAGCGAGCTGATTTTGATGAGTTTGCAAGCCCTGCTCAACGACGGCGACGAGGTGCTGGTGCCTGCCCCCGACTACCCGCTCTGGACGGCGGCGGTCAACCTCTCGGGCGGGCGGGCCGTGCACTACGTGTGCGACGAACAAGCCGACTGGTACCCCGACCTGGCCGATATTGCCCGCAAAATTACCCCGCGCACCAAGGCCATTGTGGTCATTAACCCCAACAACCCCACTGGGGCGGTGTACTCGTCGGACTTACTGCACGGACTAGTGGACCTGGCCGTTAAAAACCGGCTGATCGTATTTTCCGACGAGATTTACGACCGCATCCTCTACGACGATACGGCCCACCAGAGCACGGCGGCTTTTTCCGACGAAACGCTGTTTATCACTTTGGGCGGGCTATCGAAAAACTACCGGGCCACGGGCTTCCGTGCCGGGTGGATCATCGCGAGCGGCGACAAAAAGAACGCCGCCGACTACCTCAACGGGCTGAACACCCTGGCCTCGATGCGCCTGTGCAGCAACGTGCCTGCCCAGTTTGCCATCCAAACCGCCCTAGGCGGCTACCAGAGCATCAACGAGTTGGTGCTTCCCAGCGGCCGCCTGCGCAAACAGCGCGACTACTGTTGGCAACGACTCAACAACATCCCTGGCATCAGTTGCGTAAAGCCTCGGGGCGCGTTGTACCTGTTCCCTAAAATCGACGTGAAAAAATTCAAGATCCACGACGACCAGCAATTTGTGCTCGACTTTTTGACCCAACAGCGCGTGCTTTTGGTGCAAGGCAGCGGGTTCAACTGGCCCCAACCGGATCACTTCCGCATCGTGTTTTTACCCGCCGTGGAAGAACTGGCCGGGGCCTTGGACCGGCTCGAGGTGTTTCTGGAGCACTACCAGCAGGGGTAGGTCATGCTCGGTTCATCTTCAACAAAAATGACTTAATAATTGGATGATCAAATGATTATTCATATTGATTATCAATTATTTGTAGTAAATGTGATGCGCAATCGCTATTTGATTTTGGTATGGCCTAACGGGACAATCGGGCAATAGACCTCTTGCAAATTGGGTTTTTGGCCGACTTTTAACTCAGAATTTCGTTAAAAATCCACCTTTTTTAGCCCTACCCTGGCCCTCCCCGAGGGCAGGGGTGATCCGTTCAAAAAAATCTCTCGCAAAGACGCTAAGACGCAAAGCTAGTTTTGGGCTTTTGACCTTGCTAAGCTTGGTAAAAACGGCCTGCATCAAGGCACCAAAAATAGAAGGGATCAGCCCTGCCCCGAGGGGAGGGAACGCAACTTCGGCCCGATTACGGGTAATCTGCAAGAGGTCTAATTATTACGTATCCAGAAATAAAACCTTGGCACAATGCGGGGAATGGATTTTACAAATCCTTGGAGATCAAGAATTTATTAGAAACCAACAAAATTGTTCTGGATTACAAAATCACCTGGCCGGGTAGCAGGTAATGACCCACGTAATCGGCGATACCTGCCTCCAGGGTGTGGAACGGGCGTTGGTAACCCGCCGCCCGCAGTTTGCCCATCTCGGCTTGGGTAAAGTACTGGTATTTGTCGCGGATATCGGCCGGGGTGTCGATGTAGCTGATGTTTTCCGGCCGGTTCATGGCCGCAAAGGTGTTTTTGGCCAGGTCCAAGAACGTGCGAGCCTGGCCCGTGCCCAGGTTGTAGATGCCCGAAGCGGGCCGGGCGGCGAACAGGAACTCGATTACGGCCAACACATCTTTTACGTACACAAAGTCGCGGAGCTGCTCGCCGTCGCGGTAGGCCGGGTGGTGCGAGCGGAACAGCTTTAGCCCGCCCGTGCGGTTAATTTGGCCAAAGGCGTGAAAAATGACCGAGGCCATGCGGCCCTTGTGGTACTCATTGGGGCCGTACACGTTGAAAAACTTGAGGCCGTACCAGTGCGGGGGCTGCTCGGTTTGGTGCCAGGCCCAGCGGTCAAATTCGTTTTTCGACTCGCCGTAGGGGTTCAGCGGCTTCAGTTGGTCGGCCAGGGCTTCGTCGTCGTGGTAGCCCAGCTCGCCCAGGCCGTAGGTGGCCGCCGACGAGGCATAGACCAGCGGCAGGCCGTACTGGGCGCAGGCCTGCCACACCATTTGCGAATAGCCGAGGTTGAGCGTTTGAAAAACCTGATAGTCGAACTCGGTGGTGTCCGTGCGCGCCCCGATGTGGAACACGCCCTGCACCTGACTGTGATGCGCCGCTAGCCAGGTAGCAAAATCTTGCCGGGGCACCCGCTGGCAGGGTTTGTGGGCCAGGTTAGGGGCTTTGTCGGCCCGCGAAAAATCGTCCACGGCCACTATTGGGCCGAGGCCTAGTTGGCGCAAATGGCCCACCAAGGCACTCCCGATAAACCCCGCCGCTCCGGTTACAACCAGCATAAAAACAACAATTGGCTAATTGATGGGGCAAAGATTGGCATTTTTTGGCCAGGTTGGGCCGCCGGTTACCTCAAAACAACTGCATCTGGGCCGGGGCCGGGCCTAGCCGGGGCGGCGGTAGTTGAAAACCCGCCAGTTGGTTCAACGTCTCAATAAAATGAACGGCTAACTCGGGGGCCAGCACGCTGTCCGGCTCGTGCACGAAGATGTAGGCTTCTTGCAAGCCCTGGGCCAGCCAGTCGGCCACCAGCCTCGCCCAGTCGGTGGCGCGGGCGTAGTCGGTGGGGTGCAGGCCGTTGCCCACCAGCCGCAGCACCAGGTGGGGCGTGGTCAGGCGCAGGTGCAGCACATCGCGGCGGCCCGCCACATCGGTAACCACGGTGCGGTGGCCCCCCTCGGCCAGGTACGGGGCCAGCCGGGCCAAGTGGCTGCCCCCCGGCGCGGGCGCGAACCAGGCCGGGTGCCTAAACTCCACGGCTAGCGGCACTTGGGCGGGCCACTGCCGCAGAAATTGCCGCAAAACGGCGGCTTGGTCCGGCCCAAACTGCGGCGGCAACTGCATAAACACCAGGCCCAGCCGAGGGCCTAAGGCCAGGAGTGGCTCGCAAAAAGCCTGGGTAGCCGCCTGCGCGTTTTGCAGGGCCAGGCGGTGGGTAATGTCTTGCAACAGCTTAGGACAGAACTTGAAACTTGGCGGTGTTTCGGCTTGCCAGCGGGCCACGGTAGCGGCGTCCGGGGCGCGGTAATGGGTGGCGTTGAGCTCGATGGTGTTCAACTGCTGGCCGTAATGGCGCAGAAAATCCTTGTCTTGGGTACCGGGCGGGTACAGTTTTCCCACCCAGTCTTTGCAGGCCCACACCGGGCAACCCACGTACACGCGCCCGCCCCCGCGCGGGGCGGCCCGGAGTACCGCCTCGGTTTCGGACGGCACGGGCGGCAGGGCGAAATCGACCCCGCTAATGTCGGGCAGTTTGCCAAAATCCATGTTCGGTAGATGGTTAAATGACTAAATGATTACCCAATTTTTCAATTATCTTATTGATCATCAATTATTTAAAAAATAATACGCCATTTTTAGCTGGTTTTGCTATAATAACCTATCAGGCGGCAAAGAGTTGGCGACCAGGCGGAGCGCCACGGCCCCGGGCGGGCGATCAACCAACGCCCGGCCCAAAATTCAAGCCCCGGGCTAGGGATCCAAAACTGAAAAGATCGGTAAACCAGATGCGGAAAATTCATTCCAAAGCCTGTTAAAATGGCTTACCTTTGCCAAGTGAATTCACTAAACCGGTTGGCCGTTGCCCTCAGTTGCTTGATTTAGGCGCAGGCAAACCCGGCCCCCCGGGGCTAAATTTTTAGAACAATTTACCCCGCATTTGATTTTAACAATGATCCAAGCAAGTGCCTTGGGGTCAACTATGTAACACTTATTACCTTTAAGCACCGAGCCGGGTGGGCCGGGCCACTGGCCGCTCCTACCTTATGCCCCGGGAACGCATTTTAATTTATGAAGTTAACTTTTTGGGGGGCTGCGCAGCAAGTAACGGGCAGCATGTTTCTGCTGGAAACCGACGATGAATATAAAGTACTAATCGACTGTGGGTACGACATGGAGCGGGCCCGCCAAAACGGCAACGCCGCCCCCATGCCGCAGGCTTTCCCCGGCTCGGTGTTCCCGTTCGAGGCCAGTATGCTCAACCTGGTGCTGCTCACCCACGCCCACGTGGACCACTCGGGCAACATCCCCAACCTGTACCGCGAAGGCTACGAGGGCCAAGTGCTCTGCACCACCCCCACCGCCGAGCTTACCCACCTGCTATTGCTCGACTCGGCCCAGATGCACAAACGCAAGCTGGCGGCGGCCAACGCCGGTGGCAAAAAACGGAAAAAACGCCCCGCCCCGCTGCCCAGCTACGCCAACGAATGGTACGTAGAACGGCAGGTAGAAGACGCGATGGACAACTTTGTGGGCATTGCCTTCAACCAACGTTTCAAAATCAAGCGCGGGCTGGAAGTAACGTTTGTACCCGCCGGGCACCTGCTGGGCGCGGCCAATATTTTGCTCCACGTCAAAGAAAACGGGGTAGAGAAAACCCTTTGTTTCTCGGGCGATATTGGGCGGTTCAACTACCCGCTGCTGGTGGACCCGCACCCGCTGCCCCCCGTGGACTACCTGGTGTGCGAAACCACCTATGGGGCCCGCAACCACCGCCCCAACGTGGAAATCGAGGCCGAGTTGGAGCAGATCATCCACGAAACTTGTGTGGAAATCCCCGGTCGGCTCATCATCCCGGCGTTTAGCATTGGCCGCACCCAGGCTATGCTGTACATGCTCAATCGCATGGCCGCCCAGGGCAAGCTGCCGCCCATCAAAATCTTCTCCGACAGCCCGTTAGCTCTGCAAAGCACCAAAACCTACGTCAAAAACGCCAAGCACCTCAACCAAACCGCCCGCGATTTTTTGGCCGAGCACGGTAGTTTGTTCGATTTTGACAACCTGGTGTACGTGGAAGACCTGAAAACCAGCAAGGCGGTGGCCAACTACCACCAGCCCTGCGTCATCATCTCCTCCTCGGGCATGTTGGAGGGCGGGCGCATCCAGCACCACATCCGCACCAACCTGAGCAACCCGTACTGCACCATCCTCATGATCGGTTACGCCTCCGAGGGCACGCTGGGCCGCAAGCTGCTGGACGGCAACAAAAGCGTGGTCGTGGGCGACAAGGAACTGGCCGTGATGGCCCGCATCGTCTATACCGATGCCTTCAGCGGCCACGGCGACCAAACCGACCTGCTCAACTTTGTGGGCCAACACCCGGCCGAACGCCTCCAAAAACTGTTCTTGGTGCACGGCGAAGTACCGGCCATGGAAACCTTCCGGGGTTTGCTGGCCCAGCGCGGCTACCAGCAGGTGGAACTCCCCGCCCGGGGGCAAACTTTTGAGTTGTAATAAACTGCCTTGTCCCTGCCAATGGGCCATGCCGAACCATCGCCTTCCGCCCAATCCCAAGGGTTTTTGAAACCCCTAGGGATTATGTTTAAACTAGCACAAACAAGCCCGGCATCAGCATATTCTGGCTTTGGTGAGCCTAACGCTTGTTGGTTACTTTTTTGACCGAAAAATGATCTCCAATAAATTTAGATCAGATAATCACCAAAAGTGTTTCTTTATTGGGTTCAAGCGGACAATGCTACCAGGCTTTCCCACATCTTTAAGTTAAAAAATTCAATCTATATCTTCATTCTTTTCAAAACCTTTGCGCCATCAAAAAAATAGAAACTTCGCCCATCCAGACAAAGTCTCTACTTTAGAATAACAACAAAATACTATGCAGGCATGATCACTTTGTTGATCACGTGGATCACCCCGTTGTCGGTAGCAACATCGGCCATTACCACCTCGGCATCGTTGACAAACACTTTGCCGTCAGTCAAATGGATGGTGATGTTAGCCCCGTTCACCGTTGCGGCAACCATGCCATCAGTCAGGTCCGTGGACATTACTTGGCCAGCTACTACGTGGTAAGTAAGGATGCCTTGCAGTTGGGCTTTGTTTTCGGGCAAAACCAAAGACTCGACCGTGCCCGCTGGCAAGGCCGCAAAGGCCTCGTCAAGGGGGGCAAATACGGTGAAAGGACCCGCCCCGCTCAGGGTTTCTACCAATTCAGCCGCCGTTACAGCCGCAACTAGTGTTTTGAATGAGCCGTTTGCCACGGCAGTTTCTACGATATTCATGTTTTTGTTTATTGATTGATACACGTGCATAAGACATTGCAAAGCCCATTTGTTGGTGATTTTTGAAAAGGCAATGATAAGTTCATACTGGCCGCAAAACTTGGCAATTCGTTCACATCCATCTTGAGCCGCCCAATCCCGCTTTGGATTTACCGCCCCAATATTCTGCCCTACCTTTGGCCTTGGTTTATCATTCTTAAAGCGTCATCAGATATGCGCCGACTAATCATTTTGGCTTGGCTGGGGTTCATGCTCCGCCCAGGGCTGGCCCAGGCCCATATGCGCCGACTAATCATTTTGGCTTGGCTGGGGTTCATGCTCCGCCCAGGGCTGGCCCAGGCCCAAATTGCCCTGTCGTGGGCCCCGCGCGAGGACCTGAACATTTTGCTGCCCCCGTCGGTGCGGGTGTTCGAGGCGTTTGGCACGCTGCCCTCGGGCCGGCGGGTACACGCCCACTATGCCGAGGTGCGCCCCGAGGCCGAGGTCCGGGCCGTGGCTGCCCAGAACGGCCAGCGCACCACCCAGGTGCTGCACAACGAGCAAAATGCGCTGCTCACCATCAACGGGGGCTTTTTTGTGGCCCCGTCGGCCAGCATC
>JALONO010000326.1 GCA_025454895.1 Bernardetiaceae bacterium
CAAGCGGAAAATCCGATAAAAACTTGAACATCAGGGAAAATCCTGTCAATCGTTGGGCTACTTTAATAAGACTTTGATTCAACAAATAAATGCATTAACTCCCCCTCACTCCACCATAATTTGGCGGGTAACCGAGCGGCCGTCCAGGTCAAGGCTCAACAGGTACAAGCCCGCCGCCAGCGGGGGCAGGGCCACTTCTTTGCGGTATTGCACCCCGGCAGCCGTGGGGGCCTCGGTGTAAACGATACGGCCCAGCAGGTCGGTAATGCGCAGGCCCAGGCTTGGCACGGGTTTTTTAAACTCCGCCGTTACTTGCAGGCGGCCCTGGCTGGGGTTAGGCCCCACCCGCACCGCCTCGGGGCTGGCCAAAAACTCATCCAGGCCCAGTACCGGGGTCTGGATTTGCAGGTTGTCAATGGCCCAGCCCCACCCGTTCGCCGACTGATCGGCGAAGAGCCGGAACCGGATGAGCACCTGCTCGCCCGGGCGGAACACCCGCCCGATTTCTAGGTTACGGGTTCGAAATAGTTCGGCCGTGCCCTCGGTGGTGGAATTGCCGTTGCGCACGTTGCGGTTCCAGGCGGTGAGCCACTCCGCGCGGTCGCGGGAGTCGTAGCCGGCGGCTAGGGGTTGCCAAGTGCGCCCTCGGTCGTTGGAGCCTTCCACCACCACATAATCCCAAAACTCAAAATCACCGAACACCGTGCCCGCCTCGCCCGGTTCCACCAATACGATCTCGTCGAACCGGATGGCCGAGTTATTGGCCCCAACGCGAATGGGGAAACGCAGTAAATAAACGTAGTTGCTCTCGCTGTTGGCCCCGCTGCCGTCGCGGTAGGGGTGGTCGCTGTGGATGGCCGGGGTCTCGAACCCACGCGGCTGCTCAATGCGGAAATCGGTACCGATAAAATCGTTAGCCGCGTTGGCCCCGTTAAAGTTGTTGGTGTATTGGTCACGCACCTCGCCAAACCCCCGCACCTGCACCTGGAAAAACCCGGTGGCGGGCAAGGTGCCCTGGTTAGGCGTAGCGGCCCGGTCGCGGGCGATGATGCGGTAATTGAGCATGTCGCCATCGCGGAGGCCCACCAAATTGAGGCGGGCGGCAAAATCGCCGTTGCCATTGCTCAGCGAATTGACTCCGATGCTGGGAAAACTGCCCGCCGGCTGGCTAAAAAACCCGCTAAACTCGGCGCGGAGGGCGGCCACCGTGGTAAGCGGGTTGTTGTTTACCCGGTATTCCACCAGCACGGTATCGATCCCCAAGTCGTCGCGCACGTTGGTAAGCACGGCAAAGTCGGTCTCGGTTTCTAGGATAAAGCGCGGGGCTTCGTGGCTGATGATGGGGGCCGCGTTGTCGGTGCCGTTGGCGGCAAAGTACCACGAGTAGCGCGGGGCCCCGCCCGGCGAGGTGAGCTGCGTCCCGCCCGGCAAAGTGGCAATGGCGTAATAGTTGATAGTCCGGTTTTCGGCCGCGCCGGGGATTTGGGCCGTAAACACCCCGCCCGCCCCGGCCTGCATTCGCACGGTTTGGCTGGTGCGGAAGCGGTCGGTGGAGTAGAAGAGGTTCACCACCACATTGTTGAAATTGCGGAGGGTATCGCTAAACAACTGCACCCGGATGGGCGTGGCCGCGTTGGGCCGGTTAGAGTTGGCAATGGGCTGGTGATCCAAGCGGCTCACTACCCAGCCCATGTCGTTGAGGATGCCCATGGTGATGGGGCCGGGGTCCAGCGTCGACTCCCCCCGGCTCTGGGCGTGAACCATCAACTGGTCCACGCTGCGGTTGAAGGTCTCAGTATCCAGGTGCGACACGCTAGACCCGCGCTCGTAGGTGCGCGGCGCGTACAGACGCGGGGGCTGGTTGGCATTGGCCGACCGGGCTAACGGACTGTCAAAGAACAAGTTGGCACTGGTAATGGCCGTGCGCAACTGCGTTGAGGGGTTGTTGTACGATACCGTGTCGGTCAAGCGGCGGTTTTGCTGGTCGGCGATAAACTGGTCAAACGTGTTGGCAATGCCTGCCCCAAACCCGTAAGTAGCCTGGTTGTTGGTGTCGCCCGTGATTTCGAAACTGCTGGCAAAACCCAGCCCGTGGCCAATCTCGTGCAGCACCACCGTGGTAAAATCGTACTGATTGCTGGCGGGCCGACCATCGGAACCAAAGTACCAACTGCGGTTGCTGCTATTGAAACTGGCCACAATGTCGGGGTCGTTGCCGTTGGTGTTCCGGCCCGTGATTTTCTCGAACAAAGCCACCGGGTACCACACCGGAAACCGGGGCAGCAGCGGCGAACGCAGCCAGTTGGTAGCCCTGGCCCCGCCCAACACGTTATCGCCCAGGGTGGCCCACTCGGCCCGGATGCGGATCGGCTCCGGCGAGGTGATGAGGCTGGCCCAGATGTCCACCGCCCGCTGGAAAGCCGCTTGGGCCTCGGGCGGGAAACCTTGGTAATCCACAATAAACTGGGCCGACTCGGTACGGCCCCGGGCCAGGGCGGCCATCCGGTCGTAATAGGCCTTGGGCGGCGGGATGCGGGTGTTGTCCACCCCGTGGTCCAGGTAACAGATGTTCCGGGGCGGGTTTTTCATCACCTCGGCCATCAGTTCGCGGTAAGTGGCCGCCCGCGAGGTAGGCTGGGCCTGGGCCAACGAAACGCCCGACCAAGCCAAGGCGGCTAAAAACAGCTTCAAAAAAGTCCTCATAATGAGCTAGTTTGATGAATATACTCATCTCCTCGCCTAAAAGTACAATGGTTTTCGGCAAAACGTGGCCCGCCGCCACCCATTCGCCTAAAAAAGCGACAAATGAGCGGACATCGCCCCCCATTTTCGGCATATTTTTGTTTGAACTTTGCGCTGGCAGCAATCCCTCCACGTATCCAATTATTCCATTGCCCATGCCGTCCAAATCCCGCTATTTTCGTTGGCTCACCCGCCCCGTTACCCTCGTTACCCTGGCCATCATCGGCCTGTCTCAGTTGGTCTCGGCTTGTATGCAGTTTAAGCTCAGCGATGCCGAGGTGAATAAGTACTTCGTTCACAAAGCGGCCAAGCCCACCTTCCACACCTACCAAGTGGGCGCGCGCACCATGCACTACGCCGCCATCGGGGCCGATACGCTGCCCACCGTGCTGCTGATCCACGGCTCGCCGGGGGCCTGGGATGCGTTTATCGACTACCTGGGCGACTCCACCCTGCACCGCCAGGTGCGGCTGCTGGCGGTGGACCGGCCCGGCTACGGCAAGTCGGGCTTTGGCCATGCCGAGCGCGACCTGCGCAAACAAGCCGAACTCATCCGGCCGATTTTGGCCGCCCACCGTTCGGCCAAGCGGCTGGTGCTGGTGGGGCACTCCTACGGCGGCCCGCTCATTGCCCGGCTGGCCATGGACTACCCCGACCTGGTGGACGGCCTGGTGTTCCTGGCCCCCTCGATTGACCCGGCCCTGGAAAAGACCAAGTGGTTCCAGTACCCGGCCGAGTGGTGGGCCATCAACTGGCTCATCCCCCGGAGCCTGCTGGTGTGCAACCGCGAGATCCGCCACCTCCAGGGCGACCTTACCGCCGCCTTGCCGCTATGGCAACACATCCGCCAGCCCGTAACCTACATCCAGGGCGAAAAAGACAGCCTCGTGCCCATCCAAAACGCCGACTTTGCCCAAAAGATGCTGACCAACGCCCCGGTGGAGATGATCCGCCTGCCGGGGGTGGACCATTTCATCCCCTGGTCGCACCGGGAGGTG
>JALONO010000001.1 GCA_025454895.1 Bernardetiaceae bacterium
GGCTTGTTCTCCATCACGTCTTTGATGTTAACGCGCTGGTTGTCTTTGTAGGCCACGATCCAAGCGTCTTTAACGCCCAGCTTGCGCATGTATTTTTTGAATTCGTCGGCTTCCCAGTAATCGCGGAAATGGCCCAGGGTGTACTTGTACGACCCGTCGCTGTCTTGCTCTACCGAGAAATTTTTGTTGTTGTCTTTAAACTTGGAGATATCCAGTTTGCTGTAAACGCCCACCTGTACGCGGAACCACGTGCCTTGGGCAAACTCGGCACTGTGGCCACCGGCTTGGATCTCGCCGCGCTCAGAGTTTACCTGGGCCGGGGCCGGGCCAACCTTAAGCGAGTCGAGCTCTTTGCGCAGGGCATCAATTTCGGCATCTTTGTCGGCCACTACTTTGCCCATGTTGGTCAGTTGGCGTTTCAGGCCCTCGTTTTCACCCACCAGCTCGGCGCGCTGGTTCATCATATCTTTAAATTCGAGGGGCTTAGTCGCCTTCATTTTTTGTTTCCACTTTTTGGCCTCCTCTTTCTCCTTACGTTCTTTGTCTTTGCCAGAGGCTTTTTGGGCCTGGGTGGTGGTTACCGCCGCCAGCATGAGCGCGCACAGCACCAGGGAAAAAATTGTTGTTGAGTACTTCATACAATAGGTGTGTTTAATTTCTTGAATGATCGCCTTAGGGTAAACCGCCCAATTCCAAACAATTAGGTACAGCAAACGAAGTATAGCACATATCAGACCAAAAAATTGGGCCACGTAGCTAGGGCCAAAAATTTGTGGTTGCGTGCTCGCCAGGCCCACCCCGGCCCGAAGCCTAAAATTCCTTAACGGGCCAACCAGCCTCGTTTTTTTGCGTTAATAATGTTAAAACGGAATTTGCGGCCCAATCTTGCGCTGGGCTGGCCCCGGATGAGGCAAGGGGGTAAATATCACCTTATTAACCTTTTGGCACGTCTAATTGGCTTCTCCGTTTCAAATCAATCGTTTTTGTTTGTCCAAATTTTAAAACTGTCAACACATATAATATGCAAAAGTCAGTTTGGCTCATTTGCTTGATCTTGGCGGCAGCGGCCAGCCCGGCGGCGGCCCAAAACGCCACCGTGGTGCCCGGAGCTTTAGGTTATTATAACGACGCGCTCCGGTTTTCGCAAACTCGGTTTGGCGGCACGGCCCGGGTGCAGGGGCTGGCCGGGGCCAACGTGGCCCTGGGGGCCGATGTATCGTCGGCGTACCTGAACCCGGCCGGCCTGGGGCTGATGCGCCGCTCCGAAGCCAGTGCCACCGTGGGCGTGCTGAGTGCCAACACCAACAGCACCTTGTTTGGCAACAGCGTGGGCAGTGGCAACACCGGGCTGGGCGTTACCCAGTTTGGGGTGGTGTTTGCCAACGACCGGGGCGGCGATGGGTTGTTCCGAGGCGGGGCCTTCGCCATTTCAATGGTGCGCAGCAACGATTTCCGGGACGACATCAACTACAGCGGGCTGAACAACACCAGTTCCATCATCGATAACATGCAGGAGCGTACCGACGGGGTGCTGCCCTGGGACGACGCCATTGACGAACAGCGCAACGGCATTTTCACCATCGAGGGCCTGGGGCTGGGCACGTTTTTGATCACCCCTGATTTTCAGGACAATACTACCCGCAATTCCTACAACTCGTTTATCCCCCCGGCCAATGCCGCCCCGGCCATCCAAGCTGAGCGGATTACCCGTAGCGGCAACCAAAGCCAATGGAACGCCTCTTATGGGGCCAATCTCAGCGATAAATTGTACGTGGGCCTGGGCGTGGGCTTAGCCTCGCTGCGTTACAGCCAAACCCGTGAGTACTCCGAAACGGTGCAAAACAGCCAAAATGGAGCCCCCGGCGGTGGCCGCTGGCCCATGGACAACCTGGCCCTGCGCGAAACCTACCAGCAAGAGGGCCAGGGCTTTAACGCCACCTTGGGCCTCATTTACCGCCCAGTGGATGCTTTGCGGGTGGGCCTAAGTTTTACCACCCCCACCACTTACCGCATCTCGGATAGCTACCTGGCTACGCTGGGGGTGCAGTACAACAACATCCGGGTTACCGTGCCCGACTACCGGTCCAGCGAGGTGCGCCTGGTTACCACCGTGCTCAACCAAGTGAATGCCCGTACCATCAACCTCGATAACCGCTACCGCATGACCACCCCCATGCGCCTTAACGCCGGTTTTTCGCTGGTGGTGGGCAAAAAGGGCTTCATCACGGGCGGGGCCGAATACGTCAACTACAGCCAGGCCAATTTCTCGCGCCCCGAGCCGGTGTTTAACCTCGAGCGCGACAACCAAACCATTGACCGGATTTTCAGGGGCGTGCTCAACCTGCAACTAGGTGGCGAGGTGCGGCTCAAAGATTTTAGGGTGCGCGGTGGCTATGCCCTCTACCCCAACCCCGTGCGCGACAACGCCATCGCCTACTCCAGCCGCTCGTTTATTACAGGGGGCCTAGGCTGGCGCAAGGCTGGGTACTTTATCGATGCCGCCGTGGTTTACAACGGCTTCACCAGCAACTACAACCCTTATACGCTCACCCGCCAACTGGCATCTGCCACCCCCAATGTGAGCATCAACAATAACCGGATCATGCTCAGCCTCGGCGGCGGGCTGTTTTTCTAAAATTATTTCCACCACTGGTTGTAAAGGGGGCGATCTGCCCCTTTTTATTTGCTCCGGGCCTCACGTTCCTGCGTTTTTATGGGGAAAAATGGCCCGCCAAGCCCACCTCTCGCTTTTCCCGGGGAAATCCTTCCCTTTTTGGGGGATCGGGATCGGGATCGGTCGGGTTTCCTAGGTTACGGCGGGCCGCCCCGCCCCAAAGGCAAACTTCACCTTTCGGCAATCCCACTCGCGGGTTTTTGGCCTAGCTTTGGGGCTAAACCCAACTTTTCATGGCCACCAAAAAGCCCCTTATCCTAGTCTCAAACGACGACGGCATCACCGCCAAGGGCATCCGCACCTTGGTGCAAATCATGCGCGAAATTGGCGAGGTGGTAGTGGTAGCCCCCAACAGCCCGCAGTCGGGCATGGGGCACGCCATCACCATCCACTCCCCGCTCAAAATTTACGCCTCCGATGTGTTCGAGGGGCAGGAGGGGGTAATCGCCTACGAAAGCTCCGGCACCCCCGCCGACTGCGTGAAACTGGCCAAATACTACGTGCTCAAAAACCGCGTGCCCGACCTGGTGGTAAGCGGCATCAACCACGGCAGCAACACCTCGGTGAGCATCCTGTACTCGGGCACCATGTCGGCGGCGATGGAAGCCGCCATCGAGGGCATGCCCGCCATTGGCTTCTCGCTGTGCGACTACGGCAAGGACAGCGACTTTTCGCACACCGTGCCCTACGTGCGCGACATTTGCCAGCAAGTGCTCAAATCGGGTTTGCCCAAGGGCACGGCCCTGAACGTGAACCTGCCCGCCCGCCGCGAGCAGCCGCTCCGGGGCATCAAAATTTGCCGCCAGGCCAAGGCCACTTGGAAAGAAGAGTTCGACGAGCGGGTGGATCCCTACGGCCGCAAGTACCTGTGGCTGTCGGGTAGTTTCCACAACCCCGACAAGGGCGAAGACACCGACGAGTGGGCCATCGCGAACAACTACATATCGGTGGTGCCCTGCTTGTTCGACCTCACGGCCCACCATGCCATCTCGATTTTAAACGACGACTGGGCCATTTTGCACAAGCCCAGTGGTGAGGTGAACCTGGATCATCAGGACAATTTTTAAGCTGAGCCTTGCAAAAGTTGCTCTTGCGCGCGGGCAAGTCTGTAGTACTAATGCTAGAATGATTTAGTGATTGTTTTCCTTGTTTATCAGTCATTTACAGCATCAGCAAACCCAAAATTCTTATTTGATTTTGGCAGAAGGCTTACTTGCCGATTGGTTTAAAAAAACAAAAACCGGCACGTCCGTTTTCAGGGACGTGCCGGTTTTTGTTTATAGACCCAAGCGGTTTATTTGCCCGCCGGGCCAGTGCTCAAGTTATCGTAGGCCAAGGTAATGTCGCGGTAAATGGGGGCGCACTCGTTGCCGCAGGTGTCTTTGAATTTGACATACACCCGTTTCATCCCGGGGCCGTCGCGCAAGATCCAGCGTTTGCCCGCGTTGTAGGGCTCCCACACGCCGTCTTCAAACTTGGGCGAGTTGGATACCATCATGAACGCGGCGTTGCGGGAGTTCATGCTCAACAGCACGTTGGTGTCTTTGGTAAGCGTGGCCCCTTGGTCGATCTTTAAAATGCCGGGCACGGGCGCATCGGTATCCAGTACGATCTTGGCGTTCTCGGGCTTGGTTTCGTTGCCCGCCTCGTCGCGGAACTTCACGAACACGGTCTTTTCGCCATCGCGGGGCGACAACGCCCATTCCTTGTTGCGCTTATACGGTTCCCAAGAGGTTCCGTTAAAGTAAGACGAGTTGCTCAGCATCATCTCAGTGGCCCCCGAGGCGGCAATGTCGAGATTGACCCGGTTGTTGGCCGCGTTGGTGCAAGTTTCGTTGTTGTTGATGGTGAGCCGCAGGTCAAAGGGTTGCTGGCGGTCTAGCAGGATGGAGGCCATCACGGGCTGGGTTTCGTTGCCCGCCTGGTCGCGGAACTTGGCGTACACTTGCTTCTCTCCATCTTCCCCGTCGAGGCGCCAGTTGAAGTAATAGTACTCAAACTTTTGCCAAACGGCATTTTTAAAGTCCTTGCTATTACTGATCATCATCTCGTTACCGCCTTGCACGTTCAGTTTAAGGGCCACCAACTTGCTAATGTGGGTGGCGTACTTAGCCCCGTTGTTGATCTTGATCTCGCCACCTTTGGGCGCGTTGGTGTCCAGGCCGATCCGGTCGGAGGCCACCATCGACACGTTTTTCACTTTGTCGCGGAACTTGGCGAACACCATTTTGATCCCATCTTCACCCACCAAGGCCCAGTCTTTTTTGGTGGCGTAAGGCTCCCAATTGGCCCCCCGGAAGTCGAAGTAATTCGACACCATCATTTCCACTGCGTCTTGGGCGAACAGCTCCAACTGCACGTTCTGGATTTTAGCGATCTGGTTATCGGACAGAATTTTTACCGTACCTTTTTTAGGCGGAGTGCGGTCCATTTTGATCTGGTCGCTGTAAACGGCGGTTTCGTTGCCGGCTTCGTCCACAAACTTGATGTACACGGTTTTATCGCCGTCGTTGCCGATCAACGCCCAGGAGATGTTGGCATCGGTGTAGCCGCGCCACCGCTCGCCCGCAAAATCGGGCAGGTTGGAGATCATCATTTTCACCGCGTTTTTGGCGCGCACTTGCAGGGTTACCACTTTGTCAGGGTCACTGGTGATCTCCTCGCCTTTGTCGATTTCAATCGAGCACTCGTAAGGCGGCTTACGGTCCAAAATGATGTTGTCAGCCACGATTTCCGACGGGTTGTTGGCATCGTCGGTAAACTGGGCGGCCACGCCCTTGAGGCCGTCGTCGCCAGCGAGTTGCCACTTTTTAGACGGCACAAAAGGTTCCCACTTGGCACTCTCAAGCTCGCTGGCACTGTGGGCAACTTTCATTTTGGTGGCCCCCCGGGCTTTTAGCTCTAGTTCCACCCATTTTTCTTTGTCGATGGTAAACTCCCGGTTGCGGTCGATCACCACGTGGCAGTCCACCGGGCCGTTGCGGTCCAGGTTGATCCGCACGCTGGCCATGTCAGAGATGTTGCCGGCCTTGTCGCGGAATTTGACGAAGATGCCCTTGGCCCCGTCTTCGCCGGAACCACCGAGCTTCCACCCTTTGATCTGCGTTTTGTAAACCTCCCAACGGGCGTTGTGGAAACTGCTGGCGTTGCTCACCATCATGTACTCGGCCCCTTCGGCCGAAATGCGCAGGTCCACCGTGGCACTGGTATCGTTGGTTACTTTGTTTTTATCACCCACGATTTCGACAAAGGGCTTGCGTGGCGGGGTGCGGTCCAGGGTAATCTGGGCCATGGTAATGTCCGACTCGTTGCCCGCCCGGTCGCGGAACTCGACATAAATATACTTCATGCCGTCGCCATCGGGGATGCCCCAACTTGGCAAGGCGTTTACAAACGGGCGCCACACGGCCCCTTTGAAGGTGCTATCGTTGCTCACCCGGTACTCGTAGGCTTCCAAGGCCGACAAACGCAGGGTTACACTGGTCTCTTTCGTAAACTTGTTACCGCCGTTTACCACCACTTTAGGCAGTTGGGGCGGCTGGGTGTCTAACTTAATGGCATCCACGGCCACGCTGGAGGTATTGGCCACCTCATCCCGGAAACGCACCGACACGGTTTTTTCCCCGTCGCCCAGCTCAAGCGTGTGCTTGAACGACGGTTGGAAAGGCACCCACTCGTTACGGCCCCGGATAAACATTTCGGTGGCCCCTTCGGCACTGAGGGTCAGGGTTACGTCCTGCTTGTTGGTAAATTCCTCGCCGCCGTTGATGATGATGCGGGGGTTGATGGGCGGCTGGCTATCCAAGATAAACTCGGCATTAACCGTAGCTGACACGTTGCCTGCCGCATCTTTATAGCGCACAAAAACGGTTTTTACCCCGTCTAAGCCACTGAGTTGGAACGGTTTGGCGGGCGCATAGGGTTGCCAGGCGGCTCCGGCAAAATCGTTGCGGGCACTAATTTGCATAAAGGCCGCATCGGTGGCCTCGAGCGAGAGGCGCACCATCCGGTTTTTGGGATTGCCTGATTTAACGCCGTCGTTAATGACCACGCTACAGTCGGTGGGCGGGGTGCGATCCAGCTCCACGTTGGTCTCGTACACCTCCGACACCTCGTTGTTGGCATCCTTGAATTTCACGTAAATGTTTTTGAGGCCATCTTCCGGGGTGAGACGCCAGTTGTAGGAAGGCTCAAAGGGCAGCCAGCGGGCATTGATAAAACTACCGTTGTTGCTGATCATCATTTGGGTGGCCCCTTTGCCGTATAGCTCCAGCATAACGCGGCCCTCCGGGTTATTGGTGAGGTTGGAACCGCCACGCACCCGCACCGCCCCGTCAATTTGGGCCAAGGCCCCCAACGGAACTAGCCAAGCGAACAGTATGATTGTAGCATATTTAGCCATAACGTTTGTAAACGAAAGATGTAACCGACTTGCTGTAAACCTTTTCCCGGACATGGCCCGGGGGCGGCAGGGTAACGCCGCCAGCTTGCCCACGGCGGCTAAACCGTGGGTTTTTGTTTGTACTGCAAACCCCGCGCCAACAATGCACAAGCGCAAAGTGGCCGCTGGGCCAGCGAGAAACAAGGTAGGTAAGGGGCAAGTAAACTCGAAAAACAAGCGGGCCAAATGGGCCAACGGATTTTAGACGCGGGCCGGGCGGCGGTTCAGTGCCAACTGGAAAAGGCTCGCAAATATTACCACCGAAGCGCAGCCAACCAGGGTAAGCCAGAGGTACGACACGATGTCGTATTTCCAAAAGACAATCACCACCACTTCGGCCAGTAACGCAGCCGCAAAAACCGCGTTTGCTTTCACACTTTTTACGTAAAAAGCTACTATAAATATGCCTAAAATGGTTCCATAAAACAAGGAACCAAGTATGTTTACCGCCTCGATCAAGTTGTTGCTGAGCGAATTGGCAAATTCGGCCAACAATATTGCGTACACTCCCCAGCCTGCGGTTACCCACTTAGAGGCGGCTAAATAATGCGCCTCGCTGGCTTGGGGCTTCATCGTCCGCTTGTACACGTCGATTACCGTGGTAGAAGTGAGCGCGTTAAGCTCGGACGAACTGGCCGAAATGGACGCGCCGCAAATTACGGCAATGAGTAAGCCAATTAAACCGTGTGGTAAATAATTGATTACAAATGTAAGAAAAATGTAGTTTGTGTCGCTGGCCTTGCCCCGGTTATCGGCTTGGTTCTGTTGGTGGATGATGGCCACGGCCCGCTCGCGCACCTGGGTGGCGGCCGTATCGGCCTGGCGCAGGGCGGCCCCGGCTTGGGCCACCTGGGCTTGGTTGGGCTGTTGGAGGGCGGTGGCCAGGTCCAGGGCGCGCTGTTTACGCACTTCCACCGCCTGCGCATATTCGGCCTCTAATTGGGCAAACGCCGGGGCATGGGGGCTTTGCTTGATTTTTTCTACTTCTACCTGGTTAAAAAAAATGGGCGGGGCCTGAAAAAGGAAAAAAACGAACAAAATGGCCCCGATGAACAAAATGCCAAACTGCATGGGGATTTTGAAAAAGCCGTTGAACATCAGCCCCAAGCGGCTCTCGGCCACCGAACGGCCCGCCAGGTAGCGCTGCACCTGCGACTGATCGGTGCCAAAGTACGACAGCATGAGGAAAAAGCCCCCCAGTAGCCCCGACCACAGGTTGTACCGGTCGGTGAGGTCAAAATGGAAACTGAGGGCGTTGGTTTTGCCCATTTGCCCGGCAATGGCCACGGCCTGGCCCGCGCTCACGTTGGCCGGCAGGTTGTGGAACAGCAGGTAGGCGGCCAACCCCAACCCCACCAACATCACCACCATTTGCTGCTTTTGGGCAAAACTCACCGAGGCCGAGCCGCCAAATATGGTGCGGGCGATCACAAAGCCGCCCAGCAACAGGTTGGTACTGGAAACCTCCCAACCCAAAATGGCCGAGAGCACTAGCGAGGGCGCAAAAATGGTGAGGCCCGCCGCCAAGCCGCGCTGGATCAAAAAAAGCCCCGCCGTTAACCCGCGAGTTTTCAGGTCGAACCGCTGCTCCAAAAACTCGTAGGCGGTGTACACGTGCAACCGCTGGTAAATGGGCACAAACGTGGCCGAGATGACCACCATCGCCAACGGCAACCCAAAGTAGAACTGGACAAACCGCATCCCGTCGGTGAAGGCTTGGCCCGGGGTGCTCAGGAACGTGATAGCACTGGCCTGGGTGGCCATTACCGACAAGCCCACCGTGGCCCAATTCATTTTTTTGGCCAGCAGGTAATCGCGGGTGTCGCGGCTCCCGCGCGATTTCCAAATGCCGTAGGCCGTTATGCCTCCCAGGGTACCCAGCAGCACCACCCAGTCGATCAGTTCCATGTAAATGGGTTAAGTTATTGGTTAGGCAGAAGTTGTACCCTACTGGGCTAAAATTAAAACAAACCCGCGCCGGGGCAAAAAGGGCGCGGGTTTTTAACTTAATTTGGGAGAAAGTAGGATTTTACTTGCCCGCCTGGTCGACCACGAGCCGCTGTTCGCGGTTGGCCACCTCCCACGCGGTGGCGAAGACCAGGCGGGTGCGCAGCTCGTAGGCCCCGAAGTCGATCTTGTCCACGTCGTCGGTGGTCTGGTGGTAGTCGGCGTGCACCCCGTTGAAGTAGAAGATGGACGGGATGTTGTGCTTGGCGAAGTTGTAGTGGTCGGAGCGGTAGTAGAACCGGTTGGGGTCGTCCTTGGTGTTGTAACGGTAGTCCAGGGCCAGGCCGGGCACGTACTTCTTGGCCGCCTCCTCGCTGGCCCGGTGCAGGTCGGTGGAGAGCATGGTGGAGCCGATGATGTAGATGAAGTTGGGCTGGTCCTTATGCGCCTCGTCGGCCCGGCCGATCATGTCCATGTTCAGGTCGGCCACGGTGCTGGCCAGGGGGAACACCGGGTTCTCCGAGTAGTACAGCGAGCCGAGCAGGCCCCGCTCCTCGGCCGTTACGGCCAGGAACAGCAGGCTGCGGCGGGGGCCCTTGCCCGCCGCCTTGGCCTTGGCGAAGGCCTCGGCGATCTCCAGCAGGGCCACCGTGCCCGAGCCGTCGTCGTCGGCCCCGTTGAACACCTGGCCCTGGGCGTTCTTGCCCACGTGGTCGTAGTGGGCCGAGATGACCACCACCTCGTCCTTTTTGTCGGTGCCCTCCAGGTAGGCCAGCACGTTGTCGGTTTTGATCACTTCCGGGGCGGGCACTACCTTGAGCTTCGCTTTGGCCCCCAACTGCCCGGCGGTGCTTTGCCCGGTTTCGGTAATTTGGGTTACCAGTTGTTGGTATTTGGCCACGTTGGCGGCCCCAAATAAATCGGCCCCGCGGCGGGGGCTTACAAGCAAATAACCTTTGGGGGCGTTTTTACCCGTGGCCAGGCCCATGCTCCCGCCGCTCTTGGCCCGGTCGGCCAAGCGTTTGAACATTTGCTCGTTATCGCCTACTACAATAACAGCCACGGCCCCTTTTTCGTAAGCTAGGCTAACCTTGGCCTGGGTGGCTAACTGAGCCATGGTGGCCCCGGCTATCGCGCTACCCTGGGCGTTTTTAGGCTCGCCAGTTAAAATCACGGCCACTTTGCCTTTTACGTCGGCCTTGGCGTAGTCGCTGTACTTATCGGTTTCCAAGCCATACCCCATAAACACCAAGGGCATTTTTTTGCCGGGGAGGCTAAGGTCGCCCCACACCACAAAATCGTCGTAAAGGGCCAGGCTGACTTTTTTGGGCTCGATAAAACTTTCGCCCGTGCGCTTTCGCTCCAGGGGCACGGGCTGGTAGAAGGGCGAAACGGGGTTGTTGGCCACCGGCCCGGTGAGGCCCATTTGCTTAAAGTGGGTAACCAGGTACTCGGCGGCCTTTTTTTGGCCCTCACTGCCCGTGTCGCGGCCCTCCAACTCGTCGGAGGCGATCACCAGCAGGTGCTTTTTCAGGTCGGCCTGGGTAATGGAGGCCGCGTACTCGGCCACCGGGTCGGGCTGGGCCTGGGCGGCTAGGGCCAGCCCGCTTAAAAACAAGAAGAAGAGTTTTTTCATGTTGGACTTAGAGGTGGAATAACGCCGCAAGTTCGGGCATTTGGCCGAGGTGGCCAATGGGGCTGGCGGTATTAAACTGCCACCGCGCGCAGGTGCGTCGAAGTACTGGCTATGGACCTGTAAAAAAACCAACCAAACCTAGGCTGGTCGGTGGCTCACAAACCGGGCGGCGGGCGTAACTTTGCCCCGTTTGTTAGGCTTATTTGCCGGGTTCCGGCGGGTAAGCCATGCCTATTTTATGAAAGCAAGCGACCTGATTACCCTCTACACCGCCGACCCGTTGGTGCAAACCCTGGCCCAAACTATTGACAGCCAGCCGTTTGTGCAACTAAAAGGCTTGGTGGGCAGCTTGGATGCCCTGCTGGCCGCCGCCGTGTACCAACTAAAACCCGCCCACCAGTTGTTTGTACTGGCCGACCGCGAAGAGGCCTACTATTTTGCCAACGACCTGCACAACCTCACGGGCCGGGAGGTGCTGTTCTTCCCCACCTCGTACAAGCGACCGTACCAGTTTGTCGAGGTGGACAACGCCAACGTGCTGCAACGGGCCGAGGTGCTGAACCGGATCGGGCAAAACCGGGGCAATTTCCAGGGCGAGCTGATGGTGAGCTACCCCGAGGCCCTGACCGAAAAGGTGATCAACCGCCGCTCGCTGGTGGAAAACACGTTTACCGCCAAGGTAGGCGACACCCTGGACCCCGAGTTTGTGGCCGAGCTACTGGTGAACTACGATTTTGAACGTACCGATTTCGTGTACGAACCCGGCCAGTTTGCCATGCGCGGAGGCATTATCGACGTATTCTCGTACGCGGGCGAGCGGCCGTACCGCATCGAGCTACTGGGCAACGAAGTGGAAAGCATCCGCACGTTTGATCCGTACTCGCAACTATCGCTGGGGCAGGTGCCGGTGATCGCGCTCATCCCCAACGTCCAAACCCGGCTGCTCCACGAAACGCGGGAGTCGTTCCTGCGGTTCATCCCCAAAAACACCAAAATTTGGGTAAAAGACCTGGAACTAACCCGCGAGGTAATCCAGAAATACTTTGACAAAGCCAGCCAAGATTTTGCCCAGATCATGTCCGGGTCCGACATTCAATTGATTTCCGCCCCGGAGATGTTGTTCGAGACGGTGGCCAGCCTGGACGAAGGGCTGCAAGCCTTTACCCTGGTGCAATTTGGCCGCCGCTTGGCCAAGTGGGGCCAGGCCAAGCCCACCCTGTTCGAGTTCCCGGCCAAGGCCCAGCCGTCGTTCAACAAGGATTTTAACCTGATCGCCAAGTTCTTGGACGAACAACAAGGCCGGGGTTTTACTAACGTTGTGGCCGCCGAGCAGGCCCGCCAGTTGGAGCGGCTCAAAACCATTTTTGACGAAATCGACCCCGGGCTACGGTTCCAGGGCCTGCCCCTGGCCCTGCGCGAGGGCTTTATCGACGAAACGCTGAAAATCGCCTGCTTTACCGACCACCAGTTTTTCGAACGCTTCCACCGCTACAAAGCCAAGGAGAAGTTTACCAAAAGCCAGGCCATGACCTTGCGCGAGCTGCGCTCGTTGCAAATTGGCGACTACGTTACCCATATCGACTATGGCGTGGGCCGGTTTGCGGGCCTGGAAAAGGTGGAAGCCAACGGCAAAGTGCAGGAAAGCGTGCGGCTGGTGTACCGCGACGACGATATTTTGTACCTCTCCATCCACTCGCTGCACAAAATCGCCAAATACTCCGGAAAAGACGGGGCCATGCCGGGCCTCAACAAACTAGGCTCGCCGGAGTGGGAGAATAAAAAACGCACGGTAAAAAAGAAGGTCCGCGACATTGCCCACGAACTGATCAAACTGTACGCCAAGCGCAAGGCCAGCCCCGGCTTCGCCTTCCCCCCCGATAATTACTTGCAAGCCGAGTTGGAAACTTCGTTTTTGTACGAAGATACGCCCGACCAGGCCAAGGCCGCCGCCGCCGCCAAGGAAGACATGGAGAAAAGCTACCCCATGGACCGGCTGGTGTGCGGCGATGTGGGTTTCGGCAAAACCGAGGTGGCCATCCGGGCGGCGTTTAAGGCGGTCAACAGCGGCAAGCAGGTGGCCGTGCTGGTGCCCACCACCATTTTGGCCATGCAGCACTACAAAACGTTTAGCGACCGGCTCAAAAACTTCCCGCTGCGGGTCGAGTACATCAACCGTTTCAAATCGACCAAACAAATCAGCGACACGGTAAAGGGCGTAACCGAAGGGCAAATCGACATCCTCATTGGTACGCACCGCATTGTGGGCAGCGACATCCAATTTAAAAACCTGGGCTTGCTGGTGATTGACGAAGAGCAAAAGTTTGGGGTAAAAACCAAGGACCGGCTCAAAGAAATGCGGGTCAACGTGGACGTGCTCACGCTGAGCGCCACGCCCATCCCGCGCACGCTCCAGTTCTCGCTCATGGGCGCGCGCGACCTGAGCATTATCGCCACGCCGCCGCCCAACCGCCAGCCCGTGAGCACCGAAATCCACACATTCAACGAAGAAATTATCCGCGACGCCATCCGTTACGAAATCCAGCGCGGCGGGCAGGTGTTTTTTGTCCATAACCGGGTGCAGGACATTGAGGAGGTGGCCAACATTGTGCTGCGGCTAGTGCCCGATGCCCGCATTGGCATTGCCCACGGCCAAATGGAGGGCAAAAAACTGGAAGATACCATGCTCAAATTCATCGACGGCGAGTACGATGTGCTGGTGTCCACCAATATTATCGAGGCCGGGCTCGACATCCCCAATGCCAACACCATCATCATCAACCGGGCGCATTACTTCGGCCTGTCGGACCTGCACCAAATGCGCGGCCGGGTGGGGCGCAGCAACCGCAAGGCGTTTTGCTACCTGCTGGTGCCGGTCATGGCCGGCCTCACCGCCGATGCCCGCAAACGCCTGAACGTGCTGGAAGAGTTTAGCGACCTGGGCGACGGCTTTAAGGTGGCCATGCGCGACCTGGACATCCGGGGCGCGGGCGACCTGCTGGGGGCCGAGCAAAGCGGCTTTATCAACGACCTGGGCTTCGAGATGTACCACCAAGTGCTGGACGAGGCCCTGCAAGAACTCAAAGAAACCGAGTTCCGCGACCTGTTTGCCCAAGAACTGGACCTGAAGAAAGACGACTTCGTGCCCGACTGCGCCATCGAGACCGACTTTGAGATCATCATTCCGGACAGCTACGTGGCCAACATCAGCGAGCGGTTGCAACTGTACACCCAAACCGACAAAATCAAGGACGAGGCCGGGCTGCAAAAGTTCCGGCTGGAACTGGCCGACCGCTTTGGGCCGCTGCCCCGCCCCGTGGAAGACCTGCTGAAAACCGTGCAGCTCCGCTGGGAGGCCCAAAAACTGGGGTTCGAGAAACTGCTCCTCAAAAACGGGAACCTCAAAGGGTATTTTGTGAACAAAGACCGCTATTTCCAAAGCGACGTGTTTGGCAAAATCATCCGGTTTGTTACCAAAAACCCCCGGCTGTGCCGCATGAAAGACACCCCCAAAGGCCCCATTTTAACCGTGGAACAAGTAACCGACGTGGACCGTGCCCGCCACCTGCTCAGCAAAATGGAAAGTTAGCCCAGGTTGTGGTTACCCAGGGCAGCGGCTACCTTTGCCGGGCCGCTGAGCGGTTCCCCAGTTCTTCATGGCTGATTATGGAATACAAATCACTGTAAATCAACACAAGGAACCCGGCCGTTATTTCGTTTTTTAAGTATCCGTTTGCCCATGACCGAGCGCATCCAACAGTTGCTGGCCCAAGTAGAAGAGTTTGCCATTACCGACCGCGAGACTTTGGAAAAGTTCCGCCTGGCCTTTGTGGCCAAAAAAGGCAGCATCCCCGAGTTGTTCGAGCAGTTGAAAACCGTGCCCAACGAGCTAAAGCGCACCGTGGGCGCGGAGTTGAACAAGCTCAAAGAATCGGCCCAGGCCAAACTCAAGCTCAAAACCGAGCAACTGGAAGCCAGCAGCGAGCCTACTGCCGACCAGCCCCAGGACCTCACCTTGCCCGGCGTGCCTTACGCGCTCGGCTCGTTGCACCCGCTTACCCAGGTGCGCAACCGGATCGTGGAAATTTTTGAGCGGATCGGGTTCAACCTGGCCGACGGCCCCGAGATCGAGGACGACTGGCACAACTTTACCGCCCTCAATTTCCCGCCCGACCACCCGGCCCGGGAAATGCAGGACACGTTCTTTCTCCACCGCCAGCCCGATGTGCTGCTGCGCACCCACACCTCCAACGTGCAGGTACGCTTGATGCGACACCAAAAACCGCCCATCCGCAGCATTATGCCCGGCCGGGTGTACCGCAACGAGGCCATCTCGGCCCGGGCGCACTGTTTTTTCCACCAAGTCGAGGGCTTGTATGTGGACGAAAACGTGGGCTTTGCCGACTTGAAGCAGACCCTGTACCACTTCGCCAAGGAACTATTTGGCAAGCAGACTAAAATCCGCTTCCGGCCTTCGTTTTTCCCCTTTACCGAACCCAGCGCGGAAATCGATATTTCCTGCGGGTTGCACGAGCCGGGCGTTTGCCAACTGTGCGGCGGGGCCAAAAACATTTGCAAAGGCACCGGCTGGGTCGAGATCGGTGGCTCGGGCATGGTGCACCCTAACGTGCTGGCCGCCTGCGGCATCGACCCCGAACGCTACACTGGTTTTGCGTTTGGCATGGGCATCGAGCGCATCACCATGCTCAAATACCAGATCAAAGACCTGCGTCTGTTCGCCGAAAACGACGTGCGTTTTTTGCGTCAGTTTAGCCAGGCTAGCTTATAATTTAATTTGGCCATCAATTTTATTTTCACCTAATTTGTAACTGCTTTTTTAATTGGCATTACCAACCGTCCGTTTTGTTCTGGTTATGAAGAATAGATTTTTGCAACTAATGGCTTTGGCCGCCACCGCCTGCTTAGTACCAACTTTCGCTGCTTTGGCCCAAGGCCCGCCCCCTCCCGGCATTCCGTTAGATGGCGGAGCTTCATTGCTCGTAGCGGCCGGCGTGGCCTTTGGCGTAAAAAAACTGGTTGACCGTAAGCGTCGTAGCCGCTAGCCAAGCACCCTGGCCCACTCCTCTCCCCCAATGTTAAACTGCCATTGGGGTTTTCCGCTTTACCTGCACTTCCTTGAGGCATAGGCCCACGGCTTGTCGGTAGTTTGTATTGCTTATAAATAAGCTCGCCAACGGCGTTTTCGAAAACAATTTGCCCACTTAAATGGTAACTTTGAAAAAACCTTTTAACTGACCCATGAAATCAGAAATCACCTCAAAAACCTCGCTCACGGCCGAGGTAGAAGGCAAGTTGAACAAACAAGTACGGATGGAGGGCCTGTCGTCGTTTTACTACCTGGCCATGGCCTCCTGGTGCGAAACCAAGGGCTACATCCACTCGGCCGAGTTCCTCTACGACCACGCCGACGAAGAGAAAATGCACATGCTCAAGTTGATGCGTTACATCAACGAAGCTGGTGGGCACGCCTTAGCCCCGGAGATCGCCAACCTCAAATACGAGTATGGCACCCTGCGCGAGGTGTTTGACCATATCTTGGAGCACGAAATTGCCGTGAGCCGGGCCATCAACAACCTGGCCGACTTCTGCTTTAAGGAGAAGGATTTCGCTACTTTCCAGTTCCTAGCTTGGTACATCAACGAGCAGCGGGAAGAAGAGAAAGTGGCCCGCCGCCTGATTGAAATCTTCGATATCATTGGCGAGGAGAACCACGGGATTTGGATGGTCGATAAAGAAATAGGCAAGCTGCTGGTTCAATTGCGCGCCCAACGGGCCGCTGAAGCCGGAGCGTAGTCCGTTTTGCCGCTGTTTTTAGGTACCTTACCCGCGACCGCTAGCCCCAGGTTGGCGGTCGCGGTTGTTAGCAGGTTATTCTTTATAAATTTTCACCTCGCGGGTGCCGTCGGGCCGGATGCAGGCCCGGTACATGCCCTCCGAGTTGAACGGCATGGCAATGTTGCCCTTGCCATCAATGGCAATGATGCCGCCCTCGCCGCCCATTTTTACCAATTTTTCCATCACCACCGCGTGGGCGGCTTTGGCCAGGGGCAGCTTTTGGTAGGCCATGCGGGCGGCCACATCATGGGCTACCACCGCTCTAATGAAGTACTCACCGTGGCCCGTGGCCGACACGGCGCAGGTGGCGTTATCGGCGTAGGTGCCCGCCCCGATGATGGGGGCATCGCCCACCCGGCCAAACTTTTTGTTGGTCATGCCGCCGGTGGAAGTACCGGCCGCCAGGTTCCCGAACTGGTCTAAGGCTACGCAGCCCACAGTGCCAAACTTACGGTCCAGCCAAAGCGGGTCCGAGTCGCCCGGCAGGCGGCCCTGGCCGTTGTTTTCGCTGCCTTCCACTTTTTCCCGCTCTTTGGCCTTTTCTAGTTGTTTAAACCGCCGCTCGTCGTAAAAATAGCTGGGGTCCACCATCTCAACGCCTTGCTGCTGGGCAAAAAGCTCGGCCCCGCGCCCGGTCATCATCACGTGCGGCGACTTTTGCATCACGGCCAGGGCCGCCGAAATGGGGTTTTTGATGGTAGTAACCCCCGCCACCGCCCCAGCCGCCAGGGTTTTGCCGTCCATCACGGCGGCATCGAGCTCGTTTTTGCCCTCGTGGGTAAACACGGCCCCTTTGCCCGCGTTGAACAACGGCGAGTCTTCCATGATTTTAATGGCCGCTTCCACCGCTTGCAGGCTGGTGCCGCCCCCGGTAAGCACCCGGTGGCCAGCCTCCAGGGCTTCGTTGAGTTTGGCTACGTACTGGGCCTCCTGTTCGGGGGTCATGTTTTTTTTGAGGATGGTGCCTGCCCCGCCGTGAATGGCCAGCGCAACTTTGGGGGCCTTGGCGGAAGTTGGGCCGGGCAGGGGCTGCGAGGCCGCCAAAACCACCGAAAGCCCCATCAATAAGTAAGAAAACCGTCTCATAAAATTTACGCGATAAAGCCGAGGGCAAGTTAGTGAAATGACGGCGTGATTGCACAATCCACGGGCGCGGCGGGCAGGGCTGATCCGTTTAAAAACATTTTTCGCAAAACTAATAAGACGCAAAGCTAGTTTGGGGCTTTTGACCGTACCAAACTGGCTATAAATGGCCTATTCCGAGCCGCCAAAAGTAGAAAGGATCGCCCCTGCGCGGCGGAGTGCGCAAAACCTGCCGCTGCTACACAAACAACTCGGCCGCCAGGCCATCGGCCAAGAGTTGGCCCGCGCGGGTGAGGGTGAGGCTGTTTTGGTTCAGGCGGATGAGGCCGCGGGTTTGCCACTGGGCCAGGGTAGCGGCCGCCTCGGTGCGCAGGTCGTGGCCGTAGGTGGTTTTAAGGTAAGCCAGGTCGCAGCCCCACTGGGTTCGCAGGCTGGTCATCAAGTATTCGTTGATGTGGTTGGCCCGGGTGAGGTGCTCGCGCTCGGCGGGCACTTGCCCCTGGGCCAGCGCGCGCACGTAACGGGCGTTGTTGGCCACGTTGTACTGGCGGTACTGGCCATTGTAACTATGGGCCGAAGGGCCGATGCCCAGGTAAGGCCCTTGTTTCCAATAGTGGCGGTTGTGGCGCGAGTAAAAGCCAGGCCGGGCAAAGTTGGAGATTTCGTAATGCTCGTACCCGGCGGCCAGCAGGGTATCGGCCAGCAGGTCAAACTGGTGGGCGGCAAATTCGTCGGGGGCGGGCTGCAAGCGGCCTTTGGCGGCCCAGCGGCCAAACGCGGTGCGCGGCTCGATGGTGAGGCAATACGCCGAAATGTGGGGCACGTCGAGTTGCAGGCCCTGGGCCAGGTCAGCCTGCCAAACGGTGTGGTCCGCCGCCGGGATGCCATAAATGAGGTCGATGGTGAGGTTGTGGAAGCCCGCCCGCTGGGCCAGGGGCACGCACTGGAGGGCCTGCTGGGCGTTGTGGGCGCGGTTCATCCACTGCAAGTGCGGCCCGTGGAACGACTGGATGCCGATGCTGAGCCGGTTGATGCCCAATTGGCGCAGGGCGGCCAGCTTGGCCTCGTCCAGGTCGTCGGGGTTGGCTTCCAGGGTAATCTCGGCCTCGGGGGCCAAGGCAAACAATGCGGAGGCCCGGCCCAGCAGGCGGCCCAGTTGTTCCGGGGCCAATAGCGAGGGGGTGCCACCACCAAAATACACCGACTGTAGCTCCGGGCTGGGGCCAAAAAAATCGCGCTGAAGCTCCAGTTCGTGCAGCAGGGCGGCTACCATTTCGGGTTGTCCGGTGGCCAGCGTGCTAAAATGGAAATCGCAATAATGGCAGGCTTGCTTGCAAAACGGGATGTGGAAATACAACGAAGCCATGAAAAGGAGGCAAAAGGTGGCAGCCCCGCCCCAAAGTTAAACGACAACCCGCCGCCGGGTGTGGTTTTGCGCTTGGACTGTTGACTTACCGGGCCTAACCGCTATTTTAGTTACCTCAAACCGCCCTCCATGCCCTGGCCCCGCGTTAGTTTATTGCCCTACGAAGAATTCACGCTCGTATCGGCGCACCCGGCCCCGGTGGTATTGGCCAAACTGGCGGCCGCTACCCAGCCCAGCCCCACCAGCAAAACCGGTTTGCCCAGGTTTAACGGGGCCGTAACCCCGCAAGAGTTCCGGTTGGCCTTGGCCGTAACCCAGCCCACGCTCTACTTACCATTGCTAAAAGGCCGGGTAGAAGCCACTTCCGCTGGTTGCATCATTTTTGCCAAGTTCAGCCTTTTTCGCAGCAGCCAAGTGTTGTTTGGGTTTGGGGCGGGGCTAGGTTTGTTTTTTACAGGTTTGCAAATTTGGGTGCGGGTCAATTATTGGCACGCAGGGTTTGTGGCCCTGTTAAGCCTGCTTTTTTACGCCGTGGGGTTGGTCAACTTCAACATGCAGAAAAAGAACAGTTTCCAACTGTTCACCAAAACCATTGCCTAGCTCCCTCATGGATTATCAGCTACGCTCACCCGATGCCGCCGATTTGCCCGCGTTGCTGGCCCTCTACCACCAGGTGGCGGCGGAGCCGGGCGGCATCATCCGCCAACTGCCCGAGGTAACGGAGGCCTACGTGCGCGGCTTCTGGGAGCAAAGCACGGCCCAGGGGCTTATTTTGGCCGCCTTCGCGCCCGACGGCACCGCCCTGGGCGAAATCCATGCCTACCCGTACCCTTTGGCCGCCCTGGCCCACAACCTTACCGAGCTAACCATTGTGGTGGCCCCCGACCAACAAGGCCGGGGCTTGGGCAAAGTCTTGTTCCAACGGTTTTTGGCCGAAGTAGAAGCCCGGTTTCCCCACATTTTGCGGGTAGAACTATTTGTACGCCAGGCCAATGCCAAAGCCCGGCAATTTTACCGGAGCCTTGGCTTTAACGATGAAGGGGTGCATTACCACAAAATCCGCAACGCCAACGGCCACCTGGAAAGCCCCGTGCAAATGACGTGGTTCAATCCGGGGTATCGGCCGGGCTAGGCCACTTGATCTTATTGGGAAGATGTTTAACGAGTGCCTACCCAATGAGGGGGGAGCCTACCAAACCTGGACGATTAAAGTAATCATCACAACTGCCTAATTACCTGGGGTTTACTGATCACGATGTTCCACATCCCCAGCAGGGCTGGGCCGCGCTGCACGGGCACGGTGTAGAGCATCAGGCTGTCGCTCAATTGCTGGAGGTTAGGGCCGAGGGGCAGTTTTTGTTGCTGGGCGGTTTGGTAGGCTTGCCACACTTGCAGCGGTTTGCCGCCCAGGGCCTGGGCCACCGAGTCGGAACAGATAAAATCGTAATCGGCCAGGGTGGGGGCGTTGATCGCCGCCGTAAACCGGGCCTTGGCGCACACAAACGGGCTGTCGAGGGGCATAATTTCCGCGAGCTGTTGGGCCAGTAGTTCGCCCTCGGCTTGGCAGGCGGCCGTTATTTGGGACTTGGTGAGGCGTTTGAGCTTTTTGGCCCGCATCTCGCCTTGCAGGGCCTCGGTTTGGGTACGCTCGCGGCGCTCGGGCATACACGCGGGGGCCAGCAGCCCCAGTAAATAAAGGCAGAAAAAGTAGCCACGCCAGGTCATAGCAGTTCTTGATCGGTAGGGTTAGGGGCCAATTTTGGCAACACCGGCGAAATGTTCTTTTCGGCTTCGGTAATAAATTTGAACAACATGGCCAGGATCAAAATCAAAATCACCGACACCACGATCACGAATAAAAAAATGTTGATGATCTGGTCGGAAATATCGGCTTTGGCTTGCCGGGTTTGGCGATTGATGCGGTCGGCCAGCGAGCTGATCTGGGTAGCCGTGCGGTTGAGGATCGCGTTGTTGCCGGTTTCGCGGCCGATGCCCAACTGTTCGTCCAGCTTTACCAGGCGGTAAAACAAATCGTAATATTGGATAAACAACGGTTTTTCTTTGGCCGGGGCACGCGCCGAGATTTGTTGGGCCAAGGCCCGGAAGTCGGCCACGTGGACGGTGTCGCGCCGGAGGAAATAGTCGCGCTCGTGGGCGCGGAGCAGCATTACTTGAGGGCGCAGCGGCCCGGCCAGGCCCTCTAGGCGGTCGGCCAGCCCGCGCAACCGACTTTCCAGGCCAAAGCCTTTGTAGCCCCGTTGCTTGGCTTGGATCACCATCGCCCTAAACACGGCATCGTAGCGGTCCAGCAGGGGTTTCAACTTGTCAATATCTTGGTTGATCCCCATCTTCTCCCCAATTTTCTCTTGCCGGAGGGAGTCGAGGTTGCGCTTGATTTTGGTAACTAGGCTATCGTATTCTTCCAGGTAACGGCTGCCGCCCGTGTTATAAAACCCGATCCGGTTGGTTTCGTACACCAAAAAATTTTGGCCCGACTGCACCGCCTGCAACGAAAGCCCAAAGACTTCGCTCACGCCATCGGCATAGTTATCCACTTGCAACTTGCGCTGGAAAAGCCAAAAACTGAGCATGGCCACCAGCAACGAAATGCTGGAATACACCAAAAAAGCCAAAAAGATGTGTCTACGAAAGTCTTTGACTTTCATCACGATAGGCCGCTGCTCCGCAGGCAGAACGGCCGACTGGGACTTCGGCTCAGGCATCCGGGCTAATGGCAACGATGGACCGGATTTCCGGCACTTCTTTGATAATGGCCTGCTCCACGCCTGCCTTGAGCGTCATGGCCGACATGGGGCACGAGCTACAAGAGCCTTGCAACTGGAGTTTTACCACCATGTCGGGTGTGATCTCGAGCACTTGCACGTTGCCGCCGTCGGCTTCTAGGTAGGGCCGGATGGTGTCCAAAGCGCCTTCCACTCTTGTCATTAGATCTACCATATAGCCTTGGCTATTGTAAACACGGGTTGGTTATTGGTCAATACCTGGAAAAGGGGCCGTTCCCAAGCACAATATTAGGGGTTTTTAGGGGAATAAAGGGCGGTTAGCCCCGCTCTTTCAGTAACTTAGCCACCAGGCGGTCAAATTCTTCCACCCATTCCAAATAGTATTTACCCGTGCCCGGCCCGGCAAAACCCGTGTGGATGCGGCGCACCCGCCCGGCGCGGTCGATGATGATGGTGGTGGGGAACGCCAGCACCTGGTTGAGCATGGGTAGGCTGGCCGATGCAGCGGCTTTGTCGTTGCTGCCCGCAAACAACACCGGATAGGCCACCCCTAGCCGTTGTTTCATTTTCTCGATCCGGGGCTTGGCCTCGGCTAGCTGGGGGCTGCGTTCGTAGGCCAGGCCCACTATTTCCAAACCTTTCTCCTTGTTTTTTTGGTAGAAGGGGGCCAAAAAGCCCGTTTCGTCCATGCAGTTGGGGCACCACGAGCCGAGGATTTGCACGATCACCACCTTGCCCTTGAACCGAGGGTCGGCGAGCGACACCACTTGGCCGTCCAGGTCTGGTAAACTAAACGCCAACCGGTCGAAGCCGGGCTTGAGGTAGGTCAGTTTGTCCGCATCCGGCAGTTGGGCGGCCGGGTTGCGGCGGGCGGTCCAGGTGCTGTGCCCCGTTTTGCCCGACCAAAACTCGCCGTTGATCTGCTCGCCTGCCACCCGGGCGCGGAACAGGTACGCGCTCTCGCCCGTGAAGGCGGAGAGGAATAGGCTGTCGCCCCGGAGTTGGCCCTCCAGGTAGCGGTAGTCGCCGGTGGCGGTAAGGAAGGTGCCGGTTACTAGGTCGTTGCGTTGCTCAAAAACACCCACTGCTTGGGTGGTTTTACCTTCGCCCGAACTAAAAACCACGTCGTAATGGCCATTTACTTGGGCGGCGGCGGCCCCGCTGGGCGGGAAAAAACGGTGCCGAGGCCCCGGCTGGGCACTAAACGGCAGGCGGTACACCTCGCGCCCGGCCACCGATTTGATCCAATACCCTGCTAAACCCCCTGGGCTAACTTTCACAAGCACCTCGGCCTCGAAAATGTGGGCCAAAACTTTGAGGCTGTCGTTTTGCGCCACCACCTCGTCGAGCACCAGCCGCTCGCCCGCGTTGAGCAACACCCACTTGGGCTGGCCATTAGTGGTTTCCACCTCAAAATTGAAAGGTACTATCTGGCCTTGCAAAGCGATCTGCCCCCGCCAGGCCCCCGGAGTGGGCAAAACGGTAGGGGGCAACTGGGCTAAACCTACCTTGGCTACCCCCAGTAGGGCGAGCCACAACGCATAACGAGAAAAAAGCGAACGGGACATGAAATAACTTAAAGGATGAGGCAAACAAAAAGCAATGGTTAATTGGCACTCGCAATCAATGTTGCAACACCAAATTTAGTAGCGGCGTTCGGTACCCCAGCCGTTTGGCAACCTAAATAATGTTAACACGGGCGGCGGGTCCGGGCTTGGGCGCGAACGAGGCTGGTTAACCCCATCCCAAGCCTAGTTAATTGTACCTAAAAGGCCCTTGGTAATTCCCCTCATTTTTAGGTGTTGGCCGAAAATTCACCGATGAATCTTGCATTTTGACCGGATTGATTATTGCGAAAATGCCTTAGTTTCCTTTTTTTGTGTGTAGCATACACTCGTACCAAAAAGTATCAAATCGAACAAACAAATACTTAACCTATGGCACCAGTTATCCGTAGCTTGGAGCAGGAGTACGACCTGCCCGGCCTTCCCGTGGAGGGAAAAATCCCCGATTGGCTCAACGGCAGCCTGATCCGCAACGGACCGGGAAAATTTGAGATCAACGGCCGGTCCGTCAGTCATTGGCTGGACGGGTACGCAATGTTACACAAGTTTGACATTGAAGGCAACAAGGTAACTTATCGTAATAAAATCTTACATACGGAGAGCTACAAACAAGATTCGTCGGCGGGGAAGATCGTGAGCCAGTGTTTTGGGGCCGTGCCCGATCCCTGCCAGAGCTTGTTCCAAAAAATCCGCAGCACGTTTAGCCCCGTGGTGGACAACACCAACGTGAACGTGGTGCAAGTTGGCGAACATCACGCGGCCATCTCGGACCTTTCGCCCATGTTGGCGTTCGACTTTGACACGCTGGCCACCAAAGGCCCCCTCCAGTTCAAGGATAAATTTGAGCAAACGGTGATGCTGAGTGCGGCCCACCCGGCCCAAGACTACCAGACGGGCGAACTTTTTAACGCTGTGAGTACCCTGGGGCCGCTGCCGCGCACGTACCTGTACAAAATCAGCCCCGACCGGCCCTACGAGCGGCAGGTGCTGGCTAAAATCAAGAGCCGGGGGCTGTTTTACTTCCACAGTTTTGCCCTCACGCCCCGTTACCTGGTAATGGTGGAGTGCCCCCTGCGGCTCAACTTGTGGAAAATGATGAAAGCCACCTTTGCCAACCGGGGCGTGGACACCAGCTTTGAGTGGCGCCCCCAACAGAACTGCCGGTTCCACGTGATGCACCGGGCCACGGGCAAGGTGCAATGCCTGGAAGCCCCCCCGTTCTTCTTCTTCCACATTGCCAACAGCTTTGAAACCGACGAAGGGTTGGTAATCGATTTGTGCCGTTACCAAAACCCGGAGGTGTTCAATCTGCTCTATATTGATAAGTTACAAAACCAGGGCATGAACGACGACCACCTGGCGCAGTTATACCGCTATCGGGTTGATTTACAGACCAATAAAATCACCAGCGCGCGTTACAGCTCCGATATTGTGGAAATGCCCCAAATTTCGCCCAGGGTGGCGGGGCAGCCTTACCGCTACTTGTACCTGAGCGGGCGGTGCCCGGGCACGCCCCAGCGCGATTTTATGAACCAGTTGGTCAAGTTTGACCTTAAAAACAAGCAGCGGGCCACCTGGTACCAAGCGGGCAGCTACCCCAGCGAACCCATTTTTGTGCCCAACCCCGCTGGCCAGGCCGAAGACGACGGCGTGGTGCTCTCGCTAGTGCTGGACGCAAGCCAGCAGCACTCGTTTTTGCTGGTGCTGGACGCAGCCACCTTTACCCCCTTGGCCCGGGTGCGGGTACCCCACCACATCCCGCCAGACATCCACGGAGGATTTTTTAGCCGCAACGTGCCCCTCACCCGGCCACAAACGCCCACGAACGCCCCCCAGCCCGTGGGCAAGGCCAGCCAACTGGCCGAGCCAGCCGAAGCGGGTTAATACTAAAATGACTTTATGATTGCATGATTAGAGTTTTTGAATGTTGATAATGAGCATTTTAACTGAATTCAGAGAAGGCCCCTCCCCGACGGACGACCGAAAGCGAATGAGCTTTTGGGGCGAGCCTGTGTGGTGGCTTGGGGTGGGGCCAAGGCGAGCGAATTTAATCGCATTTTTATAATAAAATTCATCAAAAATATATTGATAGAGGCTTTATAATAAATTCCACTTTTTTTGGCCCCACCCTATCCAGCCGCACTTTCTCGCCCAAAAACTCTCGTTTTTGTCGTCCGTTGGGGAGGGGACGCAATTACGACCTGAGTACGGGTAATGTGCAAGAGTTCTAATTAAGGCTGCAACAGAACGGCCACGGCTGGAGCCATCAGCTCGGCCCAGGCCTGGTACATTTGGCCCGAAGGGTGCAGCCCGTCGCTGGCTACCAGGCCCGGTTGCTGGGCCGCCTGCCGCGAAATGGGGGTGATGTCGAAGTAGCGCACGCCATAACGATCCGCCACGGCCCGGTTGGCCGCATTGAACTGGTCAAGCTCCCGCCCGATTTTGGCCGGGTCGCGGTCGGCCGCGAAGGGCGTAACCCCATAGTCGGGGATGGACACCACGAACACCCGCGTCGCCCGCCCGCCCGCGTGCGCGACGGCAGTTTGGAGCAGTTGCTCGAACTCACGCTCGTAGTTGGCTAGGGGGTAGCCCCGGTACTGGTTGTTTACCCCAATCAGCAACGATACCAAGTCGAAGTCGGTAGGCGGGTTAGCTTGGGCGATGGCAGCCGCCAACTCGTCGGTGGTCCAGCCAGTGCGGGCAATTATTTGCGGGGCGGCCACCAGTATACCCCGCTGGGCCAGCCGGGCGGCCAGTTGCACGGGGTAGCGCTCGTCTTCGGCCACGGCTTCGCCAATGGTGTACGAGTCGCCCAGGGCTAAGTAGCGGATAGTCATGGTGTTTTGCGGGCTTTTGTGCGACGAACAGGCGGCCAACCCCCAGCAGGTCAGGGCAACCAGTAACCAGATAAATTTCATAATGAGCTGGGCTACCCTTGGTAGTACCCGAGCAAAAGTAACTTAATTTGCAACGATTGGCCCTGGCAACGGGGGTTTATTCCCTGGCGGTTTTAAGCCCTGGCCAACCGCTAAACCAGCGGGCTTTGTTGCACTTTCGCCCTCAAAAACCAACCTTTGCGGCATGGAAAAAATGCGTTTGCTGGACGGCCCCCTGTTGGAACTCACCATGGATCGGCTGTGCCAGCAACTGATTGAAAACCACGGCCTTTTTGCCGAAACCGTACTGGTGGGCATGCAGCCACGCGGCCGGTTTTTCGCGGCGCGCATCCACCAGCGGCTCGAGCACCTTACCGGCCGCCGCATCCCCATTGGCCAGTTGGATACCACTTTTTACCGCGACGATTTTAGGCGGGGCGCGCCGCTGAAGGCCAGCCAAACCGTGATGCCTTTTTTGATCGAGAAAAAAAACGTGGTGCTCATCGACGATGTGCTTTATACCGGCCGCACCATCCGGGCCGCCCTCACGGCCTTGGGTGAATACGGGCGGCCCACCAAAATTGAGCTACTGGTGCTCATCGACCGCATCTACAGCCGCGACCAACCCATCCAAGCCGATTATGTGGGCCGCTCGGTCAACACCATCCAGTCGCAGCGGGTGGAGGTGGCCTGGACCGAGCAAGGGGCCCCGCACGATGCCATTTGGCTCATTAGCCCCAGCTACCCGCCGCCGGGCCAAGGGGCGGCCACTCCTTCACCCAACCCAAGCATTTGATCGCCATGTCTCTCAGTGTCAATCACTTACTCGGCATAAAAAACCTAACCGCCGCTGACCTCCAACTCATTTTCGAGACTGCCGATAAGTTTAAAGAGGTGCTCAACCGGCCCATCCGCAAAGTGCCCTCCCTGCGCGACATTACCATTGCCAACGTTTTTTTTGAGAATTCTACCCGTACCCGGCTGTCGTTCGAACTGGCCGAAAAACGCCTTTCGGCCGATGTGATCAACTTTTCGGCCTCTGGCAGCTCGGTGAAAAAAGGGGAGACTTTGCTCGACACCGTCAACAACATTCTGGCCATGAAGGTCGAGATGATCGTGATGCGGCACGCCAGCCCCGGCGCGCCCCATTTTCTGGCCAAACATATTCAGGCGGCCATCGTGAACGCGGGCGACGGCACCCACGAGCACCCCACCCAGGCCCTGTTAGATGCCTACTCCATCCGCGAAAAACACGGCGAAGTGGCGGGTAAAAAAGTGGCCATCATCGGCGACATCTCGCACTCGCGGGTGGCTTTGTCCAACATCTACGCCCTGCAAAAACTCGGGGCCGAGGTGATGGTGTGCGGCCCGCCCACCCTGATCCCCCGGTACCTGGGCCAGTTAGGCGTGCAGGTGAGCCACCAGGTGCGCCAAGCCCTCCAGTGGTGCGACGTGGCCAACGTCCTCCGCATTCAACTTGAACGGCAACAGGGCAAGTACTTCCCTTCGCTGCGCGAGTACGCCCTTTATTACGGCATCAACAAGGCCCTGCTCGACAGCCTCAACCGCCCGGTTACCATCATGCACCCCGGCCCCATTAACCGAGGGGTGGAACTGGCCAGTGATGCCGCCGACGGCGAGCACTCCATCATCCTGGATCAGGTCGAGAACGGGGTGGCCATCCGCATGGCGGTGCTCTACCTCCTGGCCGAAAAAATCAAATCTTACAATTGACCTAATTTTAAGACGGTTGCCCAGTTTAGCTGGCTCTGCCCGCACGCCTGCCTGCGGGTAAGCCCAGTCGCGCGCGGGCGGTCTGGGGGCGTTCCTAGATTTATAGGATAATCATCGTTCTACTTGGTTTTATCAATCAAGCAATCAGCGATCCATTTTTTTTATAAACAACTGACAACCAAGCACTAAAAATCCCCAAGCAATGTAAAATCGCTTGAGGATGATGGCCGGGCTGGGTTAACGCAAAATCCAATGGAGATAGCGTATTTTCTATCTTTTAAATGATTGACAATCCGATGAAACCATCATTTGATCATCCAATCATTTAGTAGTGGTTTGAGCTTAAAATGCCCGTTTGCTCAGTTTAATCTTCTGCTCGTTGGCCCATTGGCGGATCACCGACTCGGCTTCCGGGGCGGGGCGTTGGTTACACTTGCCCCGCACCTGCACAATGGTGCGGTCGTGCAGATCCACCTCTAGGGTAGCCACCCGCTTGCCGGGCTGCTGGTTGGTGGCCGCCGTGAGCGAAAAGATGGCCGTGTAGCCAAAGTAACAACCCCGGGCATAAGTGAACACGCAGTGTTTCATGGCCTTGCCTTCGGCGCGGAGTTGCTGGCCGTCCAGCAGCTCGCTGAAGTTGTAGATGGCCCCTTGCCCATCGTGCAAGCCCCAGTATTCGCCACCGGGCACCGCGCTGGGCCGCCAAGCCAGTTGGCCGGGGTCTACCCAGTTCACCCGGTCGTTTTCGGCTTTCCAGGCCTGGGTTTGGCGCAGCAGGGCCAGGGCCGTGCGGCCTTTCATGCTAAAATCGGGCTGGGGCGGGCCTTGCGCACGCCCGTCGCGTTCCACTGTCCGTTCAAATTTGCGGTGGTGGATATACTCCACTATATCAGGCAAGTAGCTGTTATCAAACATCGTTTGCCGGGCAAACAAGGCCACAACGGTGAGCCAGAAATCGTCGATCCGGGACCCCTGTTGGCCCAGGCTGCTTTGGATTACCCACCAGGCCAGGTTCTCGTCGCCACCCAGGCCCATTACCTGGGCAAAGCAAAAGGCTTGGTCGATGGTGTAATACGCCGGGGCCTGCATAAACCAGTGGGCCATGCGCTTGGTGAGCCGCACGGGCTGGTAAGGCGCGGTGAGTACGCTACCGCCCTGGGCCAGGTGGATAAACAGCAACTGCGACGGCGTGGGGCGGCCATCGGCCTCGGCCAGGTAAGGCGTTTGGTCTTGCCAGGCCTGGTCCAAAAACCGGGGCACGTGGTAGCGCGCGAACGCATAACGCACAAAATGGTGCGTCAAACTGGCCTGGGTGCGGCCTCGGCGTTTCCAGGCGGCCGGGTCGCGCAGCAGGTAACCGTCGAACTTCTGGGCAAATGCCGCCCACTTGGCTTCCCGCTCGGCAGAAGCCAGCCGTTGGTAGCGGTGTTTGGGCACCGGACGCCGGTGTTTGCGCAAAGCCGCCAAGGCCAAAGCCAGGGCCTGTTCCCGCTTTTGTTTGGTAGTAACCCGCTCGTGGCGCGGGGTGTGGTTTAAGTTGCCCATACAACTGAAATGCCGCGCCCAGTGGTTAACTAACCCTAGGGGCTATCGCTTCCCTTAGCCAACTATTTATTAGCTAAGGGTTTGGTAAATAGAGGATTACGCACTAACGCGCTCACCTACGGGCTGCGGACTAACTTTAATTGTGTTGATTGTTTCTCCTAAAAACTTTTGATTTTAATCACTGCGGTTATTTGCCGCGATGGATTTGGCCGCCAAATGCCCTCAAGCGATTGCTTGTAGGGTCATTGGCCAGGGGGCGGAGAGGTGCCAAATACCAACCGTCAAGGGCTAGGTCGCCAGGGCACACCTCAACCAGGCGACGCACGGCGAATATGGCCGGGGCATTGGCAGGGCGGGTTTGCATCGTGGCGAACAGCATAACGGTAAAAGTTTTAGGTTTGGGCGGAGAAGCCGAGCCGCCCAACGGGCAGCTTATTGATCCATACCAGAAACAGCGCAATAAAGTTCCAGCTTACGTGGCTTTTTTTGTGTGATGGTGAGAAAAAAAACCCAATCTATTGAAAAGTAAAAAGCAAAAAAGCCTTTGGGCCTTGGTTAGGTTACTGGTTTGCGCCAGCCTGGGCGCACCGGGACTGGCCGCCCAGCCGCCCGCCCGTTACGAGTTTAGTCACGGACAAATGGGCACGCGGTTTAGGCTGGTGCTCTACGCGCCCGACAGCCTACGGGCGCGAGCGGCCGCGCGGGCCGTGTTCGCCCGGATCGATACGCTGAACCAAGTTTTGAGCGATTACCTGGAAACCAGCGAATTAAACCAGCTTTCCGCCACGGCGGGGCAAGGCCGGGCCGTGGCTGTTAGCCCCGACCTTTGGCAGGTTTTAAGCCAAGCCCAGGCGGTGAGCCGGGCCACCCACGGCGCGTTCGACCTCACGGTAGGCCCGCTGGTGCAACTTTGGCGGCGGGCTACCCGCACGCGCGAGCTGCCCGCCCGAGCACGGGTGCGCGAGGCTAAACGCCGGGTGGGCTACCAACTGCTCCGGCTGGATACGTTGCACCGCCGCGCCGAGCTACTGCGCCCCGGCATGAAACTCGACGCGGGCGGCATTGGCAAGGGGTACGCCGTGGCCGAGGGGTTGAAGGTGCTGCAAGCCCACCAACTGCCCCAAGCCCTGCTGGAGGCGGGCGGCGACCTGGGCCTGGGAGCACCCCCGCCCGGCGCGCCCGGCTGGCGGGTGGCCCTGGCCGACTCGGTGTACACCCTGGCCCATACCTTCGTGGCCACCTCCGGCGACAAGTTCCGGTACGTCGAGATCGGGGGCCGCCGCTACTCGCACGTGGTGGATCCACGCCGGGGCCGGGGGCTAACCCACCAGCGGCAAGTGAGCCTGCTCCACCCCGACGGGGCCATGGCCGATGCGCTGGCCTCGGGCCTAAGCGTGCTCAGCCCCCGCCAGGCCCGGCGGGTAGCCCGGCGGCTGGGCCTCACCCTGCTGGTGATGGGGCCTGGGTCAGGTAAGCAAACCAACGGCCCCAAAAATGACAACTGATACGCGCAAAATTTCGACCCAGATTAGCTAGTCAGTTCAACTTACTTGGGCCAAACTGCAATAAAGAGTATTGAAAAAAGCGAACGGTTTCTCCCCGGTGATCTTCTATTCTGCCTCGATCTAATTATGCTAAAACCAAATGCAGGTTGATGGTTTTTGTCGCGCAAATAAGTGATAGTCAAGTGTAAAAATCAGGCGACTATTCAATCGTTTTGATTTTCATCTAAATCCAAGCCGAATAGGCTCTTCAAGACGGCCCTTACTTCACGTTCATTCGCCAATAACTTTTCAAACTTTTGGCCGCCTCTCTTCTCAATGAGCTTGTCATTGAAGACGGTCAACCTCCCTAAATCAGTGGGTTTGGTACAAACTAAATGCTTGACAAAATAAGAAGCCGGGTTGATTTGTTTATCGAGGCAAATTTGTTCAAAATCACTGATTTTTACCGTGCTGAGGCTGAAAATATACTTATTTGTAAATTCGGTTTGGTCAGAGCTCATGGCCAATAAGAAACTGTCCTCGGTCAATTTTTCTACTCTAAAATAATTTCTTCCATCATAATAAACGCCAGCCCTTATTTCAATTGGTTTGATGAATAAATCCCCAAAACCTACATCGACTAAAAATGACTTACCCATTTCAACGCAAACTGCCAAGTGATCGTAAAGGGGGCCTACATTTCCCTGGTCATCCAATATCCTGGCCGCGATGATCCTACTTGTAAATCCAATTTGGTTTAACAACTCGCAAAAAAGATAATTCAATTCATAACAAAAGCCGCCCCGATTATTCATGACTACTTTGTTGTATAAGCAATCCAGTTTCAAATCTATTGCTTTCTTAAAATAGACATCCACATTTTCAAATGGCACATACCGCACGTGGTGTTCGTGCAGGCGGGCCAGCGTTTCCTCCTCAACCGACAAGTTGTTTGAATAATGAATTCTTTTTAGGTATTGGTCGATGTGCATACAGATTAGTCGTTTGCCAGCCGTAGGCATGGTTACTTCACCAGCCAATACACGCCCGCCCCCAAGAGCACAATGCCCAGGCTTACGGCGGCCTCGAGGGGGCGTTCGGTGGCGGTGTAATAGAGGGTCCAGCCGTTGAGGGCCAAAAATAGCAGGGGCACCACGGGGTAGCCCAGCACGCGGTACGGGCGGGGCAACTGGGGTTGGCGCGCCCGCAGCACCAGCACCCCGGCCACCGCTAAAATAGTGATGAGGATGAGGGCGCAAGCGGCATAAGTGAGGGCAGCCTCGAAGGTGGACGTGTAGATGAACAGCAAGGTAACGCCCAGTTGCAACAGCATGGCTGCCGTGGGCACGCCGCGCGGGTTTTGGCGCACCAGCCAAGCCAGCCGGGCAAAATCCTGCCCCATCCGCTGGGTAATGCGCGGGCCAACAAAAATCATGGCACTCATGGTGGACACCAACAGCAAGGCAATGACCCCGGCCATCACCTGCCCGCCCGCAGGCCCAAAAATGCGGCGGGCGGCCAAGTAACCCACTTCTAACTGCCCGGCCAGTTGGCTCTGCGGCACGGTGAGCAGAAAGCTGTGGTTGAGCAACCCGTAAAGCCCGGCTACCAAAGCCGTGCCCACGATTAACGCCCGGGGCAAGTTGCGAGGCGCGTTGTCCACTTCGCCGGTGAGGTAGGCGGCGGCGTTCCAGCCTGTGTACGCATACGACACGTAAATGAGCGACACCGCAAAGGCCGGGCTGGTAAGGGCCGCCCAACTTTGCCCCGTGGGCCAAAACTGGATGGGCGGCCACGGGCCGGGCAACTGCCACCATGCCCAGGCCGCCGCTAACGGCAGGGCCAGGCACAGCAGTACCTTGGCCAGGGTGAAGCCGTTGTGCAGCCAGCCGCCCGCGCGCGGGGCGCGCAGGTGAACTAAGGTAATGGCCAGCACCGCGCCCGCCGCCAAATGGTTGGCGGGCAGGGCGGGCCAAATGGTCCGCAGGTATTGGGCAAAGGCCATGGCCGCCAAGGCGGTGGGGGCGGCAAAGCCCAGCGTGGCCGAAATCCAGCCCGCCACGAAACCTACCCCTGGGTGGTAAATACTCCCCAAAAAGTGATACTCGCCGCCCGAGCGGGGCAAGGCCGTGGCCAGTTCGCCGTAACTGAGCGCCCCGGCCAGGGCCACCAGCCCCCCGATCACCCACAGCATCAGCAGTGCGAACGGGTCGGAGAGGGCCGCCACTTGAAAGCCTAGGCTGGTGAACACGCCCGTGCCCACCATGTTGGCCACCACCAGCGCGATGGCGGTATGCAAACGGAGGCGCGGGGCAGCAGGCGGGACGGGCACAGGACGGTTTTTGTCCCCGAAAATAACCAAGGTGGCCGCAAAACAAACCGGCTAGTGGCGAAATGGGGCCACCGAGCGCAAAAAGGGGTGGCCAACCCGCTCGCTTATTGGCCCCAATAGGATCGTGAGGCCCCCTGAGCTACCTACCAATCAATGGCCGAGCTTAAAACTTGACCAAAGTGGGCAATGACCCACTTAAATGCGGCGTTAACTGACACAATCCACGTAATTTTGCCGTCGGCCCAGCCCCTCTTGGCCGCCCGAGCGTATGCATATCAAGTCAGCGGTTTATATTTCAAGCAACAGCGACCACCAAAAGTGCCCTGCCCCCGACCTGCCCGAGTTCGCCTTCATCGGGCGCAGTAACGTGGGCAAGTCGTCGCTCATCAACGCGCTCACCAACTTGAACAAGCTGGCCAAAGTATCGGCCACGCCTGGCAAAACCCAGATAATCAACCACTTCAAAATAAATAATGAGTGGTATTTGGTCGATCTGCCCGGCTATGGCTACGCCAAAGTGGGCAAAAGCCAACGGGCCGGTTTTTCGCAGATGATCAAATATTACCTGATCGAACGGCCCAACCTACTATGTACCTTCGTGCTCATCGACATTAGGCACGAGCAACAGGCCAACGATCGGGAATTCATCAATTGGCTGGGCAGCGAGGGTGTGCCCCTGGCCCTGGTGTTCACCAAGGCCGACAAGCTCTCGGCCAAGGCGGCCCAGCAACACGTGGCCCAGTACCTGGCCCAAATGCAGGCCGATTGGGAGGAACTGCCGCCGTATTTTATCACTTCGGCCGAAACCAAGCAGGGCCGGGAAGAATTGCTGCGCTACATCCAAGACATAAATCAACAGCACGCTAAAAACATCGCATCATGAACTTAAAAGGCATTGCCGCCATTGCGGGCAAACCGGGCCTGTTCCGAGTGTTTAAACCCTCGCGCACCGGGGTTATTTTGGAAACTCTTGATGAGAAGAAGACCAAGCTCATGGCCAACGCCAGCCAGCGGGTGTCGTTACTGCAAGAAATCTCGATGTACACCCACACGGCCGAGGGCAGCACCCCGCTTGAAAAAATCATGGCCAATATTTTGGAAAAGCACGGGGCCGAGCTAAACGTGGGCAAGTCCGACGCTGAATTGATGAAGTTCCTGGAAACGGTGCTGCCCGATTACGACCGTGGCCAGGTGTACCCATCGGACGTGAAAAAGCTGGTAACTTGGTACAAACTGCTGCACACTCACGCGCCCGAGGTTTTCACCACCCCTGCGGAAGAAGAGAAGAAAACCGAAGAAGAAGCGCAGTAATCTGCTAATTATCAGCGCATTAATCTTAAAACTTTTTTATTCCCAAGGCCATTGGTCGGCAATGCGCTTGGCCAAAAACTGCGCCAGCCGCTTGGTCAGCTCGGAGCGATGTTGGACAAAGAACGCCAACTCGGGCTGGGTAAACTGGCCTACTACCACCCCCACGAGTTGGTGTTTCAAGGCTTGGTCCTTGGCCAGGGCCTGGTCGATGAGTTGGCGGCGCTGCTCCGGCGAGCGGTGCCGGAGGTCGGTTTTGGTGGCGGCCAAGTAGGCATCGAACAGCCCCAAGATCAGGCGGTTTTGCATTTTGAGCACCGGCCGCAGCGTTTCGCTCTGGAACTGCTCCAGACCAGCCGCCGCCGGGGTTTCCAGGGCCAGTTGGGGGCGTATTTGCAGGCGGCGTTCGTCGTGTTCGTCCATCATTAGGTTCTTAGTTGCGGGGTTGCTCAAGGCCCATCGGTTTTGAGGATAACACAATATGCGGCAACAGTTCTTGCCTTTTTCTGTTTTTATTAAGATTTTCGGTTTGTGCAACCGACATAAGGCAATCCAGCCTTGGTTGAACCTTTCTTCTTCAATAAAAAACTCTCCACTAAAAAAATTACATTTATGGTTACTGCGAGAGAAATTGTTCCGGGCGTGGTGGAGGTAGTTATCCATTACCGTGCCTATGGCGATGCTGGGCAGCATTGGAAAAAAGTACTAGGGCGCGCCAACCACGGTTATGGCCAGATTTACATTGAGCGGTTTGGGGCCGATGCCCGCCGCCGCGACAACATTTGGCCCATGAAGGGCTTGTACAAAGGCCAGCCCGCCGATTTGGACGAGTGCCCCGGGGCCATGTTCATTTGGACGGGCGATGAAGAAGCGAGCGTGGAACCCGTTTTCTATTTCAACAACCGGGCATTGGGCAGCGATTTGGGCTATGCCCTATCTCCGTTCGAACAAAGGAGCCGGGATATGCTGTGGGAGGTTCGTTTCCGGTTTGCTTAGCCCAATTTACTCGTACAAGCAACGGCCAGCCTGCGGCACTACCACGCCCCCCCCGCACTGTCCAAAGCTGCCACCCGCTGGCGGTACTGGGTGTTAAATTGCTGATAATCAGCTTCGGGCAATAGGTCAGCCAGTTTGAGCACGCCTTCCTCGGCAAAGCTCCGCAAACCTTGGGTGAGGCACTGCATCACGTAGGCTTGGTACACCACGGGGGGAAACTCATGGTAGTCGTCGTACATCTGCAAGTGGTCCACCAACAGGTTGTAAGCCTGCTTCGGGTTTTTCTGTTGGTTGTAGAATTGCGCGGCCGCCACCACAGCCTCAGCGTGGTAGGGCATTTGGCTAAGCGCGGTTTTAAACTGCGCCTCGGCCTGGGCGGGCTGCCCTTTGGCTTGGGCCAACAACGCCCCGTAATAGGCTTGGTAACCCCGCAGCGGGCCTTTCCCGTTCAACTTTTCTAATAAACCGCCCAGTTCTTGGTCGCGGCCCAGGGCGTGGAGCAAGCGCAGGTCGGCCAAAGTGAGGCTTTGTTGCAATTGCTCGGGGCTGCTGCCCAGGGCTATGCCCGTAAGCCCGCCCCGGATGCCCTCAGCTACTTTGGGCTGCCCGCGGTCCAGGTAATAATGGATGCGTCCGATCACCGCCACTACTTTGGCATTGGGGTCGGCCAGCAAGTTGAGCACCTGGTTATACTGCTCGTCAGTAATTTGGTATTGATTAAAATGGAGGTAGCGCGATTTGTCGCCATCAGATAAAGTGCTAACATTCAACCGCTTGACGCTGTCAGGATGGATGAGCCGCAGCATGGCCTGGGCGGTTTTGAAGTAGCCGGGGTTGCCCAGTTGGGCTACCTGCGCCCAAGTGGCCAGGGCCTCCGCGCGCGCGCCGGGCACCAGGCTAAGGGCCACGGCCTGGTTGAGCAGGCCCTCGGCGTTGCCCCGCTGAAACGAAGCCCGGAAAAACCGGGCGGCCTCGGGGTACTGTTCCTGCTCCATTAGCCAAGTCCCCAGCAAATTGCTCCGGTAGCTGTCGCTTTGGGCACTCACACGCTCAAGCTGGCGCAAAATTTTGTAGCCCTGGTCATATTGGCCCTGCACCCGGCGTTGGTGGGCTTCGGCCAGCAACAAAAACTCGGAGAAATCAGCGTTGGCGGGCCGATTGGCAAACGCGGTGAGCGGGCCGAGCAGGCTCGTGTCGCCCTCCGCGCGGGTAGCCGCCCGGTTGAGGGTCAAGTTGTACAGGTAGCTAAGCTGAACGGTTTGCAGCACGCTATCGGGCAGATAATCAGGGTTGAACGGCTCAGTGAAAGGAATCCGCTGCTTGTTGTACAGCACCAGGGCATTGGCGGTGGTGTTCACCGCCGGGCGTGGGTTGAGCAAGGCCAGGGCCGAGTCGGGGGCCAGGGTCTCAATTTGGGCCGCCACCGCGAAGAAGTTGGCCTCGGCCACGCTGGGGTTGGCCAGGTGCTGCCGCGACTTTTGCAGGTAAAACGTGGCCGAGTCGAGCATCCCCACTTTTTGGGTAAACAACAGGGCCAGGTTGTTGTACAACTCGCCACTCTTTGGGAATTGGCGCAAGCCTTCTTGCAACTTGAAAATGGCTTGTAGCGACTCGCCCTCTTGCAACAGCAACTCGGCCAGGTTGGCGTAGTCGTGCGGGGTGGGGCGTTTTTGCCGGGCTTGGTCAAAGTACCGGAAAGCCATTTCCCGGTTGTTGGCCTGGCGGCCCAGCGACCCCAAGGCATAGTTGGTGCGGTGGCTGCGGCCGTCGTAATTGAGGGCCACCACGTAGTTCTGTTCGGCCGCTTTTAAGTCGCCAGTGGCTTGGCTGTAGTCGCCCTGGTAATTGTAAAACCCGGCAAACGCCTGACGGTAAGGGAAAAACCCGGACCGGAACAGCATCACCATCACCAAAATACCGGCAATGGGGTACACCCAATAGTATTCCAAGCCGCCCTTGGGCCGGTACATCACCTTGTGGACGGCCTTGTGCTGGGCCATTAGCGTGCGGAAATTGGCCAGCACGTACATAAAAAACGAAAACCCGACGGCCAGGTGGGTAAAATTAACGGCATCTTCCAGCACTTCCAGCAGCGGGTCGTTGACGGTGGCCAGCGCGTAGCCCACAAAACCGAGGGTCACCAAGCCCAGGGCCGTGTAAAAAATGGCCCCAAACGGCGCAAAGGGGATAAAACTGAACAGCGGTTCTTTCCGCTTAAAGCCCCAAACGCCCAGGGCCGTGCTGATCAGCAGCACCCAAAACGGGCTGAGGTAGTAAAGGCCCCAGTCGGCCCAGCCGGCCGCATACATGTAAGCGTACAAGAGGTTGAACAGGTAAACGCCGCTCACCACCGAAAAGTGGAGCACCGGGTTGCCGCTGGCCGGGTTGGCCGAATTGGTGACCAGCCAAAGCACCCCGCTGATGATTTCGTGGGCGTTGAGGGCCACGAAAAAGAGGGTGATCACCAGCGGGATCACGTAGGCGTAGTTGGCCACAAAGAGTGGCACGTTGGCCACCTGGGTTTGGGTGGCTACCAGGTAAGCCAGCCCGCCTGCTAAAGCCGCAAATACCAAAAACCGGACGGGGAATTTGAACCGCTCGTCGGTATCGAAGGCCTGGAAATAGTAGCTGAGCGGGAAAAACGCCAGCAGCACTCCAAACAACACGGTGCGGTCGGCGTAGCCCAGCACGCGCAGGTCTTCCAGCCCCAAATAAGCGAAAAACAGCATGGTGGTAGCGGCCAGGGCCAGGTACCAAGTGCGCGACAAAAAAGTAGCCACCGTAAGCAGCAGCACCATGCCCGAGGCCAGCAAGCCGAGGTACAGGTACGCGGCTAAGGGATTGATCCCCAGGTTACTGGCTTTAAACTTTTCGGTGATCAGGTAGCTGTCCGCATCGATGGTGAAATCAAACCCCGCTTGGGTAAATGTGTCCAGCACGGTGCGGTAAAGCTTTAATTCACCTTCGGTGAACCAGGCCACCACGTTGTCATCACCCAGGAAAAAATAGTAGGCACATAAGCCCCAGGCCAGGGCCAAGGCCAGGAGGGAAAGTAAGTAGATGAATTTTTCAGCAGTGCTAACGTTTGGTTGGCGCCAACTGGCCCAAAAAGCAAGTTGTTTCATTGGTAGATGAGGAGGCTAAATAAAGCCCGGTTGACCTTGGGGTTACTCAAAATCAGCGGACTACGGGCCAGTAACAGCCCTGGGCAAAGTTAAACCTTTGGCCCGCCCCCACAAGTAGCAATAAAAGTGCCGGGTGGCACGTGGAGACTAACAACTTGCCTTAGTCGAGGAGAGACGGCGTTATCTTCTCCACCTTCGTTTTTGCCCACTCCTTATTTATTATCGATCAGGCCGCGGCCGCTTTTGCGGATTTTGCCTTCCTTGGCGAGGTCTTCGTTCAGGGTGTTGAGCAGGCCGTTGACGAAGTTGTAACTGCGGGGGGTGCTGTACTCTTTAGAAAGCTCGATGTACTCGTTAATACTCACCTTGACGGGAATGCTGGGGAAATGCATCATCTCGGTCATGGCCAGGTTGAGCAAAATCCGGTCGATCATGGTAATCCGGTCGATGTCCCAGTTTTGGGTGCGGGCCGCCAGCAGTTGCTCGCAGTAGTCGGCCTCGGCCACGGCCTGGGTAAACAGGTCCTGGTAAAACTGGCGGTCGTCTTCCCAGCTCAGCGACAGCAAGGGCAAGGGCTGGGTGGGGTTATCGGGCAGGTGCTTGATCACCTTGTTCACCATGTCGCGCAGCACGGATTTGTCCTCATCCCAGGCCAGGTGTTGGTTCTCAAAATATTCTACTAGGTTTTCGTGGGCGAACATAAAGTCGCGGAACAGGTGGGCCGCCATATCGGCCTCCTCCTCGGCCGTGGGCTTGAGGCTTTGGCGATAGGCCACGTAGGCCGGATCCTTGCCCAGAAGCCTAAAAAACCCGCGCACGGTTTCCACGTCCCAGAGCAGGCCCCGGCGTAGTAGGCTCTCCTTCAGTTCAGGATGGTTACGCAGGGCCACCACCAGGGGGTTGTGGTACAAGTGGGCTGATTGGGGCGTTTGGTCGCCGCGCTTGCGGGCACGCTCCTCGGCATCCACTTGGGCCAGGTGGCCAAATTCCACGGCCAATTGCAGCATGAGCAAAAACTGGTCGTAGATGCCGTCGGCCTGGCGCAGCATGGTTCGGCTTTGGGCCTGGAAGTCTTTGTCGTTTTGCTGGCGGTAAAAGTTGAGGGCCGCCACTGCCGACTGGAGCACTTTTACGGGTGCCTCGCGCTCGGGCTGGATTTTGCCGCTTTTGTACTGCTGCTTGAACAAGGTCTGGGCCTGCTCGCGGTAAGCCGCCAATTGGATGGGCTTCTGGGGCTCCATCGAGTTCAGGTCGGGCATAAAATCGTCGGCAATGCGATCAAGGGCAAGGTTGAAATTGGACCTTTGGCTTTGAAATAATGCGTAAAGGTTTTGCATGGCCTTTACCCTGAGCGTCCGGCGGTTGAGCATAATTACGAAAAAATAGGCGCAAAATTAGGCTTTTTCCGCCGTAAAGCGATGGCATTGCCGCCTATTACTTGCCTTTTGCCTGGCGGAGCCAATGTTTGGCGTCGTCCAGGCTCTCGAACACCTTGGTGTGGTAGTGGGGCGAGCGGTTGTCCATCAAAAACATCTCGAGCGAAATGTTGGAGAACAAATCGGAAGCGGTACGGATGGCCAGGTGGGTGAGGCCGGCCTGGTTAGCGCGGGGGGTCCACTCGTTAGCGAGCCAGTCCACCACCTCGTTCCAGGGGCCTACAATGTTGGCATGATCGGCCAGCACGGCGGTAAATTGCTCTTTCTCCACCAGGTCCAGCACTTTGGCAAAACCGGTTTTAAGCTCGTCCATGAGCAAAAACCCCCGCCAGCGGTAGTAAAGCCACTTGTTTTGATGGTCCGGCTCCAGGATAAGGTACACGTAGCCACCCTCATTTTTCAACTCGAGCTTGCCGTTTTCAGAAGGGCTATGAGGGACCAGGCCGTGCATTTAATCAATCAAGAAGGGTAAAAGAACCTAAGCTTTAGGTTTCAACGCATTTAGCGCCGCAAAATACCGTAAAAAACGTTAAACGGAAAAATCACCGGCGTTGGCTATTCAAATTGCGTGGGCAGCACCCGGGGCGGCTGGGCCTTTAGGTATTTGACCCCGCTGGCCGGTTCGGGCAGGCTGTCGGCCAAGGGCCGGGCCTCGCCGTTCTGACCCAACTCAAGCCGGGGTGGCCTAGCCCCCGCCGAGGGTTGCCACAGCTTTTGGGCGGCAATAATTAGCCCTATACTTACCAACAAAATAGCGAGGTTTTTCATGAGCTATTTTGCCGAAGTATAGGGCAATTGTTAGGCCAGAGCGGCTGGTTAGCGGCTTGCTAACGGAAATTAATTGGGAATTTTAGGATAAGGATCACCAACGAACGTGGTGGCAGGGGGGAAAGGAGAAGGTAGGAGGTAGGTAGTTGTTTTCGGTTTTCCATTTTCATATTTGTTGAGCAACATCCCCTGCTTGAAAACGGACACCATCGGCTTTAAAACTTCAACTCGAAACTCTCGGAAAACTCTTGGCTGCCGTGGGTGAGCACAAAGGTGTAAGTGCCTTCGGCCAGCTTTTTGAAGTCAAAAAAGCGGTAGTAGTCCTCGGCGGTGGTAACCCCGTTGTACACCTCGCGGCCTTGTTGGTCCACCACCCGGATGCCCACCGGGGCGTTGTCAAAGTTGTTGAAGTACGACAGGTGGGCGTAGCCTTTTTGGCCAGCTGCCGTTACCTTCATCACAAAACCGGTTTCGGGCATGCCTTTCAGGGCTACTTCGCGGGTTTTCACCACGTCGTTGGCCGTTACCTCAAACACCAGTTTGTCGGCATTTACATTGGCCAGGTTGTACACCCGGGCTTGATCTTTCGTGCCGCGCAGGGTTTCGGTGTGCAACAGGTGGCCCTGCTCGTCTTTAATACGCACCACCAGTTTGGCCGCACCGCTCTTGGGGCAGCTCAACAGCACCTTTTGGCTGCCTTTAAGGCGCAGCACGGTGTAACCAAAATCGCCGGGGCCTTCCTCGGCCCGGGCCGGGTTAGTTAAGCCAAGCACTCCCGCCAGGCCCAACAGGGCAGTAGTTTTTACTACGTTTTTCATGTTTAAAATGTTTAAATTGAAAGCTCTTTTATTGAACTTTCCACAAAGATACGGCATCAAAAATAAAAATATCAAAAAAAATTTGCTTGTTAAGTTGTAAGTAGCTGATTATCAATAATAAAATTTTTAGTTGTTAAATATGTGTTAATTTTTGGTCGTTTTATTGTTTCAAGTGAAAACTTATCCATTAAAATATTGATTATCAATTGTTTGATTTGAAAAGTCATATCTTATATATACCTCTTTAATTACTTGCCGACAAACCTAGCATGTGATTAACGGGTTGAAGGAAGTGACGAGCAAACGGCAGGTTTTAAACCCCGAAAACCGCCATTTTTGCGTGTAAGATTTTTACCGATCCACCCCAAATTTTGAAACATGAAAAAAAACGCCTCATTGCGCGCCCCGGCCCGCTACTGGTTGGGCCTGGCCGCCACGGCCCTTTTGTTCACGGCCTTGGCCCCGCCACCAACCCCGCACCCCTGGGACGCGCAATTGCCGCTCGATAAAATCAAATTGCCCAAAGGGTTTAGCATCCAAGTTTATGCCCAGGTGCCCAACGCCCGCTCGCTGGCCCTTTCGCCCAGCGGAGTAGTGTACGTGGGTAACCGCCAAGGCGACAAAGTGTACGCCCTGGTGGACCGCGACGGCGACCACCGGGCCGAGGACGTGAAGGTGGTTGCCCAGGGCCTCACTTCGCCCAACGGGGTGGCTTTCCGCGACGGGAGCTTGTACGTGGCCGAGGTGAGCCGCATCCTCCGGTTCGACGATATTGATAAACGGCTGGCCAACCCGCCCGCCCCGGTGGTGGTAACCGACCAGTTCCCCACCGACCGCCACCACGGCTGGAAATTCATTGCCTTTGGGCCCGACGGCAAACTGTACGTGCCGGTGGGCGCGCCCTGCAACATTTGCGAGCGACTAGACAACCCGCTGTATTCGTCCATTGCCCGCCTTAACCCCGACGGCACCGGGCTGGAAGTGTTTGCCCACGGGGTGCGCAACAGCGTGGGCTTTACCTGGCACCCCCAAAGCGGCCAAATGTGGTTTACCAGCAACGGCCGCGATATGATGGGCGACGACGTGCCCGGCGACGTGCTGCACAACGTGGAAAAGCCGGGCCAGCATTTTGG
>JALONO010000327.1 GCA_025454895.1 Bernardetiaceae bacterium
GTAGCTGTCGCGCCGGAGCACAAAGCTGCTTTGCTCGAACATGATGTTTTCCAAGGTGATGGCCTTGCCAATCTCGATTTTTTGGTCGTTAAACGTGATTTCCGGCTCTTTGGGCTTGGGTTTCGGCTCCGGCTTGGGCTGGGGTTTGGGTTCGGGCTTCGGTTCCGGCTTGGGTTGAGGTTTTGGTTCGTTTTTGGCCACTACTGGCTCGGGCTCCTTTTTTACCACTGGCACGTCGGTTTCTTTGAGCTTCCACAATTTGATGCTCACATCGTAGCTGCCGGTGGCGATCAGGTTTTCGGTGGGGCTGAACCGGGTGATGCGCACGGTTTGGCCGTGGCCGCTCAAATTGGCTACCTCGCGGCCCGTGGCCACGTCCCATACTTTGGCTCCGTTGGCGGCCGGGCCAGCCACGCCCGTAACGAGCAGTTTGCCGTCTTTACTGAACGAGGCGGCACTATATTGTTCAGGATTAGACACTTGGAAGGTTTTTGTGATCCGGCCCTGCTGTACGTTCCAAAGGTTGACCTTGCCATCGTAGCTCCAGGTGGCCACGGTGCTGGCCTGGGGGCCTACCACCACGTCGTTGAGGTGTTCTTCGGCAAAATTGGCCTGCTCCTCGCCATAACGGAAAAATTTGGCCATGATCTCGGTTTCCAGGTCGATGAACACCACCAGCTGGCCCACGGTAACCACCAGGTTTTGCCCGTCGCCGGAGATGCAGCCGCCCGTAACGGTGCTGTACCAGCGGCCGTCGCCGTAGTTGCAGTTATAAATGAGGCTGGCGGGCTTGCTGCGGCCGTCAGGGCCGGGCTTTAGCTCGCCTTTCATCACGTAGCCGTTGTCGCCGCTGAAATAAATATTGCGGCTGTCGGGCGAGAATACCACGAACGAGACCGAACTGCGTTTGAGGCCACTGGGAAATAGGAAGGGCTTGTTGAAAAACGTGCCGACGCTACGGCCCGTTTTTACCTCCCACACCCGGGCGGTGCCATCTTCGCCCGCGCTGGCCACCAGGCTACCATCTTTGTTGAAGGTAACCTCGAAAATAGTTCCCAAATGGGCGGCAATGGTGCGCAAGGGTTTGGCCGTGGCCACGTCCCACAAAACTACCCGGCCATCGTGGCCGCCGCTGGCCAACATGCGGCCGTCGGGACTAAAGCGGATGTTTTGCACCTTGCCCACGTGGCCGCCGGTTAAGGTGGCTTTTAGTTCAAATTGATGCTGGTTTTGGGCTAGGGCCGAGCCTAAACCCGACAACATAAATGCCAAAACAAGAACAAAATGATATTTTAACATCTTGAAAAACAACAGGATAAGTAGTTAAGCAGAATAGTAGGTTAATTCAATCGTTTGACGGTACTTGTTCAATCATACGCAAAAAAGCCGCGTAAGTTTTGCCGCCGTGCCAAAAGCTTTATTAACAAATTTAACCCCAATGGTCGGGCCGGGCGAACCGGGCTGGGAGCCTTTAGCAAAGTTTAACAAGCTGCTTCCCGGTCTATCAAAGACCAGCGGGCGGCCAGAAGGTTGCCGTGGTGGGCGGTCAGCGATCCACTTCGCCCAGCACAATGTCAATGGAGCCGAGGATGGCGATGAGGTCGGCCAGGAGGCTGCCCCGGGCCAGGGCGGGCAGCACAGCCAGGTTGCTAAAGCTGGGGGCGCGGGCCTTGACCCTAAACGGTACGTCGCTGTTGGCCTGGGTGCGGAAATAGAAGCCCAGTTCGCCCTTGGGGCTTTCGCCCCGGAAGTAGAGATCCTCCGCTTTTTTGGTGCGGAGGTTTTTGGGCACGGCCGCCTGGGGGTCAAACTCTCGGGTGCGTTTCAGGTCGGTGGTGAGGCGGGCCAGGCACTGGGCCACGATGCGCAGGCTCTGGCGGCACTCCTGGGCGCGTACCCAGGTGCGGTCCCAGCAGTCGCCGAGGGTGCCTTTGCCGCCCTGCCCCACGGGAATGTCAAATTCCAGTTCGGGGTACACCGAGTAGCCGTCGGTGCGGCGTAGGTCCAGGGCCAGGCCACTGGCCCGCAGCATGGGGCCGGTAACCCCGTAGTTGAGGGCCAGCTCGAGCGGCAGCGCGCCCACGTGGGCCGTGCGTTGCACAAAAATGGGGTTCTCGAGCAGCAGTTTATCCAGTTCGTCGAGTTTGGGGCCTAGGTAACGGACCAGGTCTTGGCAGCGTTCCTCGAAGCCCACGGGCAGGTCGTAATAAAGACCGCCCACCCAAATGTAGTTGTAGAGCATCCGCGCCCCGCAGGCCCACTCGAGCAGGCGCAGCAGGTGCTCACGGTCGCGCATGAGCCACAAAAACGGCGTGGTGGCCCCAATGTCCACGGCATAAGTGCCAATGGCCACAAAGTGCGAGGCCAGGCGGTTAAGCTCGGCCACCAGCACGCGGATGTACTCCACCCGGCGGGAAATTTGCCCGGTGAGGCCAAGCAGCTTTTCCACGCCCATCACAAAAACATGCTCGTTATTCATGGCGGCCACGTAGTCCATCCGGTCCACGAAGGGGATGATCTGGTTGTAGGGCAGGGCTTCGGCGTGTTTCTCGAAGCAACGGTGCAAGTAGCCCAAGTGCGGCACTACGTCCACGATCAGTTCGCCGTCGGTAACCACCTCCAGCCGGAGCACGCCGTGGGTGGACGGGTGCTGCGGCCCCAGGTTGATGATCATTTGTCCGGGGGGCAGTTGGTCGGGGTGGTATTTGGTAGGCTCGGAGGCGGCCAAGTGCCCCGGATGGTACTCGTACTGGATGGCAGGCATGGCACAAATATAGCCGGTGTCCGCCACCCTTCACAGGGGGCTATCGCCTGCTGGCAGAGTGGCGGGGCCGGGTGCGAAGGCCCCCCCAGCGGGATCACGGCCCCCGTGCTTTAGACAATGCTCGGGATTTCTGCAAGATTATCCCCAAGTCAAATAGGAATTGTGCATCCTGATCGTCATAAATAATTGATAATCAAGCAAAAAAATCATTTAAAGATTAGTTAAACGGCAAAACAAAAACCGCCCTCGGGCCTAAGCCCAAGCGCGGTACTTAAATAGACCTCTTGCACATTAACCGTATTCAGGTCGTAATTGCGTCCCCTCCCCGATGGGGAGGTATGATCCCTTCTACTTTTGTCGGTTAGGAATAGGCCATTTATATCAAGTTTGGCGCGGTCAAAAGCCCAAAATTAGCTTTGCGTCTTAGCGACTTTGCGAATTTTTTTAGTGAGATCTATTGAAAAATCGTAACTACTTAGGTACTATAATAAATTGATAATCAATAGTTTATTCGTTTTTAAAATTTGCTTATGCGAACATAAAGATAAAAATAATCATTTGATAATGAACGAGTTATGAAAATACCTGATTTTGAAATGATCTTCTGATTAATTTTAACTTACTGATAATCAACAAGTTAATTAAGAGCGGGCAGCTAAGTAGTTACGAAAAATCACTATTTAACCCGCCCGTCTTGGCCCCATCCCAACCCCTCCCCGTCGGGGAGGGACTTCCTCCGAATTCAGCTAAGATGCTCATTGTCAACACACAAAAACTCTATTAGTTAAACGGCAAAACAAAAACCGCCCTCGAGCCTAAGCCCAAGCGCGGTACTTAGATAGACCTCTTGCACATTAACCGTATTCAGGTCGTAATTGCGTCCCCTCCCCGATGGGGAGGGACAGGGTGGGGCCAAAAAGGGCGGATTTTGGACGAAAATCCCGCCCTACGCTCAACTAAAAATCTAATTTGCAAGAGGTCTAAATCAAGGCAGAAAGTGTAAATGCTTGTAAATAAAAAAGTTGTTCTTAGAATTCAAAACCTAGGCCCACCCATAAACGGCGGTATAAAATCCGTTGCTCGTTTTGCTGGGAGCCAAAGTCGATGACATTGCGCACGGTTTGCCAGCGGTAGCCCACCTGGGCCAGCAGGGCGGTTTTGGCCCCGGCCGTCACCCGTAATCCCACCGAAGGCTGGAACATCCACCCGCCGTATTGCTCCTGGGTTTCGGGCCAAAAACCCCAGGCCCAGCCACGGACTGGCCCGTCCCAACCGTTGTTGAATTGGTCCAGCGAAACGGTTTTGGGGCTAAGGCGCAAGGCGCGGGCGGCCGTAAACCCGGCTTGCACGCCCACCCGGCCTTGGCGGGGCCAGGTGGCCACCAACCCCAGCCCCAAGGGCATGAGCAAGCGGTTGGGGTAGTTATCAAGCCCGGCGGCCAGACCCAGGCCCACGGGGCCGAGGCGGTAGCCATGTAAAGTGCTGAAAGTGAAAACACTACCGTTGCCGCCCGGGGCCGTGGTTTCGCCAGTGTTTAGTAGCCCGCCCACCGCTACTTGGCCAAAATAGCCCCGGTTGGTTTGGGCTTCCGCTTGCGACAGGCCCAGCAGCCCCAGGCCAAGAAATAAAAGCAGTTTTTTCATAGGCGGTTCATTGTTGGCTTTCTACGGGGATGAGGCTGATTTGCCGCAGGTTAGGCGTGCTGTAATCGAACTGGTACAGTCCGTTTTTGCCCACTAAAATCAAATTGGGCCGGTTGGGGATCACATCGTAAGCATCAAAGCCTTTAAGATGATGGACCAAATTCACCTGGTCGGCGGCGGGGACGTTGAACTGCTTGAGGCCGTCTTTCCCCTCGCAGATAAACAGATCCGGGCCGTCGATGGCCAAGCCGTGGGGGTTGATCATGGGGTAGGTGCGCACTAATTTAGGTTGGCGGGGGTTACTGATGTCCACCACGTCGAGTTGGTTATCGGCCCGGGTGCAGGTAGCCTGGCCGCTGCGCAAGGTTACGTAGGCATAGTTGCCCTGCACCACCACCGGGTCGCAGGCCCAGGCGTGCGAGTACACGCTCAAGCGGGTGGGGTTGGCGGGGTCGGCCACGCTGTAAATAAACATGCCCGTGGTGGAGCCGAGGAACAACTTATCTGCGTAAGGGAAAATGGTTTCGATGCCAAAACCCACCTCCACTTTTTTCTCCAAGTTGGGTTGGGTAGGCTCGCTCACGTTGAACAGCCGCAGCGAGTGGTTGTCCACGGTGTAGAGGTACTGGTCCAGCAAGGTAAACCGGGCCATCGAGCCGCCCCGGCTGGCCGGGCTGGGGGCCGCGCTACTACTAACGAAGTTGCGGGTTTGCATACTGTTAACGGCCCGGTCATGGAGGTAAAAGGCACCCATGGGGGTAGGCTCGCCGCAGGCCACCACCACTTCTTTCTCCACTTCCTGCCAGTCAAAAACCAAGCCCTTGCTCGGGTCGTCGGGGCTCCAGAATTGGTGGTTGGGGAACACATTGGCCAGCACTTGCACGGCCCGGGCCTGCTCCGGTCGGCTGAGGTCGATGGTGAGTAGGTTGGTGTAGTTGTCGGCGTAGAGCACGTTATTGCGCACGGCCAAGTCCACGTTCCCGGGGATGGCGATGAAGGCCACGTTGCGCGGTTGGGCTGGGTCGCGGTTGTCCACTACATGGATGCCTTTTTGCAGCTCATTTACCAGTAAGTAGCGGCCGTAGAGCCAAATTTTGCCCGGTGTGCGCATGGCCTGGGCCGGCCCGGCTTTTATGCTGGCCACCACCTCGGCGGCGGAGCGGTACACCGGCTCCATCACTTTGTAGCGCGCGGTTTGCTCGCAAACGTCGCCACAGCGGGCAAACAAGAGCGGCAGAACCCATAAAAGGAAAATGGGGCGAGGTAGATGTTTCATGACGATGAAAAAAAGGTTGGTTGCCAAAGGTAACGAGGCAAAAGGGTGGAGGGGTTGCAAAGGTGGCTGTTTTCGTAGCCTGCCCGTTTTGAGTTTTCACCATCCGCCTAATACCAAAAAACGCATAGCGGTTGCGTATTTCCTGCCTTTAAATGATTGATAATCAAAGATAACAATCACTTAATCATGCAATCATTAGGTCATTTTAGTGTAATTGCTTGCCAACAAAAAAGCCGAGCCGTTATAGCCCGACTTTTTCCTTAAACTCGATACCGATTGAGGTTTTGCCTTGATGATCAATCGGTTGAAAATCATTTAGTCATAAAATATTCAATCAATATGACACCACCATGCCCCGCACGCCCATGTCCACCAGGGTTTCGCCCAGGGCGGGTTCAAAGGCCCGGTTGCCGTTGGGGTCGCGCCACTCGAAGCTCCGGTTGGTCGAGAAGCTGACCGTTACCACGATGTCCCGGTCTTCCCGGCCGCTGATCACCAGGTCTTGGGCAAACGCGCCCGTGACCACGCACGAGCCTTGGGGCACCGGCGAAGTGGCAAACAGCGGGTTGGGCACGGTGGTGGCCCCCGCCGGGGCCTGGCCCTGAAACAGCAGCCCGGCCACTTCCAACGCCCAGAAACCCTGGGCCCGGTTGCCATTGACGGTTACGGTTTGGCTGCGGGGCCTAAAACTGCGGATGTACGTGTTGTAGCCGATAAAACTGGCCATTGTGGCCGCGTAGTTGACCCCTTCGTGGCGCAGCGTGATCTCCCCGGCTTGGTAGGCCAGCGACACGCGTAGGTGCCGGTACGTGCCCGGCTTCACCTTGCTCAGCGGCAGGGCGAAAAACTGCTCGCCGTTGGCCGTAACCTTGGCACTGTCAAAGTTGATCGCCTGCCCGCCGCCCAGGGTGGTTTCGGGGGCGTGGTACAGCACGTTGCCCTGGCCCAGGGCCACCGGGTTGGGCGGGGCCAGCTCAATGTAGTGGATGCTCATGCCTTGCATCCGGGGCGACTGGGCCGCGTTGCCGGGGGCACCTTGGCCACCACCCGGGGCGGGGTCTTCCTGGCTGGCCGGGCTGCAACTGCCCAGCAGGCCCGCAAAAGCCAGGCCTGTGATGAACAATAAGGTGTTGATTTTCAATTTTTTGCCTAACATATTTTTTGGCTGGGGATTATTGGATGGTAACCGCCCGGTTAGCAGGTTGGTGGCGGCCCGAGATGCTGCCCCCGGCACTGGTAGCCTGCTGCAAAGGCAATACCAAATAACGGAACATGGCCGCGTTGCCCTGGCCCACGCCCAAACGGCCCAGCATATCGGCCCGCAGGATGATGCTGGTGCTGCCCGCCGTCGGTTGGATAAACGTTTGCGCGTCGACCACGCTGGGGCCGTTTACCACCACGTCCACCCGCTCGTTTTGGCCCAGCGGCTCGCCCGCCCACGCGAGCGTGAAGCTATTGCTGCGGCCCAGGGTAGTGGGGAAATTGCCGGGAAACTCCACCGTTTTGAGGCCGGAGATGCTGTTAGTAAGCGTGCGGCCGTTGGCATCGCGGTAGGTAAACGTGCCCCCGTTCACAAAACCGGCATACTGGCGTTGATAGATGCCAAGCACCGAGTTGAGGGTAAGCACATCGTTGTTGAACCGGACTTCGGACTGGCCGTCCAGTTGCAACTGAGTGCCCGTGCTGTTACCGAATCTAAAAACAGCTTGCACGCTGGTTTGGTCGCGGTTGCGGTCATAGTAAACTTCGTAAATGGTATAAATCCGGTCTTGGTCCACCGACGATGCAAGTTCGGTTTGGCAACCCGTGAAAGTGAACGAAGCTAATAGAGCCAAAAACACAACTACTTTTTTCATATTGGGTTCTTTTAGGTGAACAATAAATCTGCTGACGATTGCTTGGCTCGCCATGCAAAAAATATTTGCTCAAATCAACGACCAAAAGCCAGTGGCATTGCTTGATAGAAGTCAAGTTTGCTCGACGTTTATGCAGAAATTGACCTAGGTCAAGCCCGCTTGGCCCGGATGCGGCTCAGAGTCTCGAACGACACGCCGATGTAGGACGCGATCTGGTGCAGGGGCACGTGCTGCACGATTTTGGGGTGGCGGGCCAGCAGTTCCTCATACTTCTCCGTGGCCGATTTGTGCAGCAGGCTGTAGGCCCGCTCGATTTGCCCGATGAGGTACTGCTCGAAGATTTCCGCCTCGGTAATGGTGAGGATGCTGTGCTCGCTCGGCCGGCGGGTGATAAAACTACCCACATCGGTTACCAGGTCGTTTTCAAACGAAAACCAGACCGTGCCGTCGTGTTTGCCATCCACAAAAAAATGGCGCAGAATGCCTTGGTTGACAGTTGGTTTTTAGGGTGGTGCTGAACGGTTACGTGCGCCAAAAGCTCCTCCAACTGGGCCGCCGAGGGCTGCACGAAATAGTGTATAAAGGCAATAAACTTATCGAACATGTTGTGAAAAAGATTACATGATTACATGATTACATGATTACATGATTACATGATTACATGATTACATGATTACATGATTACATGATTTAAATTATTGATTAACAGTTTTTAAATAAAAAAATAATCCGAATTGCAGTTTTTTGCTTCAGTAAATGATTGATAAAAAGCAGAAAAATCGTGCAATTATCATGTTACTCCAGGGTGAAAATAATTCCACGAAAAGAGGTATTCATTGCCCAAACGGGAAATGGCAATTTACCCAATTGCCCTTGCTGGTGGCAACAAAAAAAACCACGCCCCGGCGGGCCAACTCAG
>JALONO010000089.1 GCA_025454895.1 Bernardetiaceae bacterium
TCGTAGCCCCAGTTGCGGATACCGCCAATATTAACGGTGGGTGGGTTAGAAAAACCAATCGAGCTAGGGATGGGCTGCTGGAGGATCAGCCCGTCGGTGTTGCGGTTGTAAGCCTCAAATGAGAGGGTGAACCGGTTATCGAGCAGGCCCAGGTCAAACCCGATGTTGGTCATCCGGGTGATCTCCCACTGCAACTCGGTGTTGGCCAGCGAGTTGAAGAAGGCACCTGGTTGGGTGCTGCCCCCAATAATGGCAGCGGTATTTTGTTGGATGGCGGCTTGCCAAGCGTAATCACCCACGCCTGAAAAGCCCATGGTGCCGTAGCTGGCCCGGATTTTTAGTTCGGAAATGGCATCCACTTTCTTGAGGAACTCTTCTTCACTCAAGCGCCAACCTACCGATACGGATGGGAAGTTGGCCCACTTGCGCCCAGGGGCAAAGCGGGAGGAGCCGTCGCGGCGGACCGAGGCCGACAGGAGGTACTTGCCGGCGTACTCGTAATTGACCCGGCCCAAAAACGACAGCAGTAGGTTTTCTGACCGAGAACCCGTAGCGTTGGGGTTGGTAACGCCGCTCAGTTCGCGCACGTCGTTCGAGGCCAGGTTGCCCTGGGCATTCAACCCAATGAACCGGCCGCTCTGCCGCTCGCCTACCACAATGGCGTTGATGGTGTGTTGGCCAAAGGTTTTGTCAAACGAGAGTTGGTTGGTGTAGATAGGCGAGAAGAATAGGTCGCGGTTATCGTTTACCACGGCCGGGGTGCGGGCGTTAAAGCTCTCGTTGTAAATAGGCAAAAAGTTGTAGGTCCGGGCCGATACATAATCCACCCCGGCCGTAAAACGGTACTTGAGCCAGTCGGTAATTTTAAAGTCCAAGTAGGCGTTGGCCAAAAACTTCAAGCGCTGCTGGTTGGAGCGGTCTTGCAAGGCCGCCCGCACCGGGTTTTGCGGGTCGGTAGCATCCGAGCCGTCGGGGCCACGGTAGCCGCCGGGCCGGGTGGGGTCTTCCACGGGCATGTAGGGAGTCATGCGGATGATGTTTTGCAGAATGGTGCGGCCGCCGGGGTTTTGCTCGTTCATCCGGTCGTCGTAAGCAATCATCAGATTTTGCCCAAAGCTAAACCGACTGCCGATCTTGTGCTCGGAGTTGATGCGGAAGTTGCCCCGCTTGTAACCCGTGCCCAGCATAATGCCTTTTTGGTCAAAGAAACCACCCGAGGCGTAGAAGGTCGATTTGTCCGAGCCGCCCGACAGCGAAATATGGTGCTGCTGGATGGAGGCTTGGCGGAACATCTCCTTTTGCCAATCGGTATCGGTTTGGGCGTAAGTCTGGGTAGTGCCTACGTACAAAGGTTGGTTCAAGTTGGCAAAGCGGGCGGGCGGGGCCTGGCCAGCGTTTTGCCGCAGGGCCGTACCGTAGCGGATATATTCGTCGCGGTTGAGCAGATCCAGGAACCTCCACGCGCTTTGCACGCCCGCGTAGGTGTCAAGGTTAACGCGCAGCTTGCCCCCGGCTTTGCCCTTGCGGGTGGTGATTATGATAACCCCGTTGGCCGCCCGCGAACCGTAAATAGCCGCTGAGGAAGCGTCTTTCAACACTTCTACCGACTCGATGTCGCGGGTGTCAAAGCTGTTTAGGTCGCCGGTGGGGAAACCGTCTATCACGTAAAGCGGGTTGGAGGCAAAGCTGATGGACCCGATACCCCGGATGCGCACAATCGGCCCTTCACCCGGGGCCCCGTTGTTGGTAACGGTTACCCCAGCGGCCCGGCCTTGCAAGGCCGCCCCGATATTGGGCACGGGTAAGGCGATTAATTCTTCACTTTTCACGCTCGAGATGGCCCCGGTTACCTTGGCCCGCTCTTGCGTGCCGTAACCTACTACCACTACCTCGCTCAGGGTTTTGGCATCCACCTCCAACACTACATCTAGCGTGCTGGCCGTGCCCACGGGGCGCTCGGCGGTAACGTAGCCCACATAAGAAAACACCAGGATGGCCTCGCTGTTAGGCACACTGATCCGGTACTTGCCGTCCACGTCGGTGGTGGTGCCAACCGTGGTGCCCTTCACCAAAATGTTCACCCCGGGCACGGCCGCCCCGTCTTCGCTCGAGGTTACTTTGCCCACTATCGCCCGCTGTTGGGCTAGTAATGGTCCAGAGAGCAACAGTAATAGTACGCCAGCTACTATTGACTTTAATGTAAAGTGTTTCATTTTCTTTTTTATTTAATTAAAATTAATTTTAAGTGAAGCATTTGCCCACCGTCGTTAAATCCAAAGCTATTAAGTTTTGCTGGTTAAAATACAAAAGTGAGTTGTATAGAGGTGTTAAGAGAAAAATCAATCAATTAAAATGTTGGTTGTCAATAATTTACCTATACTGTTTATTTTGGAATGTTGATTTTTTTATAACCTGGCAAGGATAGACCAGGTCGATAACAGTTCAACGATAACTTTTATTACTGAGTCTATTGAATTTTATTAGAGTGCGCAAAGCAAATTTCTTCTGCAATAGCCTAATTTAGGCGGAGGGCTTTGTCCGGCTGCGCTCCTGAACTGGCGTTGCTTTTTTGCCTAAATACCGTTGGCAGCTTTTTTTACTCGCAGGCAAGGGCGGGAATGGTGAAAACAAAAAGCAGGCGGCCAAGTTTTAGAAAGACATCATCAGGCTTAGCGATTTTTCTACTTCGTTTTATGCGCAAAACCCTCTTTAGCCTTTGTCTGGGCTTGCTGGCTCACCTGGCCCAGGCCCAAACCGATACCACGCAAGTGATTGAGGAAGAAGAAACCGAGGCCGTGGATTACAGCAAATTGGTCGCTACCCAAAAAAATCGGGCCTTTTGCTCGGCCCGCATCTTGGGGCAAAGCCCGCAAAAACTCTTTACCCTCGGCTATGACTGGCAAACGGGCAACACCCTTACCGCCGGGGCGTTTGGCGGTTTTGCTGAACAAACCGAGGGCATTGCCCACAACCGGGGGCTGCGCCTGGCGGCCAACTACCCGGTGCTGTCGCGCAACTCGCTCACGGTGAATCTGGGCCTGGCTTACAGCGAAACCGCCTACCAGTTTGACCGGCCCAGCGGCGAACTGCGCCACCCGCTGCTGCGCACCCTGCAAAGCAACGGCCTGCGCAGCACCAGTTTTAACACCACGGTGTTTAAACCGCTCAACGCCAAGCATTTCCTACTGTTCCAGGCGGGGGCGGCCCTCAATGGCGACTACACACTAGCCAGTTGGCAGCCGCTGCGCTACCTCCGTTACAGCGGCGCGGCCCTGTTTGGTTGGAAAAAGCACGACCGCAGCATGTTGGGCCTAGGCCTGAGCCGCACTTACCTGGGCGGGGCACTCAACTACCTGCCCGTATTATATTATTACTACAACGCCGAAAACGGCAAATGGGGGCTGGAAATCCTGGCCCCGGCCCGGGCACAGTACCGCCGCACGTTTAATAAGAAAAACCTGCTGTTTGTGGGCTACGAGTTTCAGGGCAATACGTTCAGGCTCAGCAACCGCAACAACGAGTTTGCCACCCGGCTGGACCAACTGGAACTGCGCCGGGCCGAACTGCGCCTGGGCATTACCTACGAGCGCGCGTTGACCCGCCTGATTTGGCTGTCGGTACAGGCGGGCTACCGCTACAACTGGGAATACAATGTGGACAACGGCGATTTTTTCCGCAGTTTGTTTGCCAACGATCCTTTTGTGATCACTAACCAGCTTACTAACCCCTTGTATTTTACCCTTACGTTAAACTGGGTCAGTCCCTAATTTAAACGGGTCGGTCCCCTCGGGCAGCCAGCCGGTGAGGTAGGCAAACGCAATGCCCGCCTCCCGGAACCGGCGGTACACCTCCAGGGTAACCTCGGTTTGGGTGTCCCACAGGTCGGCTTGGTGGTGAACGTAGTAGATAAACTGCACCTGCAGCGCGTAGGTACCCAAAGTATCGAAGGCCACTTTGCAATGGTCGGTGAGGCGGGGGTTGTTCAAGGCAATTTCTTTGAGCGTGAGCGCGGCAATTTCCAGTTGTTGGGGCGTGGTGGTATAGGGGAGGGGGATTTTGAGGGTGTTCCGTCGGGCGGGGGCGTCGCTCATGTTCACCAGCACCTTGTCGGAAAAATGCCGGTTGGGCACCACCACCAGCGTATCGTCCACAAAGGTGCGGATGCGGGTTACGCTCAGCCCGATTTCTTCCACAAAGCCATCGTGGCCCTCGATGCGAATCCGGTCGCCTACCTTAAACGGCTGCACAAACACGATGGTAACCCCGCCAATCACATTCGAGAGGGTGTAATTGGCGGCCACGGCAAAGGCCAAACCGCCAATGCCCAAACCCGCCAGCACCGCCTGCACGTTATAGCCAATCTGGTCCAGGGCCAAAATAACCGCCCCCGTCCAAATCACCAGGTTGATAATGCTGATAATGATGGGCAACTTAGTGTCCGCAAAGTCGCTGTGGTTACGCTGCACAAACGGCAATAGCCCAAACTGGATGGCCGTGTGCAACGCACGCACAATCAGCCAAGTAACGTTGAACATAATGCCCAGGTAAAAGGCGTGGGTGAGCCAGCGTTCCCAAAGTTCCTGGGTGTTTAACTGCTGCAACCCCAGCCAAATGCCCGTGAGCACAATACCGAAAACCATCGGTTCGCGTAATTTCTCGACCAGCACGTCATCGAGCCGGGTGGCGGTGCGCTTAGTGAGTTGCAGTAAAATGCGGCTAATGAACCAGTACAGCAACCGGCCCACCAGCACCGAGGCCAGTATGGCCCCTAAGGCTAGCAGCCATTGACTGACCCGACTGCCGAGGAAAAATTCGTCCATCGTGGTAGATGCCCCCAGCCGGGGCCGGGCGAATTTAACCCATAGACGGGTTTATTGGCCGTTTTATTGCGGGCCAAGCCCCATTTTGGCCTTCAGCGCGTCCAAAGCGGCCTGTTGTTTGGCTTTTTCGGTGTCCAAAATGTCGTTTACCTTTTTTTCTAGGGCGGCATCGGCCTCACGGCGGGCGGTTTCCTGGGCGTAAAGCTCGCTCAGCACCTCGTTTTTGGCGATTTTGGCCCGCATCCGTTCAATCATGGCGATGGTCTCTTCCGAGTCGGGCATTTCCACGATGCGGCGGCGGTAGGTGGCTTTCAGTTCGCGCAGGCGGTCGGCTTGCTCCTGCAACTGGGCTTTCAGATATTCCAACTCGGAGATTTCGCGCAGTTTCTGGTCGGCCCGGAGGGTGGCCTTTTCCCGCTCTTTTAGCACTTCCATCACGGTGGCTTGTACCTCCTCCGCCACGGGCGCGCCCTCGGCGGCGGGCTGGTCTTTCATGAGGATGATGGCCTTGTTTTCCCAGTCGCGGGCGGTTTGCAGCAGTTGCTCGTGGTCCTTTTTAGCCATAATAATTGCCGATTCGATCTGCGCCAGTCCTTCTAGGGCCTGGCCCACGTCTTTAGCATTGAAATAACCGCTGAACCGCTCGGCCGGGGTGGGGCCAGCGGGCGGGGGCGGCATGTCTTCCGGTTCCACATCCTCGATGGGCGGGGGCGGCGGATTGGCCCCCTCGGCGGGTTTCATGTAGGGCAGCAACTGGGCCACCACTGTAGCCCCGTCTAAAATCAGAATCTGCTCGCCTTGGTGGGCGGCCAACAAATAGGTTTGCAGGCTTTGCTGCAACTGGGATATGGTGATGGCCTGCATGGGTAAATAGTTGGAATATGGATAAGATGAAAAGTAGATTGATCAATAAAAATAAGCACGAAAACGGGTAAGAAATTTGAAGAAATCGGTTGTTGACTTTCCCTTAATCCTTATCCTAAACTTTGATCAATACAAAGATCAAAACCGATTGATTTGTTGATAATTGATAATGAGGTTGAGCAGCCATTTTACTTAACTTGCTATTTCTTATTCGATTAAGAATGAAAGGTATTCTAAGCGTAACGTTATTAAAATCAAGTTTTTACGAATGAAACTTTCAGCGATTTTAGGTGATTTCAAATTGAGCGAATATTCTATTAAATCATTGAAAACAAGGTATTTAAAATTTATTTTGATTGATAAAACAGTTAGTAATCTTCCTCGGCCTTTTTCTCCTGTATGCGCTTGCGGATGGCCTCGCACTTGGCCTCCGCTTCGCGATAATATTGCAACGCGGCCGTGTAATTATCCAGCATTTGTTTTAACTGGTTGGTAAAGGCCACGCTAAATAGATTTTCCGGGTTGAGGGGCCGAAACTCGGTCAGGTCGTAGTTGTCCATGACCATTGGCTCGATTTTATTGCGCAAATCTTCCAGAATAATCGCCTCGCGGGTGCGCAACTGGCTGTATTGAAACTCGTACAAATTAATGACCTGGCTTTTAAGTTGAAAATCCTTGATGAGGCCCACTTGCCCGCTCTGTTTTACGGACTCATAAGTGGCACTGGCTGGGTAAAAGAACAAGTTTTCTTGGGCCGCCTTGCGCACCATTTCGTTGATCGTTTCCAGTTGGGTGGTGTCGTTACTTTTGAGCAGGCCCATGAGCATCACCAATTCTTGCACGCGGTTGTTGGCCACGCTGTCGCCCAGGCGCAGGTTCACCAGGTCGGTGGCCAGGTCGCCCTCCAGGCCGTTGAGGAACTCCGCCACCTGCTTGCGCTCTTTACGGCTTTCGGCGTAGTTGTTCATGCCAAAACCGGCCGCTACGCCCGCCATTACCACCAGTAGCTCGATGGTGTACACCACAAAATACACCCGGGTTTTTCGGCTGGGCTGGGGCAGCCGGCGCAGGAGCTTCACATGCTGGATGTGCCGTAACAAGCGGCTCCATTGGCTTTGCCCCAGGCGCGGAAAACGGAGCCGCGACCGGGCCGGGCCGGGGTCGGTGGGGATAGGGGATGGCTCTAGTTGCTCCATTGGCCGGAAATTTACGTAGAAATAGACACCCCTGCTAACGGCCCGGTTGCATGAACTTATGGTTAAATTGCAAAAAATAATCACTTGGTAACGTGGGCCTTGCAACCTTTTGGCCTTTGGGAGGGTCTAGCAATTGCAACGTTTTCTTTCCCGTCTGCGACTTACTCACACCATCCCTCAAGTTCTTGTTTTAAGCAAAAACCCAACGAGCTATGAAAACGCTTCCTCGTTTACTTTTATTGGGCCTGTTATTGGTCATTTTGCCTTTGATGGCTTCCATTTTCCATGCCCCGGTGGCTAAAACCACCAAATTGCCCGTAAAGGCCGCCGCCGGGCGCGTCCACTAACCGCCCGCCGCTTCGTAATCTTCGTCAAGTCAATTTGGGTTGGGCTAAGGCAAGCTGGTAGGTAACCCAACCGGGTACTTCGGTCGGGTAGTGGGTTACGTACACCAAGGTATCGGCGGGACCGAGCCAAGTGGCCAGCAACGCCAAGGCTTGGGCGGTTAAATCATTGTCCAGCCCTTGAAACGGCTCGTCTAGCAGCAGCAAACGCGGGCGTTTTACCAAGGCCCTCACCAGTAGCACCAACCGCTGCTCGCCCGTGCTCAAGGTAGCGAATGGCCGCCGTATGAGCGGGCTAAGGCTAAAATAATCAAAGAGTTGCTGAATGGTGGTCGCTTGAGCCGTACCGATTGGAGGCAGGCGCAACTGGTCGGCAAAGCCGGTGGCGGCCACTTGCTGGGCGGTGAGCGGCGTGGGCCAATAAAAATGTAACTCCGGCGACACAAACCCGATATGCCGTTTGAGGTCCCAAATGCTTTGGCCAGGGCCGCGTTTTTGGCCAAACACATACACCGGGTTGCTGTACGCCTGCGGGTGGTCGGCGTAGAGGAGGGCCAGCAGCGTGCTCTTGCCCGAGCCATTGGCCCCGGTGAGTGCCCATTTTTCGCCCTGGCGCACCGTCCAGTGCAGGTTTTCCAGCACGGGCGGCCCGCTTGGGTAGCGCACCGATACGCCCGCCAGCCGCACTACCTCGGGCGCGGGCTGGGGTGCCGGGGCGTGCGCGAACGCCGGGCGGGGCGGGAGCGGGGCCGCTGTTTCTATCGGCTGGGCCAAGTACTCGGCCCGGGTAAACTGGCCAGCCACCCGGCCTTGGCGCAGGGCCAGCACGTGGGTAATGCACGCGGGCAGCGGTTCGGCCGGGGGGCTTACCATTACCACCTGCTGTTCGGTGGCCACTTGGCTAATGAGTTGGTTCAGGTCGGCCCGGGTGGCGGGGTCCAGCCCGGTGTACGGGTTGTCGAGCAGGAGGAGGCTCGGTTTTGCCAGTAGGGCTTTGGCAATCAATAACTTACGCCGCTGGCCGTTCGACAGTTGGATAAACGGGCTGGGCAGCAGCGGGGTAAGCCCCAGCCGGTTGAGCAACGCCCCATGAGCTGGCTGCTGCCCCAGCGGCGCGGCCAATTGCGATTGCAAAAACGCCTCGGCCGAAATGAGGCCGTCGGTTTGCGAGGCGTGGTAACGCTGCTGATAATAATAGGTTTCTAAGTTGGTTTCGGTGGGCTGCTCGTTAAAGCGCAGCAGGGCCATGGGTGCGGGTGTCCCGGTGGCCTGGCCCAGTTGACGCACCAATTGCCCTTGCCGCAGCGGCAGCCGTCCGGCCAGGGTTTCCAGCAGGGTGGTTTTACCCGCGCCCACGGGGCCTACTACCGCCCAGTGCTGGCCGGGGCTAATAGTCCAATCAAGGCCGGTGAGCAACGGCCCCCCGCCTTTATGGACGGTAGCGTTTTGGAGAACGATCATGCGCGGGCGTTTAAGATTGTGTATTGAGTAAAAATTTGTAAATCAATGCTTTGTCGGGGTTTTATCACAAAAAAGGTGAGCCTGGCAAAGGGTTGGCTGAAGTTTCGGGGCGGCTAATTTAGGTTGCTTGCCTGCAATATGGCACGCAGTCTTCCGGTGGGCCGGGCATCTCGCGAGTAAGCGATGGCCCTTGCCCGCGTTGCCCGTCGGGTGGCTCCAAAAATTCTGCGTCCTTATTTTGTCATGTTTTGTGGATCAAAGACTTACATTTAAGGCCAACAACTTAGTTGGTCTTTTCCCTAAACTATTTATCAATATGGAGTATTTCTTTTTTGGGTTCCTGATGTTTATTGGCCTGATCGTGCTGTTCAGCTTCGCTTTTACAGTGCAACAGGGCACGGTGGCAGTGGTTACCCGCCTAGGTAGCTACGCCCGGGTGGCCCGGCCGGGGTTAAACTTTAAAATCCCCTTCTTGGAGCGGGTATTCCGGAAAATCCCGGTACAGAACCGGTCGGCCGAGTTGGCCTTCCAAGCCACCACCACCGACCAGGCCAACGTGCATTTTACCGCCATGCTGCTGTTCGCCGTTATGGACGACCAGGAAGAGACGATCAAAAACGTGGCCTTTAAGTTTGTGGACGAACAAAACTTTATGCAAGCCCTCGTGCGTTCGGTAGAAGGTTCGGTGCGGGCCTTCGTGGCTACTAAACGCCAGGCCCAAGTGCTGGCCCTGCGCCGCGAAATTGTGGAAGAGGTAAAGTCTCATCTCGACAAAACGCTTTACGATTGGGGCTATCACCTCATCGACCTGCAGGTAAACGATATTGCGTTTGACGAGGCCGTTACCCAAAGTATGGCCAAAGTGGTGGCTTCCAATAACTTGCGGGCCGCCGCCGAGAACGAGGGCCAAGCCTTGCTCATTACCAAAACCAAAGGTGCCGAGGCCGAGGGCAACGCCATCAAAATTGCCGCCGAGGCCGAGCGGGAAGCGGCCAGGATGCGCGGCCAGGCGGTGGCCCTGTTCCGGGAAGAGGTGGCCAAAGGGATGAAACAGGCCGCCATGGAAATGCAGGAAGTCAACATGGACTCGTCGGTGATCTTGTTCTCGATGTGGACCGAGGCCCTCAAAAACTTTGTGGAAAACGGCAAAGGCAACGTCATTTTCCTGGACGGCTCGGTGGACGGGATGCAAAAAACCATGAAGGAGTTGATGTCGTTGCAGCAGTTGGAACTGTTTAAACCCACGGGGGTGAAGCCCAAGCTCTAGCGGGTAGCGTTGTCAGCAAGTTTTAAGGTGATTTTCCAGGTGATGGTGGACTTGCTTTTGGTTGCGGCCGCTAGTTGCTTTAATTTTTCGCGCTCAATTTTCTAACCATTTGGAACCTAAAGTAGCCATCATTACCGGAGCTGGTCAGGGTATTGGGCTGGCCATTGCCCGCCAGCTAGCCAGTGATAATTTTTATTTGGTAATCAATGATTTAGATGCGGAATTGGCCCAGCAGGCGGCGGCCGAAGTGCAAGCGGCTAGCCCTCAGGTGCGCTGCCTGCCCCTGCCCGGCGATGCGGGCGATCTCGCGTTCGTGGACACCCTGGTGGCCACGGCCGTGCGCGAGTTTGGCCGGGTGGATGCCGCCATCGCCAACGCGGGCATTACCCTATTCGGCGATTTTTTACAATATTCGCCCGAGGCGTTTTACAAAGTGATGCAGGTCAATTTGGGTGGGAGCTTTTTCTTGGCTCAGGCGGCTGCCCGGCAAATGGTGGCCCAGGGCAGCGGCGGGGCCATTTTGTTCATGTCGTCGGTTACGGGGCACCAGGCCCACCTTAACCTGGCCGCCTACGGCATGAGCAAGGCCGCCCTGGAAATGCTGGCCAAGCACCTGGTGGCCGAGTTGGGGCCGCACCGCATCCGGGTCAACGCGGTGGCACCGGGGGCTACCCTTACCGAGCGCACCCTCCACGACCCCACCTACGCCGATACCTGGGCGCGTATCACGCCCCTGGGCCGCCCGGCCACCGTGGACGACATTGCGGCGGCGGCGGCCTTCCTCGTATCGGACAAAGCCCGGCACATTACCGGCCAGAGCTTGGTGATCGATGGCGGCTGGACCAGCACCAGCCCGCAGCCGTATTAGATTGATTTTGAGGATTTTGACTACTTGCTCAGCACCTCTACCAGTTTGATCATTTCGGCAATTTGTTCGCGCTTCTTTTTAAAGGTTTCCGCAAACGGGGTGAATTTGATGCGGCCGTTCACGATGCCCACCATCATATCGGTTTTGCCGCTGAGCAGGGCCTCCACGGCCGACAGCCCCATGCGGCTGGCGATCACGCGGTCGAGCGCGCTGGGCGCACCCCCGCGCTGCACGTGGCCCAGGTTCGAGAACCGGATGTCCAGTTCGGGCAGTTGGGCCTTCACTTTTTGGGAGATAAAGGCCGCGTTGCCGATTTCTTCCCCCTCGGCCACGATGACGATGAACGAGCGTTTGTGGCGGCCCCAGCCGTGCTTGAGCCGCTCGATCACGTTTTCTAAACTATCCGGCTTTTCGGGGATGAGCACCATCTCGGCCCCGCCGCCAATGGCCGAGCGCAGGGCGATGTAACCCGAGTCGCGGCCCATCACTTCGATAAAAAACACCCGGTCGTGCGAGTCGGCGGTGTCACGGATTTTATCGATCGCGTCCAGCGCGGTGTTCACCGCCGTGTCGAACCCGATGGTGAAGTCGGTGCCGTACAGGTCGTTGTCGATGGTGCCGGGGCAGCCAATGGTGGGGATGCCGTACTCTTGATGGAAAATGGCCGCGCCGGTAAAGGTGCCATTGCCGCCAATGGCAATAAGGCCCTCGATGTTGTGCGACTTGAGTTGATCATAGGCTTTTTGGCGGCCTTCCTTGGTACGGAAGTCATCGCTCCGGGCCGACTTGAGCACCGTGCCCCCGCGTTGGATGATATTGCTGACCGACTGAGAGGTGAGGGGGCGGATGTCGCCTTTGATCATGCCCTCGTAGCCACGGTAGATGCCGTAGATATTGATGTTGTTGTGTATAGCGGCTCGTACAACGGCCCGCACGCAAGCGTTCATGCCCGGGGCGTCGCCGCCGGAGGTAAAAACGGCAATGTTTTTCATACTTGGCTACAAATGGTTATGGATAGAGGAGGGGGCAAGATTGAAAAATTGTTAACTAAGCCCGCATTGATATCTAAATCAGGCAAAATTAAGCATTTTTCGTTGGTTTGCCTTGAATTTTTGGGCAAAACCAAGCCCGTAGTTCAAGCTGGGCAAAAATACGGTGCCACTGGCTAACCGAAACTTCAATACATGGTTTTTACATGGGCCACCGCCTTAATGCGGGCCAGGGCCATTTCGGTGGCCACTTCTTGGGCATTACGACGCTGGGCCTGGGCTTGGTCCACCACTTGGCCCACCCGGTCGTAGATTTGCTCGGTTTGGGCTTTGGCCCAGGCGGCGTTGTACTGGCCGGCAATTTCGGTGGCAATGTTGGTTACCCCGCCGCCGTTGATCACAAAATCGGGGGCGTACACCAGGCCGCGTTCCAGGCAAGCCAGGCCGTGTTTCGGTTCGTTGGCCAGTTGGTTGTTGGCCGCCCCGGCAATTACCTGGCACTTGAGGCGGCCCAGTGTGTCGTCGTTGATGGTGGCCCCCAGGGCATTGGGCGAATAAATGTCCACGTCCAGGTCGTAAATCTGGTCGGCGGGCACGGCTTGGCCGCCAAAGTTGGCCACAAAAGCCTTGAGTTTGTCTTCGAAAACGTCGCTCACAAACACGGTGGCCCCTTCTTTGAGCAGCAGGGGCACTAGGTTTTGGCTCACCGCGCCCGCGCCTTGCACAGCTACCTTTCGGTTGGCGAGGCTGTCGGTACCAAAGGCCCGTTTGGCGGCGGCTTTCATGCCCACGTACACGCCGTAGCCGGTCATCACGGCCGGGCTGCCGCTGCCGCCCCGGTACAAGGGCAGGCCGCTCACGTGGCGGGTTTGCAGGGCGATGGTCTCCATGTCGTGGTCGGTCATGCCCACATCTTCGGCGGTAACGTACTTGCCGTTAAGATTTTGGATGCACTTGCCATAAAGGCGCAGCAGGGCCTCGGTTTTTACCCGGCGCGGGTCGCCGATGATCACGGCCTTGCCACCGCCCAGGTTGAGGCCCGCCACCGAATTTTTGAGGGTCATCCCCCGGGCCAGGCGCAGCACGTCGGTGAGGGCTTCGGCTTCGGTGGCGTAGGGCCACATGCGGGTGCCGCCCATGCCCGGCCCCAGCACGCTGTTGTGCACCGCGATGATGGCTTTGAGGCCAGTAGGCTGGTCGTAGCAATAGGTAACCAGTTCGTGGCCCATTTTTTCCACCTGGGCAAACACGCCGTCGGGATTAGCCAGCAAAGAAGGGGCTTCAGTTTGGGTATTCATAATGATGATGAGCGGTGGCCCGGCCCAATCGGCCCGGCCCTGGCTGTAGTTAGTTGCTCAAAGTTAAATCGCCCGCCGGGCTTTTCCATGTGGGATAAAGAGTGGTATAGACCACTATTGGCTTTGTTATCAGTGATTTAGGCATCGGTGGCGGTGGATGCTCGGCTTGTAATTTTTTTAGCAAACGGTTTGGATTTTGTTTAGTTCAACATCTTAAATAATTTATTGCTTTGAAATAATCCCTTATTCGTCATCAACACGCCAAAAAAATTTAAGTAAGAATGGTTGATTTTTTGGATCGTTTGTTTTTAAATTTGCCTGTAACAATTTACGCCCAATTTGACTTTTCATATTACTTGCGCGTGTAAAGTCGCTCCTTACTTAGCACCGTTATTTTTTGTTTTATGAACGTCCTTTGTG
>JALONO010000328.1 GCA_025454895.1 Bernardetiaceae bacterium
CACCACATCTTTGGGTTTAAACAATACAAAATGCTGGGCAAAGGCGGCTTGCAGTAAGCCAGTGGGCGGCAAAATGGCGTTTTGGATCCGTTGGGCGTAACGTATGCTATCGGTAATGCGCTCATTGCTGATCTCGAGCGATTTAAAAGCGACTTCCAGCTCGCGGCGTTGTTTCTCGATAAACTCCTGGTTGGCTTCCAACTCTTCCATGTTTTGCCGCAGTTCCTCCTCGCTGGCTTGCAACTCGTTGTTTTTGGCCTGCACCTCTTGGTGAGCCACGGCCAGTTCGCGGGTGCGCTGGACCACCTGCGTCTCGAGTTTCTGATTTTGGGCCTTCAAGAACTGGGTGCGCACCCGGTAAAAGCTGATCACCCCGGCCAGCAACGCGGCCCCGGCCAGGGTACGGAACCACCAAGTTTGCCACCAAGGGGGCAAAACCACGATCTTGAGCTGGGCACCTTGCTCGTTCCAAAGGCCATCGTTGTTGCTGGCCTTTACTTGGAGTTGGTACGTGCCGGGGTCCAGGTTGGTGTAGGTGGCACTGCGCTGCGCCCCAGCGTTGATCCATTCCGGCTGGAAAGGCAGCAACCGGTAAGCATACTGGTTTTGGTGGGCATTGGTGAAGTTGAGGCCCACAAAATCGACCGAGAAAATGGAGTGGCGGTGGGTAAGGGTAATTTGAGGCGTGCGGGCAATCACCTTCTGGAGCAGGGCCTCCGGGCCTCCTAAGCCCACTGGCTGGTTAAAAATGTTGAGACCAGTAAAATACACCTCGGGCCGGTGGGGGTTTTCCCGGATGCTGTCGGGATAAAAACGGTTAAGACCCTCCACTCCGCCAAAGTAAAAACCGCCGTCGGGGGCCTTAAAGTAAGCCCCGGCCTTGAATTGCCTACTTTGCAGCCCGTCGCTTTCGGTGTAGCTCCTAAATTTTTGGTTGGCCACGTTAAACTGGGCGATGCCGTTGTTAGTACTGATCCACAAAAGACCTTTTGCATCTTCCAATATTCCATTCACCACATCGCTAGGCAGGCCGTTGGCTTGGGTCCAGGCGGTAAACTTACCGTTGGCATTTAAGCGGTTGAGGCCCCGGTTGGTGCCTACCCACAGGCTGCCTTGGCGGTCTTGAAACAAGCAATTGATGTACTGGTCGCTCAGGTGAGTGGGTTGGGGCAAAAACCGCTGGAACTGCCCAGTGGCAGGGTCGAGCAGGTTAAGGCCCCGGGGAGTACCCACCCAGATGCGGTCCTGGCGGTCTTGGTAGAGGGCGTTTACCTGGTTGTCGCTCAGCGAGTTGGGATTGGCCGGGTCGTGTTGGTAAGCCGCAGTTACTTTTAACAGGTCGGGGGCCACCAAGTTAAGCCCGCCATTGTAGGTGCCCACCAGTAACTGGCCCTTGGTTTGGCTATATAAAATCTGGGTTACGTGCGGGCTAGTGAGCCTTTGCTGGGCCAAACTACCCGCCTCCAAAGTGGTAAATCGGTTGGTTTGGGGGTTGTAGCGGCTAAGCCCCCCGGCCCAATTGCCCACCCAAATGCGGCCTTCGGGGTCTTCGTAAACCTTGACCACGGCCCAAGTGGGCAAAGCCCCAGGCTGACCAGGTTGGGGGCCAAAAACGGTAACCCGATTTCCCTTTTGCCGCACTAGCCCCGCCTCGGTGCCCACCCACAGTTGTTGCTGCCGGTCCACCAGCACCGTGTTGATGGGGCTGGCCATCGGGAGTGCCACTTTGGCAAATTTTTCGGCCCTGGGGTCGTGGATGTTCACCCCGCCCGCATGGGTGCCGAGCCAAACCCGCTGTTGGCGGTCGCGGTAAATCGTATAAATCGAGTTATTGGTAAGGCTGGTAGGGTCTTGGCGGTTAGCGAGGTGCTGGCGATAAGCCTGGGTGGCCAAATTCATGATTTGTAGCCCGGCCCCCTCGGTGCCCAGCCACAGTTCGCCGTCGAGTTCGGTGAGGCCAATGAGGGTGCTGGCCCCGAGGCGCAAGGGGCCGCGGTCGGGATAATAAGTGAAGGTCGCGGTGGTGAGGTCCAAGCTACAAAGCCCGTTGCCGTTGCGGGTGGCCAACCATAGCCGCCCGTCGTTACTTTGGTAGATACTCTCCAGGGCGTAGCCGTTGGCACGAGACGGCTGGTGCCGAAAGGTGCGCAATTGCCGCCGGACGGGGTCAAAAACCCCTACCCAACCCGATTGGGCGGCCACTGCCACCTGCCCCGAGCGCAACCGGATGGCGTTCCGCAAGCTCAAGCCCTGCATCTCCTTGCCCCATTCGGTCAGCCAAGAATTGGTTTTGCCAGTTTGAGGCTCCAAAGTGCCGACAAACCGGGTGGTGGCCACAATCAACGTTGCCGACTCATGGGCCAAAATACTCCTTACTTCTTGGCCTTTGAGTTCAGCAAAATTGGTAAATTGCTCAGTATCTGGGTCGTAGCGGCTCAGTCCGTCGGTCGTGCCTATCCACAACTCGCCTTGGGGGGCCTCGAACAGCGCGGTAATGTTGTTACCCGCCAAACTGCGGGGGTTGGCGGGGTCGTGCCGGAACACTTTTACTTGGTAGCCGTCGTAACGGCACAGGCCGTCGCCGGTGCCCAGCCACATATAACCTTGGAGGTCTTGAAGTACGGCCACGGCATAGTTGTTGGGCAGGCCCTCTTTAACGGTAAGGTGCCAGAAGTGGAGCGGCTGGGCTTGCGACTTAACAAGCAAGGTAAGGTAAGCGATCGTTACCGCTAACAATCGGTAAATGGGGGTACTGTTAGATAGCAACATAGGGCCTTGTCGCTGGCAACACAAAAACCAGCCTTTGGTTGCGATATTAGCAACTAAAGTGATCATAATCAACAAGAAATAGAGCGGGTGATCCATTTCGGCCTCGTATAGTTGCCCCCCGGCAAGCTCACAAGCCGGGTTGGGGCTGGTGCTGGCCAATTATTGGATACCAAGGTTATTCCTCCCCACCATTTTAGCCGTAAGTACGGGCATTAATTTTTGGGTGAAACCGTTGGAGGGCCCATCATCATTTTAGATCTCCATGCCCACCATCGTGATATCGTCCCGCTGGGGAGTGTGGGCCTGGTGCTCGGCCAGGGCGGCCTCCAACAACGCCCGCTGCTGTTCTAGGCCGAGTGCCTGGTTGTGAGCCAACAAGTCGCGCAGCCGCTCGGTCCCAAATTTGCGCCGCTGGGCATCGGGCTGGTCGGGCAGGCCGTCGCTGAACAGGTAAAACCGGTCGCCGGGGTGGAGCTCGAGGTGCTGGGTGTCAAAAGTGGCTTGGTCGGCTTTGTTGAGGCCCCCGCCCACGCTCTTACGGGCACCCATGAGCACCTCTATGTGGCCCGTGCCCGCGCGCACGTACCACAGCGGGCGGCGCGCCCCGGCAAAGGCCAGTTGCACCGGGCCGCCGGGTTGGGGGCGGGTGAGGGCCACCAGGGCCACGTCCATGCCGTCCACATTGCCAGTGAACGAGTTGCCAGTCTGCTTGAGGGCCAGGCGTACCCGCTCGTCCAATTGGGCCAGGATGCGGCTAGGCTGGGTAACGCGGCCCTGGCCCACGATCTCGTTCAGCACCGAGTGGCCGATCATGCTCATCATCGCCCCGGGCACGCCGTGGCCGGTGCAGTCCACCCCCGCCAAAAACTGGGTCTTGCGGGTTTGGCCGGGCCGGGC
>JALONO010000090.1 GCA_025454895.1 Bernardetiaceae bacterium
CTACATCGCCTCGCAAACGGCCCTGGGCCGGGTGGGCCTGCCCACCGACGTGAGCAAGGTCATCGCCTTCCTCTGCTCCGACGAGGCGGCGTTCATCAGTGGGGCCGTGCTGCCCGTGGACGGCGGCTACCACCTCTAGGCCCGGCGGGGCAATTGCCAGAAAAATACAATTTATTTTATTCAACCACGATGACTTGCTAAGGCCAGTTCCTTCCCCTGGGCTGGCCTTAGCCGATGTGGTCCAGCCGCCGTTGGGTGGTTTTGAAATGCTGGAAAATGCGGTACTCGCGGAAACCTTTGCGCAACTCTAAAAACGACACACGCAACACCGTGTACGTAGGGATGGCCACCACCATGCCCACGGCCCCGCCCAGGGTGGCCCCCGCGATCACCACCAAAAAAATCTCGAGCGGGTGGGTTTTCACACTCTTAGAAAAAATGAGCGGTTGCAACACCACATTGTCGATCAAATGAACCACAGCCTGCACAAATAGTACCTTGAAAATGATCCAGTTATGCCCCCCATCGGCCAAGGCTTCCGCCGGGGCCGTCGACAGCCCAATCACCAGCGCAAACCCCGTGCCCACCAGCGGCCCCACAAACGGGATCACGTTCACTAGGGCCGCGAAAAGCCCGATGGTTACGGCGTAGTTAATGCCCCCCACGATCATGCCAAATGAGGTGAGCGTGAAAATCGATGTGAGCTGGCCCAATAGCCCCAGCAAGTAGTTCGACAGCAGCCGTTCCACCTTGTAAAACCCGCTCATGGTAACCTCGAAATACCGGTTGGGGATCATCTGGATAATGCGCCGTCGCATTTTTCCTTTTTCTAGCAAAATAAAAAAAGTGATAAAAAGCACCGCTAGCAGGCCAATGAAAAAGCTGCTGGTCGTACTTACCAATTGGTTCAAAATCTCGGTAAACTGTAACTGGCTGAACAGTTCGCGCACGCTCCGTTTTAATTGGTAGATGACAAAACCCGGCGGTTGATCCACCAAATTGTACTTGATCAGGGTTTGCTCCAGGTTTTTCACCACGGGTTCCAGGGTTTCAAACGCTTCGTCGGTAGAGGTTTGGCTCAAAATGCGCACTTGGTCGCTAATGAGCGGGATAAACAGCAGGCCAAACAGCGCGATCACCGCCCCCACAATGCTGAACGACAGCAAAATGGCCACCCCGCGCGGCGTGCGGAAACGGCCGTAGCCCGTCATGCTCAAGTAATTAGTGGGGCCGCGCAGCACCCCGGACAAAATGACCGCCAACACCACGTACAAGATCAAATCGGCAAACACCCACGCCACAAACCCGGCCAAAGCCAGGTACAACAGCGCGTTGATAAAATTGCGGTTAAAAAACATAACGGGTTAAAATTAGGGCCTCCGGGCGTAATGTTCACTAGTAGGGGGCCGTAACGGCCCAAGTTTGCCCCTCGCCTGCCCGCCCCGCCCAACCTCAAACCCGGATCGCTCGCTGCCCAACTGTCCCCCAAACCACCTATCTTCACCAAAAGCAAAAAGCAGATTTTTCGCTCAAAATCAATCAACATATTGATAATCAATAAAATAAAAAATCATGAAACCATTGAGCCATGCCCCTCACCGATCTTGAATGGCAAGCCATTGCCGCCCAATTACGCTGCCCTAGCGGCCTCACCGGCGCGGAGGTGGCCCAGCACATGCAGCGCAATAACCAACCCATGCTGGACCGGGCCTTGGCCAGCCTGGCACTCGCCCGCCACGACCGCCTGCTCGAGATCGGGCCGGGCAATGGGGCCCACCTGGCCCAGGTGCTCAACTTGGCCCCAGACCTGCACTACCAGGGGCTGGACATCTCGCCCGACATGGTGGCCAACGCCCGCCAAATCAACGCGGGGTGGCTGGCCCAGGGCCGTGCCGATTTCGCCCTAGGGGACGGGCATACTTTACCCTTTGGCGATGGCCAATTCACTAAAATGCTGACTATCAATACGGTATATTTCTGGGAAGATGCCCCTCGGTATTTGGCCGAAATTGCCCGGGTGCTGGCCCCTGGCGGTCGGCTGGTTTTGGCCTTTGCCAGCCCGGCATTTTTGGCCAGCCAACCTTTTGCCCGGTTTGGGTTTGCCAGCTACGCCCCCGCCACCCTGGCCCAATGGCTGCGGCAAACGGGGCTGCGGCCCGCTCCGCCCCAAACCTTCACCGACCAGTTGACCCAACCGCCCCAAACCCGCGAGTTTATAGTGTTGGCCGCAGATAGAGCATAAATGTACCGCCAAGTCTCCGAGCCAATTAGCGGCGACTTTGCGCTCCTACCAGCAGCGACTATCGGGAAAAATCCTCCAATAAAAAAACCCGAGCCAAGGCTTGGGTTTTTCGTACCAGGAGCGGGAATCGAACCCGCACGGCTTATTCAGCCACAGGATTTTAAGTCCTGCGTGTCTACCTGTTCCACCATCCCGGCTCACTACGGTAGCGCGGCGAAATACTGCCGCGATTTAAGAAAAAAGACTACAGAAGTTTTGCAACCCATGTAGTCTTTTAAGTAATCAAAGAGCGGGAAACGAGACTCGAACCCGCGACCTTCACCTTGGCAAGGTGACGCTCTACCAACTGAGCTATTCCCGCGTTTGCTCTTTATTTAAAGGTACTTCGTTAATTGGGATGCAAAAGTAGATAGCCAGCCCCTGATATGCAATACCTTTGTGCCAAATTTTTTATTTCTGGTCGGTTTTTGCCTCCAAATTATTGATAACCAGCCCTGATTTTTTTGCTTTCGTGGCCGCCCACCAGGCCCAAGACCCGGCCAAACTCGCCCTAGGCGGAGGCGGTTACCCGCACCTGCGCGAGGCGGCGGCCCAGGTAGCCGCCCGCCAAAAAGCCAAAACCAAACTGCCGCAGTGGGCGGCTTGTCCGCAAATCTGGTTCCCCGACCGCCTGGCCCTAGAGCAATGCTCCAGCGAAGCCACCGCGCGTTACAAGGCCAGCCTAGTCCAAGGCGGCGTATTGGCCGACCTCACGGGCGGCCTGGGGGTAGATGCCAGTTTTTTCGCCGAGCGGTTCAAGCGGGTGCATTACGTGGAACGGCAGCCCGCCTTGGCCGAGGCGGCCGCTTGGAACTTTGCCCAACTGGGCCTGGCCAACGTAACGGTCCACGCCCAACCCGGCGAGGATTTTTTGGCCCAGCCCCCCGAACCCGTCGACTGTTTTTACCTGGACCCGGCCCGGCGGGCGGCCCAGGGCCGGGTGTTCCGGCTGGCCGACTGCGAGCCGGATGCGGCCGCCTGGCTGCCCCGCCTGCTGGCCCTGGCCCCGCAGGTGCTGCTCAAAACCTCGCCCCTGCTGGACTTGGAGGCCGCCCGGCGCCAACTGGCCCAGGCCGTGCCGGGGGCTTTGGCCCAGGTAGTCGTCCTGGCCGTGGACAATGAGTGCAAGGAAGTGCTCTACCTGCTCAACCGCCCCCCTACCGAGCCGCCCGAGCCGGAAATCCGGGCCGTGAACTTGGGGCGGCCCGCCGCCACCGAGTTTTCGTTTACCCTGGCCCAGGAGCAGGCCGCCCCGGTAACCCTCGGCCTACCCGACGCTTACTTGTACGAGCCTAACGCGGCCGTGCTCAAGGCCGGGGCGTTCAAGAGCGTGGCCGCCCAGTTGGGGCTAACCAAGTTGCATCCACACACCCATTTGTACACCTCGCCCCAGCCCGTGGCCGATTTTCCGGGTCGGCGTTTTCGGTTGAAGGCCGTGGCAAAACCGGACAAAAAGGCCCTCAAGGCACTGCTGATCAAGGGCCAGGCGAACCTGACGGTACGCAATTTTCCGCAAACGGTGGCCCAACTGCGCCAGCAACTGGTCCTGAGGGAAGGCGGCCCCAACTACCTGTTCGCTTGCACCCTGGCCGACGGCCGGAAGGTGCTGCTCCTGACCGAACCAGCGTGATGGCCACCGCCGGGCTGGCCTAGCTGGTTTTCGCTTTACTTTGTTGCATGGATCAAGCATCATCCCCCGAGCGGTTTTGGCTGGCCATGGCCCAGCGCGTGCAGGCCATTGCCCAAGCCGGGCTGTTTTATTCGCCCAACCCCTACGACCTGGACCGGTTTGAGGAACTGACCCAACTGAGTGTGCAAATGCTGGCCCGCCTGGCCGCCGATGGGCCGGAGCCGGGCCAGATCCGCCAACTGATGACGGCCGATGTGGGTTACCGCACCCCCAAAACCGACGTGCGGGCCGTGGTGCTGCGCCAAGGCCGCCTGCTGCTGGTGCAGGAGCGCGAAGACGGCCGGTGGGCGTTGCCCGGCGGCTGGGCCGATGTGGGCCTCAGCCCCCGCGAAAACGTGGAAAAGGAAGTCCGCGAAGAGGCCGGACTGCTGGTGCGCGCCACCCGCCTGCTGGCCGTGATGGATAAAAAAATGCACCCCCACGCGCTCACGCCCAACTACGTGTACAAGCTGTTCTTTTTGTGCGAAGAAACCGGTGGCCAGTTAGAACAAGGGATGGAAACGACCGGAGCGGACTTCTTCGACCCGGCCGCCCTGCCCCCGCTGTCGGAGGACCGCAACCTGCCCAGCCAGATCGCCACGGTGCTGGCCCTGGCCGCCCAGCCCTCGGCTCCCCCGTATTTTGATTGACAAAAACCCGCCAAAGCCCGCTTCAAGATTGCCAAACCGTTCGCCTGGGCTATTTTGGCGGGCAAAACCCAAGTTCATGAGCCGCCTCCGCGAGCACGAGCCTTTGCAAGGCTACAACACTTTTGGGCTGGCGGCCACCGCCCGCTATTTCGCCCACGCCGACTCGGTGGCCACTTTGCGGGCCATTTTGGCCAGCCCCCAAGCCCAGGCCGGGCCGTTGCTCATTTTGGGCGGGGGCAGCAACCTGCTCCTAACGGCCGATTTTCCGGGCTTGGTGATCAAAATCGATTTACAGGGCATCGAAAAAACCGCTGAAACCGACCACCACGTGTGGGTCCGCGCGGGCGCGGGCGAAAATTGGCACCAGTTTGTGATGCACTGCCTGGACCAAAACTGGGCCGGACTGGAAAACCTGTCGCTCATCCCCGGCACGGTGGGGGCCGCGCCCATGCAAAACATCGGGGCCTACGGAGTGGAGTTGAAAGACACCTTTACCGAGTTGGAGGCCGTCGAGATCGCGACAGGAGACTTGCAACGGTTCGACCGGGAGGCGTGCCAATTTGGCTACCGCGAGAGCATTTTTAAGCACTGGGCCAAAGGCCGGTTCGTGATCACCTCGGTAACATTTAAGCTCGATAAGCAAGCCACGCTGCACACCCATTACGGGGCCATTACCGATACGCTGAAGGCCATGCAAGTAGCCGAGCCGACGATCCGCACGGTGAGCCAGGCGGTGATCCACATTAGGCAAAGCAAACTACCCGACCCCGCTAAACTGGGCAACGCGGGCAGTTTTTTCAAAAACCCGGAAATCCCCACGCCCCAATTTGAGCAGTTGCAGGCCCAGCACCCCGGGCTGCCCGGTTACCCCGGCCAAGCCCCCGGTTTCACCAAAGTAGCGGCGGGCTGGCTGATTGAGCAGTGCGGTTGGCGCGGCAAACGAGTGGGCAACACCGGGGCCCACCGCGATCAGGCCTTGGTACTGGTCAACTATGGCGGGGCCACTGGCCAGGAAATCTGGGCTTTGGCCCAGGCCATCCAGCAGTCGGTGCGGGAGCGGTTCGGGATCGAGCTACGGGCCGAGGTGAATGTGGTGTAATACTTTTATGATTCAACGATTGCATGACTAAATGATTGTTCCATTTGATTGTCAATCGTTTACAAGATGGAAAATGCGACACTCATGTTTGATTTTGGCGTACGGCCAGCATGATTACCAGAGGTTTCGCTAGCACCTCTTAAAACAACCAGACCCTCAAACGGCTACTGCCCCGCAAAATGGTCGTACACCAGGCGGGAGACCTCGCTGAGGGCGACCACGGCGGGTTCCACCTGCGCCAACCTACGCGACAGCAGGATGAGCACGTACCGGCGGCCGTCGGGCAGGATCACCAGCCCGCCGTCGTGCCGCACGCCGTGGATCTCGCCCGTTTTGTGGGCCACCCGCACGCCCTCGGGCAGTCGCGCGGGCAAAATGTCGTTAAACTGCTGGGCCAACAGCACGTCCATCATCGCTTGGCAACTAGCCGGACTGGCCAATTGGTGGCGGGCCAATTGGGCAAATAAACCAGCCAAGTGGCGGGCAGTTACGGTATTGTTTAGCCCTTGGTCAAAGGCTTTTTGGTCTTCCACCCCGCGCAGCACTTTTAACTGGCCCAGGCCCAGGTTTTGCATGGTGCGGGCCACGTTAGGGGCACCCAGCAAATCAATGAGCAGGTTAGTGGCCAAGTTACTGCTTTGGGTGATCATGTCGGTGGCGAGTTGGTGCAGCGGCCGGGCCTGGCCCAAGTGGCGGTACAGGCCGTCTTCGCTGTCGTCGGTTACGCTGAGCTGGTAGGGGCTGCCGTCCACGATGCTGCTAAACTGGTTGCGGATGGTGAGCGAGTCGGTGAGGCGCAGGTGGCCCGCCTCGGCCTGGCGGTACAGTTCTACCAGCACGGGGGTTTTCATGGTGCTGGCCGCGTGAAACTCCGCGTCGGCGTTGATCAGCAGCGTATCGGCCGGGTTTTGCAGGTTCAGGTAGGCCACCGCGAACTCACCGGGGTGGGCGGCCAACTTAGCGGTAATGGCTTGGTGGAGGGCTTGCATACGGGCGCGCGGCTGGGCAACGGCTTCAAAAGTAACCCCACTTCCGGCAAACAGGAGGCCCAGCCTGAGCCAATGAGCAAATAAACAAAGGTGGTGCATGGTATTACACTTAAATGATTGCCCGATTAATTGATTAAGTTACTTGATTATCAATTTTATAGAATATTAACAACACGCAAATTCTACCTGATTTTGGGGTAAGCGGTCGACGATCAACAGTTGACTGTTGGAGAAGAACCCAAGCAAGAGCCTACCCCAAGGCCGCCAACACCGCCGCCTTGTAGCTAGCCCCAATGCTGATCAGTTTTTTGTTGATTTCCAGGTGATTGTCCACCACGGCCGTTACCCGGTCTAAATTAGCAATGTACGATTTATGGCACCGGATAAAGGGCGGTTGCGGTAGGTCATCTTCCAGGTTTTTGAGGGTTTCCAGCGTGATGATCCGTTGGTTTTGGGCGGTGTAAATGCTCACGTATTCTTTCAGGCCCTCGATGTACAAAATATCGGCATGGGCAATGCGGTGCAGTTTTTGGTCGGCTTTGGCCAACAAATAGCCCCCCCGGGCGGGCACAGACGCAGGCACGGGGGTGGTGGCGCGCGCGCGCAGGGCCAGTAGCTCGCTGGCTTTGTTCACGGCCTGCAAAAACCGCTCGAACGTAACGGGCTTGAGCAGGTAGTCGGTAACATCGAGGGCGTAGCTTTCGGCGGCGAACTCGGAGTAGGCAGTGGTAAGTACCACCAAGGGCTTGGTTTTCAAGGTTTTCAGAAGCTCCAGCCCGGTCAGTTCGGGCATTTGGATATCCAAGAACAGCAAGTCCACCGCGCCCGCTTGGAGCAGCGGCAGCACCTGGATGGCCCGGTTAAACTTGCCCACCAGCCGCAACAACGGGCTTTTTTCCACATAGTCGGCCAGCAGGCGCAGGGCCAGGCTTTCGTCGTCCACAATGGCGCAGTTGATGGGCATAAGGGTAGCAAAGTAAACAAAACGGCCCAGTCGGCCATTTTTTGTGGTCAATGGGCGGGGCGGGCCAGTTGCCGCAGTACCCTCAAGGCTGGTTGGGCTTGGGCCACGTCCACAAAAATATGGTCGTGGTAGTAGGCGGCCATCACATTACAACTGATGCCCGCCTGGGCCAGAGCCTGGGCAAAAGCGGCCGTTAGCCCCACCGCCGCCAAGTCGGAGTGGACGGTGAGCGTGATCCAGGCCGCCACGAACGAATACGGTAGGCCCTGGCGGTCAGCCTCGGCGCGGGGCAGCACCAAGGTGGGGCCTTCGGTTTCTTTAAAAAAGGCCACACAGGCGGGTAGGTAGTTGGCTTCAAACTCCTTTACCGGACAAAACACGTACTCACCCGGCTGCAAAACCGGTTTCAACGTTTGTAACAAAGTGGCTAAATCCTTTTCTCCGGCCATCATTTTTAGGGTTAAGACGAAAATGACTAAATGATTGCATGATTAAATGATTGTTCCATTTGATTATCAATCATTTACAGGATAAGGAATACGCAATCTCTATTTGATTTTAGTGCTTTAACCGTTTAATTCTGTATATTGTTTTTGAGATTTAAACGCTTGATTATCTTTCGGTTAGGAAGAAAAAATTCCTATCCAAACTAAGTTGACGCAGCATTAAGATAAAACCCAAAGAGTTTTGGAAACTCTTGGGGATTTTAATACAAAGCCATGCCAAATCGCCGCCGGTATTGCTTGGTGATCTCGTGCCCCTCGCCCAGGTAGGCAAAAATGCCGAGGCAAGCCTTCTCGGCGGCTTTTTCGTGGTAAGCGCGGTGGGTGGCCACCACTTGGATAAACGCTTCCAGGGCCGCCCCAAAGTCGCGGGTAGCCAAGGCGGCCAGCCCGGCTTGAAAGGTGGCTTGGCCCGGCCCGGCGGGCAACCCGGCCCCGGGCGCGAGCAGGTGAGCCAAGTGGGCCAGTTGCTCGGCCGTTTGGAGCAGTTCGCCGTCGCGTTCGGCCAGGCGCAGCAACTCGGCGGCCTGGGCTGGTTGGTCAAATAGCCGCAGGCGGGCCAGGGCCATCGCCGCCTGGGCGTTTTGGGGTTCCTGGGCCAGCACTTGGGCCAACTGCTGGGCGGCGGCCTCGGGTTGCCCCGCCTGGATCAGTTGCTGGGCCATTTGCAGGGCCTTGCGGCTGGCACTGGGCAGGTGTTGGGCCAGCCACCGGCGGATGGCCGGTTCGGGCAAAGCCCCGGTAAACTCGGCGGCCACCCGGCCCTCTACAAACATTTTAACGGCGGGGATGCCCTGCACCCGGTACTGGGCCGATAGTTCGGGGTGCTCGTCGCTGTTGACCTTGACCAGTTGCCACTGACCGTCGGCCTCGCGGGCCAGTTTCTCGATCACGGGGCCTAAAAACTGGCAAGGCCCGCACCAAGGGGCCCAAAAATCGACGACCACGGGGGTTTGCTGGCTGGCTTCCAGCACGTCTTGGGCGAAATTCTGAACTTCAAATGCCATAGTTTATCTTTAAATGACGCAATGATTGCATGATTAAATGATTGTTTCGCTTGACTAACCATCATTTATACTAACCAGAACACACAATCTCCATTTGGTTTTGGCGTAGATGATTATTTGGTTGAAATGATCTCTTTCGCATTGGCGAGCGGGTTAACGTTTGGAGTTGCGCTTGCGATGAATTTTTCTTAACCTCACCACGTAACCACCAGCTGGCCGGGTTGGTTAGGGAAAATGGCGGTCTTATTCACTTGAGAGGGGGCAAAATTGGCGCGGCCCAGCGGGTCGAAGCTGGTAACGGCGGGGACGAACTGCAGCTCTTCTTCTTGCACGGGCACCACTTGCTCGTTTACGTTGAGGGCGGCCCCCACCTCGTCAAATCCGTGGAGGATGAGCTTGATTTGGCCAAAGCGGCTGGGGTGGCTGCCCTGGGCCGGCCCGATCACGATCTGGCCATCTTGGTCGCTGTACCGGATGAGGCGGCGGCAATAGGCTCCCTGCTGGTAGGCGTAGGTGCGGCCGTCGTCTTCATAAAATTCAAATTCGGTAGGGCCGAAATTTGGATCATCCTCAAAACCAGGCACATAGGGCAGGTAATATACATGCAGGTACAAAATACCATCGCCGGGCTGGCCAGTGTGGGCCACCGCCGACTGCATGGGCAAAATGGCCCCAGCTTTCACGTAAACGGGCAAGCGTTCCATGGGGCACTCGGCAATGGCAATCTCCTCGCCGGTTTGGTTTTCGTTATCGTAGAAATTATACCAACTACCCGCGGGCAGGTACACTTTCACCAGGTCGCGGGTGCTCTCCACGGGGGCCACCAGCAGCCACGGCCCCAGCAGGTACTGGTTGTGGAAACGGTGGTCGTACACCAGCGGGTCGAACGGGTGGAAAATGGCCAGCGAGCGGGCCACGGGCAGCCCGGTTTGGCTGGCTTGGTAGAAAGTGGCGTACAAATAAGGCAGCAACTGGTAGCGCAGGCGGATGTAGTTGCGGGCAATGTCCTCGACCTCCTCGCCAAACGACCAAGGCTCGTGGTCACGGGTGTTGATCATGGTGTGCCCCCGGAAAAACGGGGCAAAGGCCCCCAGGCTGATCCACCGCGCAAACAGCGGCACCGAAGGCTCGCCCACGAAACCGCCCACATCGTAACCGGCAAAGGCTACCCCGGCCAGGCCCAGGCTATTTACCAGGCGGGCGCCCAGTAGCATGTGCTCGTCGGTCGAGGTGTTGTCGCCCGTCCACACGGCGGAGTAGCGTTGCACGCCTGCGTAGGCGGCGCGGGTGAGCACAAACGGCCGCTCGCCGTTGAGGTGTTGCTTGGCCCCGTCGTGGGTGGCCCGCACCATTTGCAGGCCGTACACGTTGCGGGCTTTTTTGTGCGAGGCCCGCTGGCCTTCGTACTCGTGCTCGATCAGTTCGGGGGTGCGCTGGCCCCAGGACGCGATCTCGTTCATGTCGTTCCAATAGCCGCGCACGCCCGCCGCCACGTAGTTGCCGAAATATTGCCCCCACCACTGGCGCACCCGGGCCGAGGTGAAGTCAGGAAAATGGCACCAGCCGGGCCACACCTGGGCGGTGTACGGCGTGCCGTCAGGGTATTTGACGAACATGTCTTGGGCTAGGCCCTCGTCGTAAGCGGGGTAGCCTGGCTCGGTTTTAATGCCGGGGTCGCACATCACCACCACCTCAAAGCCCAGTTGCTTCAGTTGGGCCAGCAGTTCCTTCGGTTGGGGAAACCGCTGGGCATCCCAGGTGAATATCTTATAGGCATCCATGTAGTGGATGTCCAGGTGGATCACATCGGCCGGAATTTGCTTGTCGCGGAAAGTTTGGGCTAGGGTAAGCACTTCTTTATCAGGGTAATAACTGTAACGACATTGCTGATAGCCCAGGCTCCACAGCGGCGGCAATTGCTGCCGGCCGGTGAGCCAGGTGTAATCTTCCAAAATGGCGGGGAAACCCGCCTCGTGGTGGAAGAAATAGTAATTCATCTCCCCATCGTCGGCCCCAAAGCTGGCAAAGCGGTTGGTGGAAGCCCCAAAATTGAAATGCGAGCGGTAGGGATTGTCCATAAAAATACCGTACACCCACCCGGCCTCAGCGGGTTCGGTTTCCAGCGGGGCGGGCTGGTGGGGCACCACGCCCAGGTAAAACGGAAAGGTGGCGTAAATCGGGTCCGACTCCGGCCCGTAGCCGAAAAAGTCGGTGTTCCAGTGGGTGTAGGCGTGGCCCCGCCGGTCCAGCGGGCCGGTTTTTTCGCCCAGGCCCAAAAACCGCTCGCCGGGTTGTAAGGTTTTATAAGTGGTTACCTGCTGCCCAATCCAGCTAGTGCCAAACGCGGGGTCGTCTTCATTCACCAGCCCGCCGTGGCGGCTAAGGCAGCGCAGGCGCACCGGGGTTTTGCCCAGCTCGATCCGCATTTGGGCGGTGGTGAGCAGCAGTTGGTCGGCCGTTTCCACGATGGTAAAATCCACGGTTTCCGGCTCGGCCACCACCGCGTACGAAAAATCATCGCGCGTGCCGGGGTGCTGGTTGGCGCGCACCCGCACCAGGCCGGGGCGGTACACCGTAAGCTCTAGCGTGCCGTGCGTGGTTTGCACCGCCAGGCCCTGGGGTGTGCGCTGCCAGGCGGTAAATTGGCCCAGCGGTTGGTTCAATTGGTTCTGTGGCATGAAACGGGGTTGTTTGGGGCCGAAAAATTAAGGCAAAATGCCGATTGCGCGCAATGGCCAGCCAGTTGCGGCCCTGCCCTGGCCCAGCCAAAGGCTTTGTGCCCCCTGGCGGTTATTTTTGCCCGCCATAACCTACACCTTGACCCATGACCACGTTTGAAATAGCAGGCGGTGCCCAATTAAAAGGCGAAATAGTGCCCCAAGGGGCCAAAAACGAGGCGTTGCAAATTTTGTGCGCCGTGCTGCTCACCGAAGAATCGGTAACCATCCACCACGTGCCCGACATCCACGATGTGAACAAACTCATCGAGCTATTGGCCGCCCTGGGCGTAACCGTGGAAAAAACCGGGGAAAATGCCTCGGGCCGCAGCTATCGGTTCTGCGCCAAAAACGTGGACATCAACTACCTGGAAACCAACGAATTTCGGGAGAAGGCGGCCGCCCTGCGCGGCTCCATCATGATCTTGGGGCCGCTGCTGGCCCGCTTTGGCAAGAGCAAAATGCCCAAGCCCGGCGGCGACAAAATTGGGCGGCGGCGGCTGGACACCCACTTCCTCGGCTTCGAGAAACTGGGGGCCAAGTTCAACTACGACATCGACGATAACTTTTACCACATCGATGCCAGCCAGCTCAAAGGCACCTACATTTTGCTCGACGAAGCCTCGGTAACTGGCACGGCCAACGTGGTAATGACCGCCGTGCTGGCCCAGGGCAAAACCACCATTTACAACGCCGCCTGCGAGCCGTATTTACAACAGTTGTGCGCCATGCTCAACCGCATGGGGGCCAACATCAGCGGCCTCGGCTCCAACTTGCTCACCATCGAGGGCGTGCCCAGCCTGGGCGGCACCGAGCACACCATGCTGCCCGACATGATCGAGATTGGTAGTTTCATTGGCCTGGCCGCCATGACCGCCTCGGAAATTACCATCAAAAACGCCCGGGTCGACATGTTGGGCATCATCCCCACCGTGTTCCAGCGGTTGGGCATCCAAATGGTGTTCGTCGGCGACGATATCCACATCCCGGCCCAAAAGCACTACCAAATCGACAAGTTCATCGACGGCTCCATCCTCACCATTGCCGATGCGCCCTGGCCCGGCTTTACCCCCGACTTGCTCAGCATTGTGCTGGTAACGGCCACCCAGGCCAAGGGCACGGTGCTCATCCACCAAAAAATGTTCGAGAGCCGGTTGTTTTTCGTCGACAAGCTCATCGACATGGGCGCGCAGATCATTTTGTGCGATCCGCACCGGGCCACCGTCATCGGCCTGGACCGCAAGTACCCGCTGCGGGGCATCGGCATGACCTCGCCCGACATCCGGGCCGGGGTGTCGCTGCTCATCGCGGCCCTGTCGGCCAGCGGCCCCAGCGTGATCCGCAACGCCGAGCAGATCGACCGGGGCTACCAGCGCATCGACCAGCGGCTCAA
>JALONO010000329.1 GCA_025454895.1 Bernardetiaceae bacterium
GTGTCGCCTTTTTTGTCGTGGCTAGTTACCACAAACAATACTTTCTTTTTCATCTTGTTTACTTGTTTTTTAGTTTGGGCTGCCGCTTGATGGTGAAAGGTGGCAATGGTGGTGGCAGCAATTACCATTACGCCTAGTGCAACGGATGAGATTCTCTTTTTCATCGTTTTTTTGCTTTAGATTGACTATGCAAAATTCACCATCGGCCCGATGACGGCCCAGGAACTAAATCACAAGTTTGGCGTGATTTACATCACACTTATTTGGTCAGGCGGCTCAAAGTTTCGCGCGAAACCCCTAAGTAAGAGGCAATTAAGGTTTTGGGCACCCGCTGAAAGAGCTGCGGGTAAGTGGCCAGCAGTTGGTCGCAACGCTGCTGGGCGGAGCTGTTGAGCAACGACAAAATGCGCCGTTGCAGGGCCACGTACCCGGCGTTCGACTTCCGCCTAAAAAAGTGCTCAATCTTGTGCAACTCCGCGCAGAGCTTATCGCGGTTGTGCAACGACAGGGCCAAAACTTCCACTTCTTCCATACACTCGATGCCCAGGCTAGCCTTGGTTTGATTAAAATAGGCTTGGTAGTCGGTAATCCACCAATCTTCCCAGGCAAATTGTAAAATGTGCTCTTTGCCGTTTTCTAAATTCGTAAACGCCGATTTGAGCAATCCTTTGGTTACAAAAAAATCATACGTTACTCCTTCGTTTTCTTGCACGATAAATCGATGCTTCTTGTATTTTTTGACTACGAAATGAGAGAGAATGTACGTAAACTCCTCATCGGAAAGCGGGGTGATTTTCTCGATATGTTGCCGCAAAAGTTCGCTCATGCTCAGTTGGGATAGAGAAGGTGGAGATATAACCAAGCTAGCGGAAATGTTCTGTTTGTTATACGGTTTGCTTAGCCGTTACTGGGCCGCCGGGAAAATGCCCGTGGGTTTGGTAATGCGGTAGCGGTTAAACTGTTCGTCCGACACCAGGCCCACTCCCTCCAGCCGTTCGTTAGGGGTGATGACTTTGATGGGTTTGTCGGTACGGATTTCCCGCTTGGGCTGGTCCCAAGCTAGCTGGGTGGTGTACAGCGTTTGCTGTTGTTCGAGGTTGTGCACCTCCACGTTGCCAAAGGCTTCGTAAAATTGCTTGACCTTGTCGTACCGGCCGGAGTCGCCGCGCAGGGTGGTGGTGGGCACGCCCCGCTCGTTGTATTGAGTGATCTTCATCCCGGCGGGGTAGCGCACATCGCCGTTTTGGTACACCACTTGCCGGGGGGCAATGATCTTGACGCGGGGTACTGCGTTGTCGCTGTACAGGGTGTTCACACTGTCAAACACCACCACCGGGCCTTCGTAGCGGGCTTTTTTCTTCTCGGCGTAAAGGTGGCTGCGGTCGCAGGCGGTTAGGCCCAAGGCCCCAACTACCAGCCCAACCCCGAAACGCCGCCAAGTATTGATTATCAAATTAATGCCCAGCAAAAGCTATCACGCTAGTTTTGTGGCCAACTTTAATCCCTAAAGGTTTTGAAACCCTTAGGGATTTCTTAATCAGCCAGCCTCAAAATTAACCGCCCGCCGGGCCGTAGCCTAACCAGGCCGCTCTCGCTGGTGCTAAAAATTGCTAACGGGCGGCTAATCTTCCAACCGAACGGGGAACCCCAGGCCGTAGGCGCGGGCAAAAAGTTGGTTTTTCTCGGGGTCGCGATGCAGTTCAGTAAACCGCAGCACGCCCGGGGGCATGTTTACCCGGGGCAGCACCAACACCTCCCGGCGGCCGGCGGCCTGCTGCTGGCGGAGCAAGCTCAGCCGCGCCGCAAAATCGTGATGAAAGCGCCGGGTGCCCCAGTAATGGTTCACCAAGTCAAACCGCTGTTTGTAGGTGTACGCCCCGGCGGCCAGCAACGCAATGGCCAGGGCAAAATGCCGGGGCGGCGGGGCCCATTGCCCCAGGCGCAACGTAAAGTACCCAACTAAAAGTATTAATAACCAAGCCATTACGGCATGGCTGCGCTCCGGGCCTACCCCGGCCGTGGCGTACACCAACGGCCCCAGTAGCACCAAGATCAGCCCCAGCACCAGGCCCAAGCCCCCGGCCAACTGGCGGCTGGGCGACGGCTCGCGGAGGTACGCGCCCCCCTGCGCCCGCGTGCCCAGGTACCACAGCACCGGCCCCAAAAACAGGCAGGGCAGCAGCATGGCGGGCACAAAATCGTGGAAAAACAGCGGAACGTTTTGCCGGTAATGGCGAAAGAAATTGGCCAGTTCGCCGCCCCCGAAATACGATAGCCGCCGCCCGTTGCCGGGCGAGGCCAGCATTACCCCAAAGCCCAGGGCGGCCCCCAGCCAGGCCGCCCAAACCCGGCCAATCACCTCCGGCCCGACGGCCCTGAGCAGTTGCCGCCTCCACTTGCTGGCCACTACCCCGCCGTAGCGCAACCAGGCCCCGGCCAGCCCGAAGATGCTCAGGAGCAACGCCCAGGCCAGCCCAAAATGCTCGGCCGAGTTGCCCGCGTAGGCCGAAACCAGCCCCAGTAATGGGTAGTGCCACCAATGGAGGCGCGGAGCTAAAAGCCAGTAAGCCACCCAAATAGCGGCCAGCACCCCACCTTGGTAGGTGACGGCCGACCCCATCCAAAACATGGCCCCGGCCTCGGCGGTGGCAAGCAGCCACACCCCAAACAGCAACCAAGTGAGGTTGGCCAGGGTAACCCGGTGCCAAGGAAACCGCCAGCCGGCCCGTTGGCCCAGCCGGACCAGCAAGCCGTAGAGGCCCCAGCCCCAAGCGGGCAGGAACAGCAGGTAAAACGGCAAAAAACTTCCCCAACTCAAATAGCCCTGGGCCAGCGCACAATTGACCACGTAAGGCCCTAGCCGCCCGCCCCAGAAAAAATAAGGGACGGTGGCGGCGTGCCAAAAATCATGCTGACGGAGCAGAACTAAAAAATTGAGGTCGTCGCCCGCCGGGTGCAGCATGCTGCCCAGGGCCAGCAACCGGGCCAACAAACACAAGTTGCCCACCGCCAGCAGGACCATGAGCCAACCATACGGATCGGTAGCAAGGGCACGGCAGCGGAAGGTCATACCGCAAAGTTGGGCAAAATGTAAATCAACTAGGCGCGGAGGCGCAGGTAAGCCCGGGCGTAGGCCAAACCTTGGAGTTGCAGGCCCACGTATTGGCGCAGCGGCTCGTAGCCTTCGCGGGCGTGGCGCAAAAACGCCGAAGCCTGGCCGTAAATAGCGGGCAAGGTGGAACTGGCGGTCAAATAATAACCGTCCAAAAAGTCTTTGACCCCGCCCGAAATGATGAGTTGCTGGCACCGCAATGTGCCCGAAGCCCGCAGTTCGGCGGCAATTTGGTTGGCTTGGCGCATCATTTCCTCGGCGGTGTGGCCCACCCGGCTCAGGGGTTCGTAGGCATCGCGGCGCGAGGGGTCGGAGCGCAGCAGTTCCAGCAGGGCAAAGTTGGTGCCGCCCCCGGCCGCAAAATCCACGGCCGCTAGGGGCATTTGCAACAAGGCGCGCATACTGGCCGGGCCAAACCCCTGCCCCACTTCTTTTACAATGATCGAGAGCGAGGTCCGGGCCAGCAGTTCGTCCAGCACGGCCAACGGGGGACGCAGCAACTGGTCGCCTTCCGGCTGGAGCCACTCCTGGGTGGGGTTTACGTGAACAATGAGGCCGTCGGCCTGGAGGCGGCCCACCAGGTCGGTCAGCACCGATAGTTCGTTGTTAACCAGCAGTTTATCTACCTGGGCCACGCCCAGGTTGGCGTAAAGCGGCACTTTTTTGCCCAGCAGGGGGCGCACGTTAAAATCATCAAAATAAGTATTGGCATACAGCAACGAGCGGCACGAGCCAAGGCCCATGCCAAAGCCGAACTCGCCACAAGCCCGGGCCAAGTTGTGGTTGATGGTGCCGGCCATTTGGGTGCCGCCCGTCATGCTGGATATCCAGAGCGGGGCCGCCAACGAATACCCGAGAAATTCCAACGGGGGCAACGGGTCGGTGGGGTGGGCGGCCAGCAGCGGCTCGTAGTCAAACCGGGCATCCAAATGGGCCTGCCCCACCTGCGAGCGGAACGCCAGCTCAATGTGGTCTTGCTTGCGGGCGGGCGCGTTGGCATCTGGGTCAGGGTGAGCAGAATGGGGAGGCAAGGCCGAGGAATTTGGGTTCATAATGGGCAGAAAGGCCCGTTGAGTGGCCCTGCTACGGTTATAAGCCACAAAGTGAGCGAATTGTTTTTACTCCGGCAACGGCGCGGCGGGTTCCTCCAAATCACAAAACCAAAAAGTGGTATCCCAGCCGGGGTTGGCCTGGATGGCCCCGTATTGCCGGGCCACCACTTGGCCCAAGGTAAACGCCACTGGCCGGGTAAAGCCGGGGCCGTCGTAAACGAAGGTGTGGAACTCCCCGTTCTCACCGCAGGGATCCACGCCGGAGGGCAAGTCACGGACAAAAGCGCGATCCAACTCGCGCCCGCAAAACGACTGATCGAGACAGCGACCGTTGCACGCTACCACCACGGCCTTAAAACCGGCCGCCCAAAATTCTTCCAACAAAGCGAGCGGTTCGGCTTGCCACAAGGGGTAGTGGCCCACCAGGCCCACTTGGGCAAGCTGCGCATCGCGGTAGGCTTTCAAATCTTCCAGGTAAATATCGCCAAACGCCGAGTGGGTGTAGCCCGCCTGCCGCAAGGCCATTAGTGCTGGCCGTAAAACTTCCTCGTACTGGGCCATGGTAGCCTCGGCGGGCAGCCACAGCGGCTGCCAGGGCAGGCCCAGGCAGTGGGCTTGCTGGCGCAACAAGCCTTCGCGCACGCCGTGCATGGTTACGCGCGCCTGCGGTAGGCCCAGCGTGGTGAGCAGCAAGGCCGGGGGCTGGCCCGCTTGCCGCATCCGGTGCAAGGCCAGGGCGGAGTCTTTACCTCCGCTCCAGTGTAACACGCTTTTCATGAAGAAGGAATTTGGCTGGT
>JALONO010000091.1 GCA_025454895.1 Bernardetiaceae bacterium
TCTATCTGATTGCCGTAACGGTTAAGCCTAAACCGGGTGAGCTGGGCTTCGCAATCAAAGCTAAAATCAAAGTCGAAGAACGGGGCGGGCACGGGGGCCGGTAACCCGCGTTGGCTCCGGTTGCGTTGCCCACCGGGGGGGAGCAGGTTCACGGCGGTGGGCACAAAGTTGGCCCCAACCCCCAGGGCATTGGGCGCATTTACCCGCCCCAAGAAGGAGCTTTGGAGTAAGGCGGCATACACTAGCCCGTCTGGGCCAAGTTGCAGGCCCCAAAGCCCAAAATCGTTGGTGGTGTAAATGCTAGCCGTAACGTTGCTGGCCAGTTGGTGCTGGTAAAGGCGGCTATCGCCACCGCCGCCTATAGTGCCAGCGGCTTCATTGGTGGTAAAGTACAACAACTGGCCGTTGGGGGAAAACTCAATCCCGTAAGGCAGTTCCTCCCTTCTTTCGTAAATGCGCCTGGGATTGCTGACTCGCCCGGTTAGGTTGTCAAAATCAAACACTTCCACAATGCCAAGGTCGCCACCTGCGGCGGTCGAGCTAATGATGGTAGCGAAGGCCACCTTATCGCCCTGGGGCGAAATCTTCATCTGGCCATCAAAGGGAGCCGGAGATTGGGGCGACACCGGGTAGAAAATGGGCGAACCAACCCCGCTAGAAATGACGGGGCCGGTAACATTGCCCGAGGCATCGAGCAAAAAGGCATAGAAGTCATTAGCACGTTGATCGCCGCCCCAGGTGTGGGTGAGTAGCCATTTATTACAACCGTCGGCGTGCATGGTGGCTACTTGCTTCTCGGTCATGGCATTGGGTACCACGGGCAGGTTTTTGACGGAGGCGACCACCGCGTTGGCGGCCATGTCCACCAGCGAGCGGGTGAGGATGCCCCCGTCGGCCCCCAGCGTAAACAGGTGGAACAAATTGTTACTGCCCGGCACGGGCACAATCTGGGCCGACTGCACGGCATTGGGGTTGCCCAGCAGCCCCGTGCCGTTGGTCATTGCAACGTGGCTAGCGTTGTAAACCGTCCGTCCGTCCGTGTAAAAAAGCAAATTGCCGTTGCGGTCGGTTACGCTGGCGCAGCCCTCGGGCGCGTCGAGGGCCGTGCTCAAAGCCTGGGGCGGGGGACTGCCCAGGTTGAAATTAACCCCGGACTGGGTGCCAAAGGCCCACACCCTAGCCCCGGGCGAGCCGCAACTTCCCGGCTCGAACACCCGCACCACTTGCCGGGCGGTATCGTTGCAAATGCCGTTGGTCGCGATCAGTTCTACCAAATAATCGTTGGCCGGGGGGCCAAAAGCTTGGCTGTACGTGTTGCCCGTGCCCACCGGAGCACCGCCCACCCGCCAGGTAACCCCGGTATGCCCAGTAGAGGTATTGGCAAAATTGACGGTGGTGCCCACAAAAACCGTGGTGGCACTGGCCGTAAACGAAGCCGTTACCGGGCAGGTAACCGTAATGTCGCGGAAAAAGTCTTGCGTGCAAGCCCCGTCACCGGCCCGCAGCAAAATGCGGTAGGTGCCTTGAGTGTTAAAAGCCAAACTAGGGCTAGGGACGCTAGAAAACGGCACCCCATTTTGCAGCCATTGATAAGTGCTGGCCCCGCTACTCGTGTTAGTAAAAGTGATGGTGGTACCCGCCACCACGGTGGGGCTAGTGCTAAGGTTAAAGCCCGCTGTAATGCTGGGGCATCTTACTTCAAGCGGGTACTCGATAAATTGCTCACAAACCGGGTTGGCGTTGCGGGCCACCAGCCTGATCAGGTAGGTGCCCGGCGTGGCGTAATTGCGCGGGGGCGGGGTGGTGCCCAGGTCAAACACGGTGCCGTTTTCCCGCCACTCGAAGGTGGTGGCCCCGCTGCTGAGGTTATTAAAGCTCACCGTGCTACCCACATTGATGGTAAGGCCGGGCGAAATCGTGAAATTAGGGGTGATGACAGTGGTACAGGGCACTTGGCAACTGGCCGGATCGGCGGGGTTGACCAAGCTCCGACGCAGCCCGCCGGGTACCAACAGGGCCAACATCCGCTGCTTTTGCCCGTCAGTAAAGGCGTTTTGGCAGCTTTGGTAGCCGTAGTCCATGTAGTTGTTGATCAGATCGTTCTGGTCGCCCAGGCCACCGGCAATCACCGGCCGGAAGGGGTTCTGGGCCGTGTTATCGGCGGGGTCGGTGGTGCAGGTGTTGGCCGTGCCCGCGCAGCTCACCGCCGCCGTGGAGTTGTCGGGCGGGGTGTCGCACACGCGGTCGCCGTTGGTGAGGCAGTTGGCATTGGGGCAGCCGCCTTCAAAGGTGTGGTACAGGTTGAGGTAGTGCCCCATCTCGTGGATGTGGATTTTGGAGTTGTTCACCGAACTGCCGAACCAGCGGGCCTCGTTCACAATGCCATCGAAGGGCAGGCCGTGGGCCCCGGCCAGGTAGGCATAGCCCGCCACCGACGGCCCGAAACCAGACATCGTGATTTCTTTCACCAGCCAAATATTGATGTAACGGTTAGTGGGCCAGCGAGATTGGTTTTTGAGCGTGAGGTCGTTTACGCTGTTGAGCACGTCGGTGAGGGTGTCGGCCACCCCCAGGCGGATAATGCCCGTGGTGGGCAGGCCATTAGGGTCAATCTTGGCCAGGCAAAACTGGATTTCGGTATCCGCCGCGCCAGGGCCGTTGTAAGGGGCCGCCGCCCGGAACGCCTCGTTCAGGTGGGCAATGCCTTGGCTAATTTGCGCATCGCTGATGTTTTCGCCCGTGCCCACGGCCGTGCCTACCTTGTGCATCACGTGGACCACCACGGGCAGGGTAAACTGGGTAGCCTCCAAGCGGTTGGCCACCGGGCCGTTGGGCTGAGCCAGCTGGCGCACCCGTTCGTAGGTTTGCTGGTTAGCCAATTGCTGCTGCCGGGCATACTGCAAGTTGCGGCCAAACTGTTGGGTGTGCAGGGCATCGGTACCGCAGTTTTGGGCCTGGGCCACGGTGGCGATCAGCAAACCAAAAACTGCTAACAGCCAGTTCATTAGTAAGGATTGATGGGCCTGGGCTTTTGTAAGGGCAGCGGCAAGGTAGATAGGCTTCATCCAGGCAATTTGGTTGGCAAAAAAGTAACGAGCGGTCAGTGCAGCGGCAAAGCCCGTCATCTCCTTTAATTTTGGAACGGGCAATTCTTACTTCGCACTTTCCTTGCCAATTTGGTTGGCTGCGCCCAGGTAGCCGCCGGGTGGGCCAGCTATTTAAAGCTCACCTGTACCACGGCCGAAACCAGGTCGGAGAAGGGGATGCGGAGCAAAGTGTCTTCGGCCGGGGCTTGGCCAGGCTTGGGTTTTTTCTTCTTTTCCACCGGGGCCAGGGTAATAAACTCGTCGGCCACGGCCTCGAGGCGGCCCAATACGGTGCGGCCATCGGTGGTTTCCACTTTGAGCTGGCGGCCCAGGTTAGCGGGGTACTGCCGCTTGACCTTGAGCGGGTGGTCCACCCCCGGCGAGGACACCTCGAGCACGTAAGCATCGGGCAGGAGGTTAGTTTCTTCCAACCACTGGCCCAGTTTGCGGCTGGCGGCGGCGCACTGGTCGATGCCGATGCCCCGGTCGCCGTCCAGCAACACGATGATACGGGCGCGCTCCTTGCGTTTTTGCACCAGCACTTCCACTAAAAAGTAGCCCTCTTCTAAAAAACCCGGCCCGTTGATGTACTCGGTAATCGGGGCTTTAATTTCTTCCATATTCAACTTTTGAGGCGCAAAACTACCAGTTTTGGCCGGGAAGATTGCATGGTGGATGGGGCCAAAACCGCTGCCGGGGCTTTTTGCTGCTGGTAGGGCCGCCGTTCCCCTGGCCAGGAAACCCACCATTGCCGGGGGCTTTTCGCCGCTGCCGGGCAAGCGTTGCACGAAACAGCCCCACGTGAGGGTTTGCAGGCGGGCGCAGTGTAATTTTGGGCCGCATCAACCCAAACCAAAATGGAATTCCGCATCGAGAAAGATACCATGGGCGAAGTAAAAGTGCCCGCGCACGTGTACTGGGGCGCGCAAACCCAACGCTCGCGCGAAAACTTTACCATTGGCGGCCACACTATGCCGCTGGAAGTGATCCGGGCCTTCGCAATTTTGAAGAAGGCCGCCGCCTTGGCCAACCATCAACTGGGCGTGTTGCCCACCGATAAGCGGGATATCATCGCCCGGGTGTGTAACGAAATTTTGGACGGGCGGCTGGACGACCAGTTCCCGCTGGTAGTTTGGCAAACCGGCTCCGGCACGCAGAGCAACATGAACGTGAACGAGGTGATCGCGTACCGTGCCCATGTGCTGCTGGGCGGCCAACTGAGCGATGCCAAGAAACTCGTCCACCCCAACGACGACGTGAACAAATCGCAGTCGAGCAACGATACCTTCCCCACGGCCATGCACATTGCCGCTTACGAGGCGGTGGTGAAGCACCTGCTGCCGCAAGTGAAAGCCCTACGCAACACGCTGGACCAAAAGGCTAAAGCCTTTGCCCACGTGGTAAAAATTGGCCGCACCCACTTGATGGACGCTACGCCGCTCACCCTGGGCATGGAGTTTTCGGCGTACGTGGCCCAACTCGACTACGCCATGCGGGCCATTGGCCACACCCTGCCCCACCTGGCCGAACTGGCCCTGGGCGGCACGGCGGTGGGCACGGGGCTGAACACCCCGCCCGGCTACGACGAACTGGTGGCCGAAAAAATCGCGGAGCTAACCGGCCATCCGTTTGTAACCGCCCCCAACAAGTTTGAGGCCCTGGCCACCCACGATGCCCTGGTGGAAACCAGCGGCAGCCTGCGCCAACTGGCCGTAACGCTCATGAAAATTGCCAACGACGTGCGGCTGCTGGCCTCAGGCCCCCGCTGCGGCATCGGCGAAATTTTGATCCCGGAAAACGAGCCTGGCTCATCCATTATGCCCGGCAAGGTAAACCCCACCCAAAGCGAGGCCCTCACCATGGTGTGCGCCCAAGTGGTGGGGCTGGACACCGCCGTGGCCATCGGCGGCATGAACGGCCATTTCCAACTCAACGTGTTTAAGCCGTTGATCATTTTCAACGTGCTCACCGCCGCCCGTTTGTTGGGCGATGCGTGCAGCTCGTTCAACGAGCACTGCGCCGTGGGCATCGAGCCTAACTACCCCGCCGTGGAGCGCAACCTGGAAAATTCGCTTATGTTGGTAACGGCCCTTAACACTCACATTGGCTACGAAAACGCGGCCAAAATCGCCAAAAAGGCCCACAAAGAAGGCACCTCGCTGCGCCAGGCGGCCATTGAGCTGGGCCTGCTCACCAGCGAGCAGTACGACCAGTGGGTAGTCCCCTCCGACATGATCGGTAGCTTGAAATAACCGCCCGCGATAAAGCATCACTTCACCCCAAGGGTTTCCAAAATCCTTGGGGTTTTGCTTGTCCGATGGGGGTGATTATACTAAAAAGACTTGATAATTGCCTGATTGTTCTCCTTGTTTATCAATTATTTACACCACTAGAAACCCCCAATTCGTACTTGATGTTGATCTCAGATGTAAAAATCTGCCACCCAAAATTCTACCCATTTAGCTTCTTGGTCAATTCTTCAATCAGGCGGTCTTTCTCGGCCAGGGCTTTGTCTTTTTCCGCCAACTGTTTCAGCAATTCTTCCTCTTTGTCGGCAAAAAGGGCATTGAGAGTGCGCCAGGCTTCCCGCTCCGCCTCGATCTTCTTGCGCTCGGCGGGGTCGGTGGCGGCAAAGTGCAGCAGCTCAACGGCCAGTTTCACGTCTTCGTTTTCGGGCCGGTGCTTAAATTCCTTCACCGTCTCGGTTTCGTCGGTAAAGTGCCGTTGTTCAAACAAGCTTAGCAGTTTGTCTAGTTTGGTATGGTAGCGGTTAGTAACCCGGCCCACTTGCACCACATAGCTATCATGGCTGAGCTTTTCCACAAAGTCGCTTTTCTTTTTGATCAACTCCTTGTTTACCAAGTCTTTGTAGTTTCGTTCTACCCGCAGGCAAGGCGTTTCAATGTCGGGCAGGGGGAAACCCAACACGTAAATCGTGGTAACCGGGAGCACCATTTTCTCGTCGCCGGGTGGGGCCTGCCGCTTGTACTGCTCGGCCAAGTTGTGCCTAAAACTCATCAGGTCCACCTGGTTTTTGGCCTTTTGTACCTCCACCAGCACCTTTTTCACCTCGCCGGTTTTGGTGCGGAGGGTGACCATAAAACCCAGCCGCAACACCCAAGTGGTGTACCGTTGCCGCAACTGGGCTTCGTAGCGGGCCACGTCAGCCGGCTTGGCAAAATCGAACTCGCCTGGCGGGGCAAAGGTCTGCGGCAGCAGTTCCAGGGCTTCAATGGGGGTGTCCAGCAACGTGCCGATGAAGAACTTGGCTACTTTGTCGTGTTCCAACAACCGTTTAAACACCACATCGTAGATTGGGTTGGCAATGATCATTTTTATAAGCGAACTTTGATGGGGCAAATATACATTTTTGTCTTTTCCTGATTTAAAACACTGATTTTTAGATAAATATCAATATGGCCCAGCATCACGACCACCCCCAGCGCCCGGCCTTGGGCCACTTTGCCCGCACCGAACTGGCCATTTTGGGCACCCCTTGTGGCAAAATCAAGCAACTGGCCCAGCACCTGCTGGCCGCCCTAGGCCGCGAGGCCGAAACCGCCTACGTGGACGCAGACCACGCGGGCGCGGACGACCCCACCCAAACCCCGCCCCCCGCCTTAGCGGCCGGGGCTAACCTGGTGTTTACCGACAAAATATCGCACTCCCGGTTCGATTTTTCGTTTGCCTATCAGCCCAAGGCCAAGGGTTACGAGCGCGATGCCGACGGCCGACCCTGGCTCAGCCAATTGCCTTGGCGGCAGTTTTTCCAGGCCGCTCATTTGGTGGTGGTGAACGGCAACCATTTTGAAGCCTCGGCCCAAATTGCGGTGGTGGATCCGGCCAAACCGCTCGAGAAAAAGCTGACCAAACTCACCCACGTGGTGCTGGTGCTGCTGGCCCCCGGCGTTACCGAAGTGCCCGCTTACCTGCAAGCGCACTTGGCCTCGTTGGGCTTGCCGCCGCCCGTGCTGGCCTGGGAAAACTTCCCCGCCATTGAACAATGGTTGCGGGCTTTTTTGCAAGCCGCCCAACCGCCGCTCTACGGCCTGGTGCTGGCCGGGGGTCAAAGCCGCCGCATGGGGCACGACAAGGGCCTCATTGCCTACCACGGCCGCCCGCAGCGCGAGTATGCCTTGGACCTGCTGGCCCCGTTTTGCGAGCGGGCGTTCATCTCGTGCCGCCCGGACCAGGTGGCCGAGCTGGCGCATTTGCCCCACCTACCCGACACTTTTCTGGGCCTGGGGCCGCTGGGCGGCATTTTGTCGGCGGGGCAGGCCCACCCTCATGCGGCCTGGCTGGTGGTAGCCTGCGACCTGCCGCTGCTCACCGCCCGCACGCTGGCCTACTTAGTGCAGCACCGTGACCCCACCAAAACCGCTACGGCCCTCACCGGCACCGATGGCACGGGCTTCCCTGAGCCGCTGATCTGTATTTGGGAGCCTCGCGCCTATGGCCAAGCCCTCCATTTTCTGGCCAGTGGCTACAGTTGCCCGCGTAAAATCTTGATCAACAGCAACATTAAACTATTGGCCCCGCCCGTTGTAGCCGAGCTTGCCAATGTGAATTTGCCCGCTGAACAGCAGGCGGCCTTTGCCCAATTGGGCCTTGAGTAAGCCAACAAAAACAAGTGGAGGAAATTAGGCCGAGTCGCGGTCTTGCGGGGACCGCTTTTTGCGGGTGAGCCAATACGCACTCACCACCGTTAGCCCAAAGCCCATCAGGTACAGCCAGCCGTTATGCTCGGCTTCCCGTTGTTCGGCCGGGACGTCAGCTTGAGGTCCCGCCATGATAGCAGGCAGGGCGGCTTCCTCGGCATTGGCCATCACCTCGGCAGGTTCAAAGTCAGTGGCGGGCGCGGCCACGGCACTGGCCTGGTCAATTTTGGTGGGCGACAGGTCAACTTTAGCCGTGGGCTTGGCGGTTTTGCCAGCCTTGGCCACCAGCACTGGCTCGGGTTTGCCAAAAATATTGACTTTTAGTCGGGCTAAGTCGAGCAACTGCTGGCTGCTGCGGAGCAATGGCTCATCTTCGCCCAGTTCCTTTTTGGTGGCGAAGTCAGTTACGGCCCACAGCGCGTATTGGCCTGCTTTGGTTTGGGCCCCGGTGGCCTCGATGGTACGGGCCAAGGCCAGCAAATCGGAGCCAGCGGACGGGCCGACTTCATATTGCACGTAAACGTCAGGCGCATCTTTGTTCATCTCACCGCAAAGGGCCGTGATTTTGGCTTGCAAACGCTTGCCGGGCGGGATGGTAAACACACTGGTTTTGGTAACCAGCATATTTTGGGCGTTGGTGTCGCGGGCCATTAACCAGGTGCCACTGGTTACTTTCACCACCAGGTTACTGTCGGTTTCGTTCTTCATGCGCGCGTCCATGCACTCGCCTATGTGCGAGAACACGCCCGGTTGGGGGTTGGCGGGGTTATATGAGCCTCGAATGCTCAATTTGAGCCGACCGGTTTCTTTAGCGGCTGCTAGGGTGAGGGTATCGCTAGCCAAACCCGGATTAGCCAAAACTAGGCTAACGGGACAGGCCCAAACAATTACCCAGTGCAAAACCGACCAGTGCCTCATGTAAAATCTAATACGGGATATGAATAACGTTGGATGCCTCTACGCGGCTAAATTTTTTTTGGTAAGGATTTAAATCAATTCTTACTTGGCTAATTTATGCGTTAAAAAAAGATATTTTTTAGCTTTTGGCCCGGTTTTGGTAAAACTCTACGGCTAGCTTATCAATTGGGTAAACGGCTTTTCGGGCCGTTTAGTATGATTGATCGTGGCCAATTTTCATCCCTAAGCCAATTCTTGGCGCACAATTTTCCTATTCGAACAGGCATCGCGCTGTATTTGTTATCAAAATTAAGCGATTTGCCTCAAAACTGATTGACCTTCGTCGTTCTAAGGCCCAGGTGTCTGTCCGGCGGCGCAAGTTTGGCGGCCAGTTGACTAAAAAAGCAGCCCAACCGCTAAAGACTTCGTAAGTAAGTCAGGCTCATCGGCACCTGCTTAGCGGCTTGGGGGTGCTCATCTTCCAAATAAATATACTCGATCTTGGTTTTGCGGGCGGCTTTGAGGATGGCCCGCACATCGATCGCCCCGGTCCCCACGGGCACCACGCTCTCGGGCGGGGCTTGGCCGCTGAGGGTGCGGGTCAACTCTTTTTTAAAATCCTTGAGGTGCATCAACCAAAACCGCTTGGGGTATTTGCGCAGCAACGCGGCCGGGTCTTGGCCGGGCAGTTGGGTCCACATCACGTCCATCTCGAACCCCACGTGGCCCGGGTGGGTATTTTGCACCAGGTAGTCGAACAAAGTGCCCTTGTCATGCGGCTCAAACTCGTAGCCGTGGTTGTGGTAGCAAAACCGCAGGCCGTTCTGGTGCAAGGTTTGGCCCGCTTGGTTAAACAGGGCAACCGCTTCTTGGGCCTTGGCCAAGGTAAAAGCCCCCTCATGCGGGATCCAGGCCACGCGCACGTAGCTGGCCCCCAGGGTTTTGGCTGCCGCCATCACCTCGGGCAGCTTGGTGGCCAGGTCTTGGTAACCCACGCCGTAGCTGGTGCAGCGCATCCCCCGCGCGTCCAGCAAAGCCCGGAACTCGGTGGGGGTTTTGCCAAACAGGTTGGACAGTTCCAGGTTTGTTAGCCCGCTCTGTTTGATCAGGTCCAGGGCGGCGGGCACGTCGCGGGTAAGTTCTTGCCGATAGGTGTACGATACCACGCCCGGCGCGGTGGCCAGCCAGCGGTTAAACCGTTGGGCTTGGGCCGGGGCCAGCGGCAATAACAGCAAGATTAAGAAGAGGAAAAATTTCATGGGAAAAAATTTATGACTTGATAATCAATTTTTTAAGATCACTCCGGCCAGTTAAACGACTACTGTTTTGAATGCCAGCCTGTTCGCATTTTAACTTGCCAACTCCCGTTCCAGGCAGGCCAGCCAGCGGGCGTAGATGGCCTGGTAACGTTCAGTCTGCGCAACTTCGGGCTCGATGGTGCGGGTGCGGGCCAGGCCCGCGAAAGCCTCGGCGTGGCTGGCGAAAATCCCCGCCCCCACCCCGGCGGCCCGGGCGGCTCCTTGGGAACCATCGGTGTTGTACAACTCCACCACCGAGCCGGTGAAATTAGCAAACGTTTGGGCAAAAATGGGGCTGAGGAACATGTTGGCATCGCCCGCGCGCACGGTGCGGGCCTCGATGCCCAGCCCACGCATGATGTCCACCCCGTAGCGGAGAGCCGCCGCGATGCCTTCCTGGGCGGCCCGCGCCACGTGCGCCCGCGTGTGGGAATTGAACTGCAAGCCGTGCAGGCTACCGCCCAGGTCGCGGTTGCCCAGCGGCCGCTCGGCCCCGTTGCCAAACGGCAGCACCACCAATCCCTCGGAGCCGGGCGGCACTTGCCCGGCCAGTTGGTTGATTTGCGGATAGGGCAACGCCGCGCCGGCTTGGGCAAACAGGTTGGCCCGCAGCCAGGAGTTTTGGCTGCCGGTACCGTTTACGCACAACAGTGTGCCCGTGGCGGGCTGAGCGGCCTGGTGGGTTACGTGCAAAAACGTGTTGACCCGACTGGCCGGATCGTAGCGGAAGGCGTTGTTGATGCCGTACACCACCCCGCTGGTGCCAGCGGTGGCAGCCACCTCGCCGGGCTGCCACACTTGCAGCGAGTAGGCGTTGTTGGGCTGGTCGCCGGCGCGGTAGGTAACGGGGGTGCCCGCAGGCAGGCCCAGTTCGGTGGCCACGGAGGCCAAAAGCTGGCCTTGCGGGCCAAACGTGGGCAACAACGGGGGCAGCAGGTGGGCGGGCAACTGCCAATGATCCAGCAGCAACTGGGCGGGGGCCTCGGCGGGGAAATCCCACAAAATGCCCTCCGACAGCCCCGAGGCCGTGGTGCCCAGTTCGCCGGTGAGGCGGTAGCCCAGGTAGTCGCCGGGCAGCATCATTTTATCGATCTGGGCAAATAGCTCCGGCTGGTTTTGTTGCACCCAGCGCAACTTGGCGGCGGTAAAATTACCGGGCGAGTTGAGCAGGTGGCGCAGGCAGCGTTCCGGGCCTAGTTGGGCAAAAGCGGCCTCGCCCAGGGGTACGGCCCGGCTGTCGCACCAGATGATGGCGGGGCGCAGCACCTGGCCTTGGCGGTTTACCACCACCAGGCCGTGCATTTGGTAGGCGATGCCGATGGCTTTTACCTGGGCAGCGGCTTGGGGATGGGCGGCGGCGAGTTGCTGGGTGGCGGCCACCAGGTGCTGCCACCACAGGGCGGGGTCTTGCTCGGCCCAGCCGGGCTGGGGGGCTTGCATGCCCATTTCGGTAGCGGGCGACTGAGCGGAGGCCACCACTTGGCCCGTATCGGCCCGCAACAGGGTGGCTTTGAGCGACGAACTGCCTAAATCGTAACCAAGGAGGTACATGGGTGAGGGGTGAATGATGAGGGGTGAGAGGTGAATAATGAACAGGTGGCCTAGTGGTTTTAAGCGCGGGCGGGCCAGGGCGGTTAATTGGCTAGCTCGGGCCAGAAATAGTAGAGTTCGGTGGCCCACTCCACGTTTTGCACCTTGGTACGGGTAACTTGCTGCCAGTCGGCGGTGGGTTGGAGCAGGAGCTCGGCGGGCTTGTCTTTGCTGCGGGTGGGCGTGAACCGTACTTTTACGGGCATCGCGAAGCCGGGTTCGTCGACCTCCCAGCGGTAATAGAGGGTGAGGTTTTTCTTCTCTTTTACCAGCCGGTATTTGAGGCGGGGCGGCTTGGTGTGTTTTAAATATTGATAGAAAATGGGCCGTAAGTTGACCCCGGTTTTTTGGCAAAAGAAATCGACGGCCTCTTGGGTGGTGAGGGGGCTGCGCTGGTAGGTTTGGGCAAAGTCGCGCAGGGTAGCAAACCATTGGTCGTCGTTGGCCACCACGCTGCGCAGGGTGTGGAGCATCCAGGTGCCTTTGAAGTAGATGTCGGAGTCGCGCCAACGACTGTAATTGACCCCGAAGGTGCCCAGCATGGGGTCTTGGTTGCCAATGCGGGACCGCTGGGTTTGCAGGTACTCGACGGCTTTGGCGAAACTGCCGGTCATGCATTCTAAATACACGGCCTCGGCATAGGTGGTAAACGCCTCGTGTAGCCACATTTCGGCGTTGTCTTTCATACTAAGGCTGTTACCGAAGTATTCGTGCCCGCTTTCGTGGATGATGATGAAATCGAACCCGAAGGGGTTGTTTTTGTAGTTGTTGCCGTAGGCCACCGCACTTTGGTGCTCCATGCCCCAGTAGGGGGTTTCCACCAAGGCGTAACCGTCGCGCCAAAAGGGGTACTTGCCAAAATGCTTCTCGAAACAGGCCAGCATGGGCTTTACTTGCTCAAAATGCTTGCGGGCCTTGTCCAGGTTGTAGTCGAGCACGTAGTAGTCCAGGGCCAGTTTTTCGCCGTCGGTAGCGGTGTAAACGTCCTCAAAATGAGCATAATGGGCAATGTTGAGCGACACATTGTAGTTGTTGATGGGATAGCTCACCCGCCACTCGTAGCCGGTATAACCCTGGCCCGCGTCGCGGGTGCTGGCCAGATTGCCGTTGGCCACGCACATGAGCGGGCTGGGCACTTCGGCGTAAATGCGCATGCTGTCGGGTTCGTCGCTGAGGTGGTCTTTGTTGGGCCACCACACGCTGGCCCCCAGTTCTTGGCAGCTTACCCCCACCCAAGGGCGGCCGGAGGCATCTTGGGCCCAGGTAAACCCGCCGTCCCACGGGGGGTTGGGGGCCACCCGGGGCGTGCCCTGGAAGTACACTTTAACCACCCCGGCCCGGCCACCGGGCATAATTTGTTTAAAATCGATAAACACGGCGTTGCCCTCCCGCTGAAAACCCAACGGGTAATCGTTATAAATGATCCGGTCGATCTTCAGGTTTTCGGCCAGGTCCACTTGCAGCACCGAAAAATTCTCCAACGCCTTAAAATGGATGGCGTTGTAGCCCGCGATTTTGCGCTCGGCCACGTTCACCTTCACGTTAAGGTCGTAATACGTAACGTCGTAGCAGGTGCGGGCGGGGCCAAGGCTGCCCCGCAGGGTGTCTTGCCGGGTAAAGCCCTGGGCCTGGGCGGTGGCGGCCCAGCCCAGCCATAAACAAACCAAAGTAAACAGTTGGCGCATAAGCGGGTTTTTG
>JALONO010000092.1 GCA_025454895.1 Bernardetiaceae bacterium
AGCCACGATAAACCCAGCTACTACCAGCCCCGCCGCCGCCAGGGCGTAAGGCAGGGCTTTTTTCAGGGGTGAGCGGGCATCTTTCAATTCATAAACGAGGTTTTCCATGTGTAAATTGGTTTAAAAAAGGATGAAAAAATAGTCGGAATGAACCACCTACTTTTATTACGTAATGAGAAGTTAAATTGGCGGATAGACTTAAGTTTAGCACAAAGTACTCGCTTGTTCAATTGATCAAATCAATGTTGTAATAACTATATTGCTAACTATTTAAACAATTATTTTGCGCGATTATCAATCTCTTACTAAAACTAGAAACACACAATCTTCACTTGTTTCACCACAAAATAGATCATTGATAAGAAATGCCATACGAAGTGTTATTCATCCAAAGCGTTGATCTGCTGAAAGAGGACTTGATGTTGTTGTTGGAAAACTCGTTGCATGACGGCTTTGATGGGGAGCCAGGTTTTAAATTCAATAAGCTCATTCACAACAGTATAGTCATTTTCGTTTTTTATCGCGAAGTACATTTCTATGCTTACCAACTTAAACACTCTGGCCCGGAATGACCTTTTTTTCAGCCATATCTTGCTCAACCGTGGCCGGGTAAGTGAACGCAAAAGGAATAAAGCCTATCCTCAACTTTTCATGGACTAAATAACTTCCATCCCTTTTGGCATCGATTTGGTAAATAACTGGATGTACCGAAGCGAACTTCTGCATATCGGTTAAATAGTCAAATACCAAGTTGGCGGCCCTTTGCAATTTGAAAGTTAATTCCATCATGATCGCCAATTAGGTTCAATTTTGGCCGGGATATTGGGCAAACACTACAAATTTTTCAACAACCAATAATTAAACCGCACGCAATTTTCAAAGTCGCTGATCTTGATCCGCTCGTCCACGTCATGGAAGCCGATGGGGTCCACCACGGGCATAAACCGGTAAATGTGCTCGCTCACTTGGCGGTAGTGCCGCGAGTCGGTGCCGCCCACCACCAAGTAGGGCGTTACCACCGTTTGCGGGAACAGCCCGCGAATGGTTTTGGCGATGGCCTGGTAACCATACGATTGGGTGGACGATACTTCCGACGGCTCGCTCACGAACCGGCCGCGTTTGAGTTTTACCCGCTCGTCGGCCACGGCCGCGCGCACGTGGGCCTCCACTTCGTCGGCGGTTTGGCCGGGCAAAATGCGGAAGTTGACCGTGGCCTTGGCCTCGGGGGGTAGCACGTTGTCCTTGAACCCGCTTTCCAAAATAGTGGGGGCAATGGTGGTGCGCATGGTGGCGTTGCCGGCCGGGCTGGCTTCGTAAGCCTTGATAATGAATGGGTTGAACAGCCATCGGTTGGCGAAGGCCAGTCGCTGGCCCAGGGGCATTTCGGGCCCCAGGTGGTCCATGAACGCCTGCACCGGCGGCGACACCTGGGCGGCAAACGGCTGCTCGCGCAGGCGCACCAGGGCGCGGGCCAGCACATCGATGGCGGTTTCGGCCCCGGGCATGGACGAGTGGCCGCCCGGCAGCTCCACCTGCAACTCGAGCGAGAGGTAGCCCTTTTCGGCAATGCCCACCAGGGCCACTGGCCGGGCCATGCCGGGCACCTTGTCGTGGGTGATGATGCCGCCCTCGTCCATCACAAACTCGGCGTGGATGCCGCGCTGTTGCAGCAGCTTGGCGATCTGGACCGCGCCTTCGCGCCCGCCGATTTCCTCGTCGTGCCCAAAGGCCAGGTACACGGGCCGGGGTGGCTGGTAGCCCTCGGCCAGCAGTTGCTCCACGGCCTCCATAATCCCGATCACGGTTACTTTGTCGTCCACCGCCCCGCGCCCCCACACCTCGCCGTTTTTGATCACGCCCGCAAACGGGGGCTCTTGCCAGTTGCTGGCCAGGGCCTTGGCCCCGTGGCCCAGCCGCACTTCCAGTTCCACTTGGCGGCGGGGCTTTTCGGGCGGCACCACGTCCAGGTGGCCCATGAGCAGCACCGGGGCCAGCGTGCTGTCGCGGCCGGGCCAGTGGTAGAGCAGGCTATATTTGCCCACTACTTCCTTGCGCAGCAGGCTGTCGGTGAGGGGGTAGGTGCGGGCCAGGAACTGTTGCAGGCCCGCAAACGGCTGAGGGTCAAAGCTGGCCGGGTCTTCGGGCGACACGGTGGCAAATTGCAGGGCCTGGGCCAAATGCTGGGCCGCCAGCGGCGACACGGCCAGCCCGGGCAGGGGGGCCACGGCCAGTTGTTTGGACCCGGCGCGGTGGGTGTTCCAGGCCAACACAGCGGCCAACCCCGTCACCAGACCCAAGGCCCCGCCCCACCAACTTGAACGTTTCACTGGCATGATACCACAATTAACGGGCGTTAAATTAGGGGGCTGGCATGGTAAAATCAACATACCCAGGCAATATCGCCCAAGGAAGACCCGCACAACCGGAAACTTTGTCGGGGCCGGGCCATTGTTTAGAGCTATTCTAAATTAGCCAATACGCCGCAATTGTTAAACAACCATCTGCGTTTCAGACTTGTAAAGTTCAACAAACCATCCTCTCTTCCTATGACACGTTATGAATTCCTGAAAAATTTGGGGCTGACCGGCTCGGCTCTGTTTGCGGTAACCTGCCTAGGTGGCTTGCAAGCCTGCGGCAACAGCAGCGAGGAGGACCCCCAGCCTACCCCAAATGCCAACCAAGTGATCCTGGATCTGACCCAAGCGGCTAATGCGAACCTGCGCAACGTGGGCGGGTCGGTAATCTTGACCGACCGACGCATTGTGGTGGCCCGGGTGGCCCAAGACCGGGTGGTGGCCGTTACCCAAGTGTGCAGCCACCAGCAAAACCCCAACGTATCGTTCAACGCCAACGCCAACGAGTTCCAATGCTCGGTACACGGAGCGCGGTTTAATACCCAAGGGCAAGGGCTTAACGCCAACGGATCCAACGGGTTGCGCGTGTTCACCAGCACGCTCGATGTAGCCGGTAACCGCGTTACCATCAGCCTCGTTTAGTTCCGGCCTGGCCGGAAAATGCAAAAACCCGCAAGTTTTTCAACTTACGGGTTTTTTTGCTTGTTGAGAGTGCCCAGAGAGCTTGATCGCCCCCGCATTGCACAAGCTGGGCACGGCCTTGCAGCAACTTGGCCACCGCCGCCACCCGGTTTACGTGCTCGGAAGGAAAATCGGGGCCCTCCTCAAAGACGGACGCGGGGCAAACCCAACGGGCGGTGGCCGCCAGGCCCCGACCGGCCTTGCCGACCTGGTGAAGGCGTTCGCGGGTTACCGCCCCCAATGATCCCAATTTGGGAACTTTCGGTAACTTAGGGCGTTTTTCAATTAACCGGACGGGCCGGGGCCCTTCAAACCCTTTTCGGGAGCGATATGAGGATTTTCAGCAAAGGGACCCTGACCACGTTCTGGGAAAAACACCCGGACAGCGAACAGGCGTTACGGGCCTGGTTCTACGAAGTAAAAAAAGCGGGCTGGAAAAACCCCGCACGATATTAAAGCGGCCTACCCCCAGGCGAGCATCGTGGGGGCCCAACGGGCGGTGTTCAACATCTGCGGCAACCAATACCGCCTCATCGTAAAAACCGAGTACGGCAAAGGCTGGGTGTTCATCCGGTTCATCGGCACCCATGCGGAGTATGACAAGGTGGAGGCGGACAGGGTTTAGCCCGCCCTCCCCCGTTTATTGACCGGGCATTTTGAAACCTTAAAACCGGGGCCCGCCCCCACTCATCGGATATGTTAGAACCGCCCCCCATCCGCGCCCTCAAAAACGAGGAAGACTACCAACGGGCCTTGGCCCGGCTGGACGCATTGTTCGACGCGCCCGAGGGCACCCCCCTGGGCGACGAGGCCGAGGTATGGGCCATCCTGGTCGAGGACTACGAGGCCCGGCACCACCCCGTCCCGCCCCCGGCCCCTTTGGAGGCCATCAAGTTCCGGCTGGAACAGTTGGGCCTTTCCCAGAACGAGTTGGGCGGCCTGCTGAACTCCAGGAGCCGGGCCTCGGAAATCCTGTCGGGCAAGCGCAGGCTGACCGTGGGCATGATGCGGCGGCTCCACCGCGAACTGGGCATCCCGGCCGAGGTGCTGCTGGGGTGAGCGGTCCGGACGGGCAAAATGCTTGAGGTGCCCTGGCCGGTTTCCCGGCCGGGGCACTTTTTTTGGCCTGGGCCGCCCCGGAAAAACCCGGCGGCCCCACCCGTTTTTTGGCAGGTGTCCCTTTTGCCTTTCCGCGCCCCTTTTTAACAAAGAACAACCCCCCCTGGAATGCGTTCCAGAGGGGTTTTTTGGATAAAAAGTGCCCAGAGAGGGATTCGAACCCCCATGCCTTGCAGCGCCGCCACCTGAAGACGGTGCGTCTACCAGTTTCGCCATCTGGGCCTGGTAATTTTTTGGAGTGCAAAATTGACGATAATTATCGGCTTGCCCAAATTTACTGGCTCCTTTTCTAAAAAAAACCGCCGGGTGACCCATCTGGAGCCGCCCGGCGGTTAGCTGTAAGGATGAAGCACGGGTTATTTAAACGCCAGCTTTTTGGTGTCGGCTTCCAACATTTGGTTAAAAAACGCCTTGAACTTGGCATAGTTGGCGGGTTCCACAGCATCGCGGGTATAAACGGTTTCGCGGGTAACCACCAGTTTACCAGGTAGTTGCTTGTAAATGATGTGATACGTCCAACCGTCGTAGCTCAGTTGCTGCGACTTGGGCACCTCGGCCAGCACTTTGCCCTTGGGCAGTTGGATGGTCATCACCTCTTTCTGGTATTCCGATACATCGTAATGCCAGTAGTTGAGGGGGAATTTCCGCTCTTCTTCCGACAGTATCTCCGCACTACGCTCGCCTTCGCGCCAGGGCAGGGCCATGATTTTCAAGCCGCCAATCTCGGTAAGGTTGTTTTTCACGTGCAGGGCGTATTCGATGGCGAGCGAGTCGGTTACGGTATGCAGGTTCTCGTCAAATTTGAGCGACTGCAACTTAACCGGGGTGTTAAAAATACCGCTCACGCTCTGGAGTATCCCTTTTTCTTGGTCCTCGGCGGTGATGTCAGCGTTGTCGCCACGGGTGATGGCGGCAAACAGCCCGGTACGCACCACTTTACGCTTCATGATCAGGTCGTTGTTCTCGAACGAAAGGTCGGTGTAAATCACTTGGGCATTGCGGGGGCGGTTGGCCCAGCTAAGCAGTTTTAGGTCGCTGGGGGTTTTGTCCTCGTCGCGGGGGATGTTGAGCGAGATGGCACCTTTGAGGGCCGAAGTGGCCGTGGCAAAGGGCAGGCTCACATCGGTAAGCTCAAGGTACTGCTCTTGGCCATTAAGGTTGACGCGGGCAATGCAGTGGTTGAAGCCGATAGAAGGCAGGGCAAGGTCTTGCTGGCCGTTGTCGCGGGTGTCGATGAGCACCAGGTTGGCTTTGAGCCCTACTTCGCGGGCCATGGCCACAAACAAGGTGGACACGTCCTTGCAATCGCCCAACTTGGTGCTGAGCGTGCGCGACGCCCGCTGCGGGGTGAAGGCACTCTGCCTAAACGGGGTGGAGCTGTAACGGATATTCCGCACAATGTACTCATAAATAGTGCGGGCTTTCTGGGCATCGTTAAGGCCGGTTTTGCCCTCGAACAGTTGGGTTACGGCTTCCTTCACCTCAAAATCGCCCCGGGCCTTGGTATTGGCCAGGTCGGAGTACCAGTTGGCTACAAAGTTCCAGTCGGGCAACGACGACAGGTGCAGCACCTCGCCCACGTCGCTCAGGGGCGGCATGTTCGACTCGGAGGCAATTTTGGGCTGGTTTTTCTTTTCCCACACGTGCAGGAGAAATTCGTCGACCGGTTTTACCTCGGGTTCTAGCTTCGTATTGGTTACCAGGTGTTTAAACTGGCGGTCTTTGGGTACTAGCAAGTTGTACTTTACGTGGTTGGCCGGGATGAAGTAGTTCAAATGGAACTTGCCCCAGAAATGGTTGGCCAGCTTGCCGCTGCCGTAGTTTTCCAGGCGGTAAGTGAGGTGGATGGCATCGCCCACTTCCAAGTTGGTGAACACCACAAAACTACCGTTGCTTTCCGAAGCCAGCTTGCTACCATTGGCCTTCAGCACTTCCGATTTCTCGACGATCAAGCGTTGGGTATTTTCGTTGTAATCGATAGAATATTCTTTCCAGAGGTCGATACCGGAATTGTTCAATACCTTGGCTACCAGGATATAACGCTCTTCCGAGCCGCCGCCGGGGTAGATGATGTGCTGCACTTCTTGGTGCAAAATGGCACTCGACTCGCCCGAGTTCTTCTCCACCTTGGGAGAACGGTTGAAGATGCCGTACACGTCAGGATCGGTAAAGTAGCCGTAGATGTCTTTTTGACCATTGAGCTTGCGCAGCTTTTTGCGTACTTCGTAGTTGCTCGGTTCGTAAGCCACGGCTTTCAAATAAGCCTCTTTGGCCTCGGCTTCCTTGCCCATTTGCTCGTAAATGAGGCCCACTTCGCTCCAATAGTCGCCGATGTAGGGGGCCAGGGCCAGGGCCTTCTGCTCGTACTCGAGGGCTTGCTGGTAATTGCGCAGGCCAAAATGGGTTTTCGCCATTTTGGTGAAGTAGCCCACCGCATAGGGGTAACGTTCGGTCAACTCGGCATAGGTTTTTAGGCCCTTTTCGGGGTTGCCCAGTTTAATGTAGGCACTACTCACCTCGGCCACGGCGTTGGTGTTGGCGTTGTTTTTCAGGTATTTCTCGATCACCGCAATGGCGGCCTTCGGGTTTTTGTTCACCTCTTTCTCGATCATGGACCGCATAGACACAAACTCGTACTGGTCAGGGTAGCGCTCGTAAGCGTCGTTTACCAATTTTAGCATTTCATCGTATTGCTTGCGGGTGGCCAGTAGGCGCATGCGTTGCAGTTCGGTTTGCTCGTCTTTGCCGTACAGCGTCTCGAGGCGCACAATCTGCCGCTCCAGTTCGTCATAGTCTTCTTTTTCGGTGGCTTCTTGCATGGCTTGGTACACCGAAATGAGCGCGTCGGGGTCTTTGGTGCGGATGTTTTCCAGCATTTTGGCGGCCTCGGTGCGGTTTTCGTCCCGGTTAAAGGCATTAATGAGCCGGGCCGCGATAAAGCTGTTGTCGGGGGCTAGGGTGTGGGCCTCGGTAAGGGCCTTGCGGGCCTCGTAGCTCTTGTCGTTTTGCAAGTAAGCCTCGGCGAGCATCAACTTGTCGAACAGGCTGGCCGTGGCGGCTTTGCTCCTGGCCAGGAAAAACTGCTCGGCCGCGTCGGGGTGGGGGGTTAAAGCCCCGGCGGGGGCGGTTTCTTTACCGTACGCCTTGTAATCGGCCGAGTAGCTAAGGCCGCCCAGGGGGTTGCCGTTCTTGTCGGTAATGCGGAGCATAAAGTTGGAGTTGTTGACCTCGCTTTCGCCCACTTGGACCAAAATACGGTTGAAGCCCTTGCGCAGGGTGGCCGGGTAGTTATAAACGTCCATGCCGGTGTTGCGCTCTTCGGGCACGTTGGCCACCGGGGCATCGTTGAGCCATACCTTGAGCGAACCCGATACGCCCAACCGGAGCTCTACGGCCTGGTCGGTGGGGCTGTTTACAAAGGTTTGGGCAAACACAATGGCGTTGTTAGGGCGCAGGTGGTACTCAAAATCAATCCAACCGTCGTTGCGGGTGGCCGGGGGCGAAAACCACTTCACTTTAGCCCCCTCGCGGTTAGTGAACTCGGCGGCGGCCTCCGGTTGTTGAATGGGCGGGTAGTTTTTATCAAACCCGCTGGCGGATATGTTGTCGAATTCTCCCACCATTTGCCAGGTGCTCACAAAACCCACCTGGGCAAAATATTTCTTCGCTTCCTCGTATTTGCCCACCTGTTCATAGTGCTGGCCCAAGGTGTGGTTGGCTAGTGCCTTGAAGTGGCCGTCGGCATTAGCGTCTTGCAGGAGGCTTTTGGCAAAGGCCACTTGCTCATCGTTGAGCTTACCATACATGCCCGTCGCACCAGAAAACCACAGGGCTTTGGCATAGGGGTATGGGTTGCTGCTTTGCTTGAAAAATTCTTGAAAATGTTTGAAAGCACTGGCTTCCTTGCCGTCATGCCAGTCCAAAATGCTCAATAACAGACGGGCTTCGTCCTTGGTCTGTTGGTCTTGCAAGGCAGACTGGAAGTGTTGGCGGGCTTTGTCGCGCTGGTTGGCGTTGAAAGCGGCCCAGCCCTTATGCAGTTCGCCCGGGTTGGCCCAGGCTTTTAGGGCATACAGGGAAATCACGACCGCCAGGGCAAGCGGTCGGTAAAATTTGTTTGTAAGCATGTTAGTAAGCGGTGAAATTTTGAAATAGGTTACGATGTAAGAAAAAGCGAATTATCGGGGCAAAAGCCTGATCCAATGGCTGGCCCGGCCCGTTAGGAGCGCGCAGACCAATTGCGTGAAAAAGTAATGTGGAGTTTTTACCTTTAGCCGCCCTGCCAGGTCTGAGCGAAACGCACAGCGGAAACCGGGGCAGAAAAATCTGCCAAGTTAAGCAATAGGCGAGTGAATGTTTGAGGCATTTAAGCAAATGCACGCAAAATTAGAGAAAGATCGGCGGAAACGCGGAAGGGTGTAATATATTTTGGCATAATAGGGCCAAACGAACGGGCCAGGCCCTAAAAATTAACCACCGCCCGCAAGTTAGGGGCTTGGCCCTCCGGCACGATCACGATGAAGCGGCTCTCGCGCCGCCGACCCTGGGGCAGGTGGTAGCCCACCAGCAGGTCCTGGCTGCGGGAAATTTCTTTGCCCTCGGCGTTTCGCTCGGTCCAGCGGTGGGTAAAATAGCGGGGCTCCAGGCCCAGGCTGCTCGACTTGCTGGTGAGCCTGGCCCCGGTGGCATTCACGCACTCGAATATCACCAGGCTTTGGGCGTTGTTACGCAGTTGCTGATCCTGCCGCTCGTTGCCGGTAAACCATACGCCCACTTCGCAGCCGCCCTCGTTGTACACGTAGGCGGTGATCTCGTACCGGTCAAAATTCTCTTTTTTCACCTCTTGCTTGCGCACGTTGGTGATCCGATAACCAAGGGTGAGGCCACGCACTTGCCAATTTTCGCCTTCGGCGAGGAGTTTGTCGGTTTGGGCGAGGCCAACCAAGGGCAAAAGCAAGGCCCCGGCGGCAAAAAGTAAGATTCTCAACATAAAAGGCCCCGGGTGTTAGGATGGACAATTGGAAAATGCCACCGGGCGCGCCAAAAATGACGAGCCGGGTGGCACCAAAAATAACCCGGTTTTTCATACGCCCGGCTGGGTTAAGTCAGGGGCTGGTGTGAGGCCAGAAGCTAACCCCAATTAGCCTGGCCAACATTGCTGGTTAATCATCGCATAAATAGTTGATAATCATACAGAATAACCGTTTGGTTAGCTAAATCGCTCCACCGCTTTACATTAGCCCTGCCGCTGCTGCCATTTAGCCCAGGCGGCCTCCATCACTTGCTCGGTGAGCTGCTCGATGTAAAAGGACCCGGCCGAGGGGTCGGCTACTTTGCCCAGGTGGCTCTCCTCGTCCAGCAGGTTGGATATGTTGGCGGCCACCCGCAGGCCCAGGTCGGGGCTGGCGCCGGGCTGGTGGGGCAGCACGGTGAGCACGTTGCAGCCGCCAATCACGGCACTCATGGCCTGGGTGGTATTGCTCAGCAGGTTTTGGTTGGCATCGGCCTCGGGGCCAGTGGCCCAGGGGCGGGTGCGGGCGTGCACGCGCACCAGGCCCGGGTGGTAGTGGGCCAGGCCGTGCTGCCGGGCCAAGTCGCTGAACAGCAAGCGCAAGGCCCGCAGCCCGGCGATCTCGAGGAAGTAGTGGTTGCCCAGGTCGCGGGTAAACTGCAACTTGGGGATCACCGTGGCGGGTGTGGCCCCCTGGGCGGCCAGGGCCGTAATCAGCTCGTCGGCCTGGGCCAGCAGGTGAGCCAGGGCATCGGTTACGGCCCGTTGGTCAGTTTGCAGGTCCAGCGGGGCAAAGCCGGGGGCCGGGAACTTGAGCAGGCCCAGGGAAATTTCGGTGGGCAAAGGCGAGCCAGAGGGCAGCCCGGCCACCTCGATGCTGCCGGTGAGGCTGGCCACCTCGTAGCCTTGGGCACGGGCGTAGGTCTCGTAGTGGGCGGCCAGCACATCGGCCCCGGCCCCGGCAATGAACGATATGCCACAGTGGGGCAGCGAAATATCTTTAAGTAAAACGCCGAGGTTAACGTTAGCCGCCGGGCGGGCGGTGAGGTCAAAAGCCACTTCGTCGATGCCCCGGCTTAGGTAGTGGAGGGCCAACTGGTTAGCCGTAGCCTCGTCGGTTACGGGAATTTGCAACCGGTTGCGCCAAGGTTTGCCCCAGCCGGGGTGTTCGGCCGCTAGGCATTGGGCCAGGTAATCGCCCCAGGGCTGGCTGGCCACGTCCGGGCTAACATACGGCTCCACGGTAAAGCCCTCGGGAGTGGCCCAAGGGAGTTTTTCCTCGAACGAACCGCCTTTTAACTCGGCTTGCGCCTGGTTTTTCCATTCTAGGTAAGTGGCTTGGTCAAATTCGGCAAACAAGGGCATGGCTATTAATTAAAAAGTGAATAATTTAGTACTGAAACAATTAACTAATTGCGTAAATAAGTGATTATCCGGTTTGGTTATTACTCACTCACAAAATCAGAAATTGGGAACTGCTATTTGATCGAAGCATATTCCATGTTCTATCTTGACTTTTATTTCATAATTATTTAACAATCAATTAGTTAAATGTAAAAATAGATATCGAGGACTATCTTCGTATCAGAGTATTCAATGCTAATACTTTCAATAATAGATTGATCTAAAAATCCATACCATAAGTAGTTTATTCCAATAATAATAGACAAGATATTTCAGATGGTCATTCTCTCAGGTTATCAAATATTTAAAAAGATTAGGAATACGCCAATGTAATTTGATCTCTGGGTAGTTTTTTGATGTGAAAAAGAAGATTTCTCTGCATGGGTCTCCCCAACTCCATTTTGGTTGCTTAGGTTTGCCGAGCCTGGCAAATTGCCCGCAAGCTAGGCCAGTTAGCGGGGCCGAACAATTACAAAAGTCACCAAACGGGGTTTAGTTTGCAAAAAAAGTGCTTTGCCATGCTCCGTATTGTACCCATTGCTCCGGCCGAAGCCCCGGAATTGTCTCAGTTAGCCACCGAAGCCTTCCGGGCCGCGTTCGGGGCGTACCACCCACCCGCCGACCTGGCCGCGTACCTGGCCCAGGCCCTCTCCGAAGCGGCCCTGGCTAACGCTTTGGCCCAGCCCGCCAACCAGTTCTATTGGTTACAGGCGCACGGGCGGCCCGCCGGGTTTGCGCACCTGAACACCGAAGATGTTCCGCCCGCCCCCGCGCCCGTGTTGGGGCTGCTGCACTTGCACCGCTTTTACCTGGTGCCCAGCCAGGTGGGTCAGCCAGGTTTGGCCCAGCACCTGATGGACCACTGCCTGCAAACGGCCCGGCAGGGTGGCTACTCCGGGGCCTGGCTGGGGGTGTGGCAGCAAAACCACCGGGCCATTCGTTTTTACGAAAAAAACGGGTTCGCCGTGTTTGGCACCACCCGTTTCGAACTGGGCCAGCAAGTGGACGACGACTACCTGATGGCCAAGGTGCTTTAGCAACAGTAATGGTTATACTAAAATGACTTAATGATTGCATGATTAAATGATTGTTCTGCTTGTTTATCAATCATTTACAACATCAGGAACACGCAATTCTTATTTAATTTTGGGATTAATCAGCCCAGCGGGCGGTTAATCCCGGTAGAAAATGGACTGGAAGGCGGCCACTACCGTCAGGGTAAACAGGGTGCTGGCCAGGGCCTTTAGCAGGGTAAAACCCAGCAACTGGAGGCTGGCCGCTTCCGCCAAAAACAGGCTGAGGTGATGGATGCCCGTGAGCAGCCCCGCGTAGGTGATAAACCACGGCCAACCCATTACGCTGGCCCAGGGCCTCATGCCGTTGTCGTAGCCGCCGTTGGGCACTACCACCTGCTCCACCACATACGGGCGCACAAAGGCCACCAGCACCGACGCGGCGGCGTGCAGCCCTCCAGTATCGTAAAAAACATCGACCAAAAAGCCCAGGCCAAAACCCAACCCTAATAGTTGCAACCGCCCGGTCTCAAACGGCAGCAGCAGCAAAAATGCCAGGTAAGGGAAACAGTACCCCACATCGAACAGGGCCAAATTGCGGGCCAGCAGCACCTGCAACAGCACATGCAGCACAAAGCTAATGGCCTGACTAACAATTACATTGTTCATTGTTGGGTAATGCCGGGGGCTTGGCTGGTTTGGAGCGTGTCCATAGCCAGGCGGCGGGGGTTTTTAATAATGTACACGTAGTTGAGGTTGGCAAACTGGGTGGCCAGTTTCACTTTGATGTCCAAAAACGAAGAGGAGCCTTGGAGCGAGGCCTCCTCCACGTAACCGATCAGGTAATTTTCGGGGAAGATGGCGTTGTCGCCCGTGGCCAGCACGGTGTCGCCTTTGGCCACTTGCACGTGGCGCGGCACGTACTCCAAGCGGGAAGAGAGGTGGTTGGTCTGCGGCCATTTGAGCGAGCCCATCACGTTGCGGTTTTTGAGCCGGGCGGCCACAATCAGCTCCTTGCTCAGCACGGAGTAGGCCACGCAAAAATCTTGCGAACAGGCCTTGATTTTGCCCACAATGCCCTCCGCGTTGACCACGCCCATGCCCGGAGCCAGCCCGTGGGCCAAACCTTTGTCGATGGTGAGGTAGTTGTTGGCGTTGTACACCGATTGGTTGATCACCTTGGCCACCACAAACTCGTAGCCGGCCCGAAAGCCCGAGTCGGGTTTTACGCAGTTGACCCCGCCCAGGCGGGCAATTTGCTGGTGCAGCCGCTGGTTTTCCTGGGCGAGGCGGGCGTTTTGCTCGCGCAGGTCGAAGTACTCGCGCAGGTACGAGCGGCCCGCGTAAATTTTACCAGTGGCATAGTTGGCCGAAGTGAAAGCGACCGCGCTGTGGTAACGGTTGTTGCGCGTAACCAGCCACCAGCAAACCACTTCCAAAATCACAAAGGCGAAAAAGGCCCGAAATCGACCTAAAAAAAGCAATAATGACTGCATAAAACGAGGGGCGGATGCCGCAGTGCCGGGGGTTAGGTCATTAAAATACCTTTGTACTCGGCAATTTTGGTGAGGGCGATGCCCGTGCCGCGCACCACGGCGCGCAGGGGGTCGTCGGCCACGTGGATGGGCAGCTTGGTTTTGGTGCTCAGCCGCTTGTCGAGCCCGCGCAGGAGCGCGCCCCCGCCCGTGAGGTGGATGCCGTTTTCGTAAATATCGGCGGCCAGTTCGGGCGGGGCGATCTCGAGGGCCTTGAGCACGGCTTCCTCAATTTTGGAGATCGATTTGTCGATGGCGAACGCGATTTCGGGGTACGACACCTTTACCACTTTGGGGATACCCGTCATCAAGTCGCGGCCACGGGCCTCGTAGTCTTCGGGCGGGTTGTCCAGTTCGGGCAGGGCCGAGCCTACCTCGATCTTGATCCGCTCGGCAGACCGCTCGCCGATGAGCAGGTTGTGCTGGCGGCGCATGTAGTCCAAAATGTCCTTGTTGAACACGTCGCCGGCGGTGCGCACCGACTGGTCGCACACAATGCCCGAGAGGGCGATGATGGCGATCTCGGTGGTGCCCCCGCCAATATCGACGATCATGGTGCCCATGGGTTTCTCGATCCTCGGTAATGCCCGAGGGGATGCAGATCACCATGCGGTGCGAGGGCGAAAAAAACTTGCGGCGGGTGTCGATCATCTTGATCATGCCCCGGATCATGTGCTCGGCGGCGTGGAAATCGGCGATCACCCCGTCGCGCAGGGGGCGGATGGTCTTGATGTTTTCGTGGGTTTTTTCGTGCATCATCATGGCCTCCTTGCCAATGGCGATCACCCGACCTGTCATTTTGTCCATCGCGATGATGGACGGCTCGTCCACCACGATTTTATTTTTGTGCAAAATCAATGTATTGGCGGTTCCGAGGTCAATGGCTATATCG
>JALONO010000093.1 GCA_025454895.1 Bernardetiaceae bacterium
AGGCGATGAAGAAAATATTGGCCCGCTCTTTCCCGTTCTCCTCGCGCAGGGTGAGGTAGCCCGTGGTGGCGGTGTAGTTGACCACCTGCCCGCCGACCGCTACCCGGTGCTGGGTCACCACGGGCGCGGGGTCGGGCTGGGTGGCTTTGGGGGCCACGATCTTGTCTTGGGCCAGGACAGAACTGGCCACGGCCCAAACGGCCAACAGGCTGCAAATGAAGCAGTAAGTTTTTTTCATGGGAACAAAGCGGCTAATGCGGGGGAAAAATTACGCAAAAAAGCCAAACCGGGGGGCGCGGAGCGGTTTTTAAATCCACCCCAACTCCTTCACCGTAAGCTCGCTTTCCACTTGACCGGTGTGCAAGGTTTCTTTAGGCTCAAACAAGAGGTTGAACACGATTTCGCCGTTGGTGTGGGGCCGGTGCTCCACGCCCTTGGGCACGATCAAAATTTCCCCTTCGTTCACCTCCACGGTGCGGCCATCCCGAAAGTCCATTAAAAGAGTGCCTTTGAACACCATAAACAGTTCATCCTCATTCTCGTGGCTATGCCACACGAACTCATCTTTCAGCTTACAAAGCTTTACATACTGGCCATTGAGCTCGCCGATGATGTGCGGAGTCCATTGTTTGTCAAACAACGAGAATTTTTGCATGATGTTAATGGCTTCCATCCCCTCAATGAGTTAGTTTAAAGATCGTTACAACATTTTTTGCACCAATTGATCCACCGTCAGGCCCTCGGTTTCAGCCTTGAAGTTGCGCACAATGCGGTGGCGCAGCACGGGCACGGCCACCGCCCGCACGTCTTCGATATCGGGCGAGTATTTGCCGTTGAGCAGGGCATTGGCCTTGGCCCCCAGCACCAGGTACTGCGAAGCCCGTGGCCCCGCGCCCCATTCCAGGTATTGCTCGGCCAGTTTGTCGGCCTGGGGCTTGCCCGGCCGGGTTTTGTGCACCAGTTTCACGGCGTATTCCACCACGTTATCGGCAATGGGCACCCGGCGCACCAGTTCCTGGAACTGCATAATTTCCGCCCCGCTCAGCACGTGGCCCACGTGCGGCTTTTGGTTGGTGGTGGTGCTCTTTACAATATCCACTTCCGACTGGTAGTTGGGATAATCGAGCCAGATATTGAACATAAAGCGGTCCAGCTGCGCCTCGGGCAGCGGGTAGGTGCCCTCCTGCTCAATGGGGTTTTGGGTAGCCAGCACAAAAAACGGCCGCTCCAGCCGGTGGATGTGCCCGGCAATGGTTACCGAGTACTCCTGCATGGCCTCCAGCAAGGCCGACTGCGTTTTGGGCGGTGTGCGGTTGATCTCGTCGGCTAAAATCACGTTGGCAAACACCGGCCCGGCAATAAAGCGGAAATTCCGGTCGCGATCCATCGTCTCGGCCCCTAAAATGTCGCTCGGCATCAAGTCCGGCGTGAACTGGATGCGGTTAAACTTCAGTTCCAGCGCGCGCGACAGGGTTTGGATGAGCGAAGTTTTGGCTAGGCCCGGTACGCCAATGAGCAGGCAATGGCCTTGGCAAAAAATGGCAGTTACCAGTAGGCGCACCACTTCGTCTTGCCCGATGATGACCTTGCTGATTTCTTGGTTGAGCTTTTTATAAGTGGCGGCCAGCGCGTCGGCGGCTTCCACATCGTTTTTAAACTGGGGGATGGCGGTGCTTTGTTCGGTCATGTAAGGTAGGGCAGGCAGGGGCCACTAAGGGCCGTTTTGGGCAAATATACTGGCCCAGGCCCGGACTCGCCGATATTTTCAGGAATTTTATCGGTTGGTCGGCCTCCCAGCCGATGTTTTTAACTTGGGGCCCGAAGCCTAGCGTTCCACGGGTTAGCGGGTTGCGTCAGTTGCGTGGCTGGCCTAACGTTTCGGTACGTAATCGTTTGCGCGCTGGCGGTGGTGCCTATCAAAACCTTGGCCCGCCGCGTTTGGTTATAGCCAGAGCGGCTTATCCCCCGCCTGCCCATGACGGCCTACGAACTGGAAGACGAATACCGGCGGTTTATCGAGTTTGGTGGCGTGTTCGACCGCCCCGTGCGGCTCTTTTTGGTCCATTACGCCTACCAAAAACTGGCGGGCCAGCCCGTGAGCGACTACAAAATCCAGCAACTGCTGGTGAACCAGCAGAGTAAATATTACCACTACCTGCAACAAGCCCTCGACAAACTGTTGGACCCGGTGCCGGTGCGCCACTTGGCTAGGCAGCACCAGCCGCTGGCCCAGCAACTGTTGCACGACATTTTGCACTGGCTGCGCGAGGCCGATAAACGGATTAAAACCCGCAACCCCCACCAAAAGGAGAACGACCAATTTGCCGCCTGGAGCCACAAGCCCACTCACCTGTGGGCGCAAACCTGGTACCTGGCCGTAAACCTGCTGGCGGGCCTGTACCCGCGTGCGGCCCTCGACCACGATTTCTACGCCAAAAAGTTCAAGGAACTGTTGACTGACCAGCCGCCCCCGGCCCCTGCCCCGTCGGATGACCTGGAGCAGACCCCGCTCGATTTGCTCATTAACGACCTGCTGGCCGCCTGGGATGCCCTGCTCACGGCCAAAAACCTCCAGTATTACGTGGAGGAAATGGAGCAGGAACAGCAGCAGTTTAGCGAGTTGCTGAACAAAAAAGTGGAGGAATTCCAAAAACTGATGTCCATTATCGAGCCGTTTGCCGCCGAGGTCAGCCACTTTTGGGACCTCTCGCGGGGGCTTTGGCAGGCCAAGAGCTTTAACGTGCTGGACCACTACCAGGCCCTGCTGGCCAACGAGCGCTCCGTGCAAGAACTGGCCGACCTGCTGGGGCGCATGCGCGAGGCCCAAATCGAGTTGGAGGAAGAGGTGTACCAACAGATCATCGTGCGCAAGGAGTGGGTGCCCGACCCCCACCAGCGGGCCGAGATCGCGGGCCTGCGCGAGAGCGACGACCTACCCGCCGTGTTGCCCGCCGAGCTAGCCCTTTTGGGCCATCCGGCCACGGAGGCCCTGTTTCTGCAAAAGTATGCCGATAAAAGCCTGCTCAGCTACCAGTTTGAGGGCAAGCGGCTCGTTACCAGCGACCGCTCCTCGTTCACCTCGTTTCAAAAACAAAAGAAGAAGGAAAAAGGCCCCTTCATCCTCTGCATCGACACCAGCGGCTCGATGGAAGGGCTGCCCTCGCAAATTGCCAAGGTGCTCTGTTTTGCCATCATGAAAATGGCTGCCAAGGAGCACCGCAAGTGCTACCTCATCTCGTTTTCCATCGGCATCAAAACCATCAACCTGCTGGACTTGGCCAACAGCATGGACCGGGTGATTGATTTCCTCGGCATGTCGTTCGACGGTGGCACCGACATTACCCCCGCCCTGGCCGAGGCCCTGAATGTGCTACAAACTGCTGATTACCAAGATGCTGACGTAATGATGGTGTCTGACTTTGTGATGTTCGACATCAGGCCGGAGGTGCTCCAGCGCATCCAAAAAGAGCAGGCCCGGGGCACTCGTTTCCACAGCCTCACGCTCAGCAATAAGCCTAACTTGCAGGTGGTGAGCCAGTTTGATAATTACTGGGTGTACGACCCCACTAGCCGGGGCATCATGCGCAAACTCTGGCAAGACGTGGCCCAGTTAGCTTGACCCCACGCCGTTTATCTTTGCCGCCAACTTGGCCCTCGGCCTACCCCATAATACCAAAATCGAATAAGAATTGCGTGTTCCTGATGTTGTAAATAATTGATAAACAAGCAGAACAATCATTTAATCATGCAATCATTCAGTCATTTTAGTGTAAGTCTAGTAAAATCATGTACCTACACTTAGAAACCGAACGGCTCCGCCTCCGGCCCCTCCAGTTAGCCGACGCGGAGTTCATCCGCCAATTGGTCAATACCGACGGCTGGCTACGGTTCATCGGCAACCGCCAGGTGGCCAACCGGGCCGATGCCGAACGGTACATCCAAAATATCCTGGACAGCGAGCGGTTTTTCTACCAAATATTTGCCTTAAAGGCCACTCATCAACCCGTTGGGGTGGTTACTTTTTTGCGCCGCGCCAGCCTGGCCCATCCCGATATTGGTTTTGCCCTGTTGCCCGCTTTTGAGAACCAAGGCTATGCCTTTGAGGCCGTTAGCGGGTATTTGCACAAAATCCGGCAAAGCAATCAATACGAAAACGTGCTGGGCATCACCATGCCCACTAACGTAAAGTCGATCCGGCTATTGACCAAGCTGGGGTTGCACTTCCACCATGACTTCGAGCAAAATGGCGAAACGCTGGCGTTGTACAGTTTAGAGGCCGCCCATCAGTAAAGTGCCAAGCGTTACGGCTGCCCATCCGCAGGCTCAAGCTGGTATCCGGACGTGCGCATGACCGTTGGCGTGCCCGTTCACGTGCCGCTTTTCGGCCATCAGCTCGGCCAGTTGGGCTTTTAACGAGCGTTCGTTGCGGGCCATTTCCTCTTGGGTGGCCTGCATTTCCTCCAGGTTTTGGCGCAGTTCTTCTTCCTGGGCCTGTAATTGGCTGGCCAGTTGCCCCGATTTTTCCAATAACGCTTGGGTGCGCTCCGCGTTTTGGTTGGCCTGGATGTACGATGCCACCGCCTGCCCGGCCTCGCGCACAAACTCGATTTGGTGTTCCTCTAACTTTTGCAACGAGGCTAGTTCCAACACGCCCACGGTCAACTCATTGGTTTTTAGGGGCATAATGAGCACGCTGCTTGGGCTAGCCTGCCCCAACCCCGAGGCAATGGGCGAGTAGTTGGGCGGCACTTGGGTGAGGTAGATCGGCTCGTTCTCGGCCCAGGCCGCGCCCACTAAGCCTTCGGCTTTCAAAATCTGCTTTTCCAGGTACTTTTTCCGGTCGTAGGCGTAGCAGGCTTTCATGGCTAACCACGGCTCTTGCTGGGCGGGGTGTTCCACCACAAACAACGCCCCTTGGCTGCACCCAAGGTATTTGACCAACGCCCGGGTTACCTGGTCGTAAAACTGGGCTTGGCCAGTATGGGTACGCATCACGTCGCCTAGCTGGGCCAGGCCCTGGGCAAACCAATGGCGGCGGGCATCGTCTTGGTCGCTGCGCCGCAACGCTAGCACCAGTTGGTTGAGGGTGGTGGTAATTTGGTCGTTGGCACTTTGCGGGGGCAGTTCGTCCTTGAGTTGCCGGGTTACAATTTGCTGGGCCTGCTGCATGGTGAGCCTAAACTTGCCGATGATAAGCTCCAGGTTGCGGATCATGCCGCGAAGCAACCGGGTGGCTTTTACATGCTCCAGGCCCACCGAGAGGTCGCCCAGGGCCAGCTTTTCCACGGCCTCCCGGAGGTGGCTAATGGGCAAGGCCACGTAGTACAATACCCAGTACAACGCCCAAATGGCCGCTACCACCATGATAAAGAAGAGGACGAAGAGCGTGCCCGACACCCAAACCGCCGCTTCGTGCGAGGCCGACTTAATCCGCAAATTGATGGCCTCCAACCGTTTTTGGATGCGGTCGAACGTTTGGCCCATTTGCAAACGTAGCCCGGCTTGGCTGTTGATCCCGATCTGATCCTCGATGGCCACAATCTGCGCAAAACTAGCTTGGTACAAGTCGAGTTGGGGCAGCAGTTCGCTGGCCTGGGCGGTGCTGGCCAGCTCACCGCGAAACAGGGCAGCTTCGGCCGCGAACCGGCGCACATAGTCGGGGTCTTTGCGGAGAAGAAAGTCTTTTTCGTGGCGGCGCAGCGTGAGCAGGCGCAGGCGAGCGTTGGCCAACGGGGCTTGTTCAATTTGATGGATGGCCCGGCGCATTTGGCCTTCTAGCCCTAGGTTTTTAAATCCCTTTTGTTTGACTAGCCCCACCGCCTGTTCAAACTCGCGCTCAAATTGCCGTAGGTCTTGCAGGATCACCTCCAATTTGCCTTCGTACTGGTAATACTGCACAAAATGGTTGTTTTTCACCGTGTTGCCAATGCGTTTGAGGGTGTCAACCGCCAGGCGAAATCGGCGGTGCGCCTGGCTTTGGCCGTGGGCCAAAAACAACGTGTCGGTGCTGGCCGTGCCAAAAAACTCTTCCTTGGCCACCCGGGCTTGGCTCAGTTGGTGCTGGGCGCGGTCGATGGTGTAGCTCAGGTCGTTGAAATCGGTGATGCGAAAAATGGAGGAGATTACATAGAACCCAAGGCCAAACAAGGCCAACACTCCTACCACAGCCCCCCAAAATAGTTTAGTAAAGGTTGTTTTACTTTTGGTATCCATAGGGAAATTAGGAAAAGATGGTAACGGTCAAATTGACCGGGCAAGCATTGGGGTACCTATTTGCCCGCTTGTGCAGATGTCGGTTATCCGTCAAAAACACTGCCGTTATGGAAGGGCGGGTTGGTTATATAAAAAAATTACAACGCCCTATCAGTAATTTGCAATTAAGTTTGAATGAAACGTTTAAATGCTTGGTAAACAAGGGTTAACCAACCAAGTTAACCAGTTAAGTAGATATATTTTTAACATCCTACTATTGCAAACGTGCTTAGTTTGCGCGAGCCGATCAGGCCGCTTTGCGCGATAGTTAACGGGGCTAGCTCGCTAGGCTGGTTGAGTGATACGTTGTTAAACGCTCCGCCTCGCCTCCGTTTTACCTTTACTCATTAAGTAGAATCACCACCACAATGGCCCCGGTAGAAACCAGGTTGAGCACCAACCCGATGCGGGCCATTTGCTTAACCGTGAAAAGGCCCGTGCCGTAAGCGATGGCGTTAGGCGGGGTGGCAATGGGCAGCATAAATGCCATCGACGCGCCAAAAGCGATGCCAACGGCCACCGGCACCACGGGTAGCCCGGCCGCTTGGGCCAGGCTAATGGCCAGGGGGGTCATCATCGAGGCCACGGCGGTATTGGAACTTACCTCGGTTAAAAAGTTGACGAACAGAGTAAGGCACAGCACCAATAGCCACAGCGGCGGGCGGTGCAGCACTTGGTTCAACTGCCCGGCCAAAAACTCGATCACATACGTTTCGGCCAACATGCGCGACATGGCCAGCCCGCCCCCGAACAGCAACAGCGCGCCCCAGTCGGTTTGCTGCTGCACGTAAGCCCAGGGCACCAGCGGTTGGCGGGCCTGGGCCGGTACCACAAACACCAGCCCGGCGGCCAGCATGGCCACCACCCACGGTTCGGCCAGGGTTTTCAGCAGGGGCTGCCAGGGGGCTGGGGCCAGGTCTTTTAAAAACGGAACCAGTATCCACAACAAGGCCGTGCCGATAAAAATGGCCAGCACCCGGCGGGGGCCGGGGCCCATGGGTTCTAGGCGCGCCCGCTCGTGGGCAATGCGCTGGGGCACCTGCGCAAACGAAAGCTGGCCAAACGGCAGCCAACGAGGCAACAGCCACCAAGCCACTCCCAAAATGACTAGCGCGGCGGGGAGGCCGTAAGCCAGCCAATCCACAAAATCGAGGGTGAGCAGGCCCTGCTGGCGTAGCATCGACACCGCGATGCCGTTAGGCGTGCTGCCCACCATAGTGGCAATGCCCCCAATCGAGGCCGCGTAGGCAATGCCCAGGGCTAGGCAGGCCCCAAAATTGGTCAAAGCCGGGCTAAGCGGCGGGGCCGGGCTGGTTTCTGCTTCACTGGCCGGGTTTTGCTGCAACCGGGCCAGGCTCAGGGCCAAACCCACGCCAATAGGCATGAGCATGGCCGTGGTGGAGGTGTTGTTCATCCACATCGACAAAAATGCCGTTACCCCCATCACGCCCAGCAGCAGCCGGGCGGGCGAGCGCGTAAAACTCCCCACCGACAAAATGGCGAACGTGATGCGGCGGTCTAGTTGCTGGTACGTCATGGCGGCCGCCAAAATGAACCCGCCTAGGAACAAGAAAATGACCGAGTCGGCATATTGGGCCAAAAACAGTTCAGGTTTGAGCGGCTGCCACGCCCAGCCGGGGCCGCTGGGGGGGGCGGCCAACTTGCCCAGCCCCAGCAACGGGGCCAACAACGCCGGGGCCAGGGCCGCCGCCGGGATGGGCAACGCTTCCGTGAGCCACCATACTACCAGTAGCAGCAGCACCGCTAAGGCCCGCTGCATACTAGCCGCCGCCTGCAAGGCTTGGGCCGGGCTGGCCCCGGCAAACTTGGCCCCGGCAAACTCCACCAACGGCGGCCAGGGCGGCAGCCATAACAGTGCCACAAACAGCCCCAACCCCGCCACCAAGCCCACTTGCCCCACCGACCAGCCACGTTTTTTCATCGCCCGCCAAGGTAATACTAAAATGACTTAATGATTGCATGATTAAATGATTGTGCTATTTGATTATCAATCATTTATAAGACAAGAAATACGTAATCTCTATTTTATTTTGGTGTAATCTTAAAATAACTGACCGATTGCGTGGGGGAGAATTTTCCGTTCATTCGCAGAAGGATTTGCTAAACCGGAAGGATGGTTAGCTATTGAAAATGAACAACTTGAAAATGCTTGGATACCCCGGCCTAGGCAGGGTTGATAATTTCTATTTTTTACAGTTTAAGGTAAGCCATTTCTAACAGCCTTGGTACGGTCAGAAGCTCAAAATTACCTTAGCGTCTCTGCGGCTTTGCGAGAAGTATTCTTGAACGGTACTGCTGCTGGCCTAGGGCGAGCTTTATGCCAGCCTTGGTGGCCAACGAACGTTCGTCCTCGGCCCGAAGGGCTATCGCTAGCTGGTCAGATTCGGCCTTTTGTGTGCGGGCAAAGCTGGGGCCAGGGCGGCCACACTGGCTAGGGCTATTGAGGTAGGATATGTAGCGTATTCGGGCCTTTTAGTGCAAAGGGCAGCAACTACATTTCTATTAAAATACCATTAAATAATAAATGCCTTAATAAAAATTTGATCGAAAAGAGACTGCTACTGATTTCACTCCTCCTCATCATCAAAATGCTCCAGTTCATCGGCTTTAATTTTGAATTTGCTGCCGTTGTAAAGGATAATGCGCACGCATTTGGCGGTTAAAATGGCATCTTCCAAGGCATCGTGGGTATCGCTGGCGCGCTGGAGGCCAAAGTGCTCGGCCACGGCCCCCAAACTCAGCGACTTGGGGGTGGCAATTTGGTTGGCCCGCAAAATGCGGAAGTAAAAGTTGGACAGTACAAACAAGTCCAACACCCGAGTGGAATATGGCCACTCCATTTTGGCCTCCCGGTAGGCAAAGCGCAAAAAATTGACATCGGTGGTAACGTTTTGCCCGCAAATGCTCACTGTGCGCAGGGCGGTGCGTTCGCGCTTAGGCCCGCCCACGTGCTCGAGCATCCAGTCTTCCAGGTCCTCGATCATGTCGTACACCATCGGGGCTTCTTCCAGGTCGGCCAGGGTGAGGCCGTGTACCTGGGCCGCCGGGATCGAGAACCGGTCCGGGAACTGGGGGTACACATTGCTGAGGTAGGTGCTTAGCCGTTCCCACTTGTCGGTGTAAAGCACCGCCCCCAGTTGGATGATTTCGTGGTAGCCCGGCTCCAGGCCGGTGGTTTCCACGTCGAACACTAAATAAGGCATGAAGTGTTTTTTGTGGCGCAAGTTAAAAACTAATACCCAGCCGCCAGGCCACCGGGAACAAAAAGCAGCCAGCAGCCGGGGCTTGGGTTGCTGGCTAACCTTTAAATGGCTTGGCGGTTGTTTAGATTCGTGATTTTTCTCTATGATTATCAATTATTTAAAGTAATGAAGGCGCAATATCTGTATTTGATTTTAGGGTAAATTTCGTTAACTTTGGGATTGACGATTTGCCAGGCACGACTCACTTTTATTTTGGTGAATGAGCAAGTGAACCTCATGCCCCGGGCGAGCCGCCCCGCTCTCCATCAACGGCCCCGAGCCAGGGCTAAACTTAATCCCATTAGATATTTAAAAGCTTTACGCTAATTTTTGTGGAACTTTGTCCGGCTTGGCCCATCGCCAGGCCCGTTTGGCTTATGAAAAAGATCCGTTTGGGGTGGTTTTTGACGCTTGGAGCCGGGCTGGTGCTGAGCTTGGGGGCTTGCCGCACCTACCACGACACCACGGCTAAGTACAACGCCTGGTTTTTGGCCGATGAAAAACTGCGCGAAGTAGAAACGGCCCTGTTTCAGGCCCAGACCCAGCGCGACAACTATAACGAGGTGCTCCAGGTATTCAGCAAAATCGACACTACTACGGCGAGTGCGCAAAAAGCCGGGCTCGATTACGTGATCGAGAAAGCTTCGTTGCCCATTAAGTTCCACGCCAGCAGCCAGTGGGTCGACGATTGCTACTTGCTCATTGGCAAAGCCCGGCTCTATAAAGGCGACTTCCGCAACGCGGCCAATACGTTTAAGTACGTGAACACCAAAAGCCCCGACCCCGACGCGCGCCAAACCGCCTTGGTGTGGCTGTTGCGCACCTTTGTGGAGCAGGGTAACGATAAGGATGCCAACTACGTGGCCGATTACCTGGCCAAACAAGACCATCCCATCAACGATGCCAACGCCCGCGACTTTTATCTGGCCATGGCGCATTATTACCGCCTCAAAAACGATTGGAACCGCACCGAGGCGTATGTGGAAAAGGCCCTGCCTTTTATCAAGGAGAAAGAACTGGGCATCCGGGCCTTGTACATCGCGGCCAGCCTGGCCCAGCGCCGGGGCGACGACGCGCGCGCTTTCGAGTATTACAGCCAACTGAGCCGCCGCAGCCCGGCCTATGAGGTGCTCTTCTTCTCGCAACTGGCCAGTGCCCGCTCGGTGGACCTGGCCGACGAGAAAGCCGTGGCCAAAACCGAGCGCGACTTGAACACCATGCTCAACGACGACAAAAACCTCGAGTTCCGCGACCGGATTTTTTACGAAATGGGCCGTTTTGCCAGCCGCCGGGGGCAGGCCAAAACCGCCATCCGGTATTTTGAAAATTCACTGCTGGTGGGGGCCAACAATGCCGGGCAAAAAGTGTACACGTATTTAGAAACGGCCAATACCTATTTTGAGAAGCTCCAAAAATTTGACTTGGCCAGTTCTTATTACGACAGTGCCCTGCTGCTCATGAACGAAACCAGCCCTGACTTTGAGGCGGTGAAACGGCGCAGCGAAACCCTGCAGGCCTTCGGCGAAGCTTACACCAATTTGCAAGCCGCCGACCGGCTGCTGAAACTGGCCACTCTCAAGCCCGAGGCTTTAGATAAATTTTTGGAGGAAGAAATCGCCAATGAGAAGGCCGACATCGATGCGGCGATGGCCCAAGAGCGCCGCCGCAACGCTGAAAACGCCAAACTCTTGGCCGACATGAACCGGGTGCGGGCCAACCAAGGCCAAGGCGGCTTTGGCGGCGGGCAAATGATGTCCGGCGGCATGGGCCAAATGGGCGGCGGGATGGGTCAGATGAGTGGCGGGATGATGCCCGGCGGCCAGATGGGCGGCGGCATGAACAACATGGGCGGCGGGATGATGCCCGGCGGCCAAATGGGCGGCGGCATGAGCAACATGGGTGGCGGCATGATGCCCGGCGGCCAGATGGGCGGCGGCATGAGCAACATGGGCGGCGGCATGATGCCCGGCGGCCAGATGGGCAGCGGGATGAACAACATGGGCGGCGGCATGATGCCCGGCGGCCAGATGGGCGGTGGGATGAACAACATGGGCGGCGGGATGATGCCCGGCGGCCAAATGGGCGGTGGCATGAACAACATGGGCGGCGGCATGAACAATATGGGTGGCGGCATGATGCCCGGTGGCCAAATGGGTGGCGGGATGAACAACATGGGCGGGGGGATGGGCCAGATGGGCGGCGGTATGAACAATATGGGTGGCGGCATGATACCCGGCGGTAGCCAAACCCCCGGTTTCGGGAACTCGCCAAACGCCAGCCCCGGCACCAACATGTTTGGGGGCATGGGTGGCCCGGCTAGCAATTTTTATTTTTACAACCCCCAAGCCGTGGCCCAAGGCCGCCAAGAGTTTGCCCGCATCTGGGGCAACCTCACCCTATCCGACAACTGGCGGCGCAGCGAGGCCCAGAGCCTTTTCAATAGCGGCAGCACTAACGATAGCTCAGCCGTTACCGTGCTGGGCGGTGGGCAAGCTGGCGGGCAAATCCCCGTGTCCAAAACGCCGTCGGCGGCCGAGCTGGAGCAGCAGTTGCTGGCCCAGCGCTATGCCGCCATCACCCCCAAGCCCGAGCGGGCGGCGGCCGTCCCCGGCACGCCGGAAAAAATCGCCGAGACCCAAAAGCAGTTAGAAGAAAGCCTGATGAAAACCGGACGGCTCTACCACCAATCATTCAAAGAGAGCCAAAAGGCCGTAGTCCAGTTAGAACGGCTGGTAACCGAATTTCCTAAAAGCGAGTTTGTGCCCGAGGCCCTGTACACCCTTTACCTGGCCTGCAAAGAACCCCGCAGCAATTGCGACCCGGCCAAGTACCAGCAACAACTCACCAGCCGGTTCCCTAACTCGCCGTACGCGCGCCTGCTGGGGACCAAGCCGCAGCCCGGCCAAACTTCTGAGGAGGTTGAGCCAACCGCCATGGCCCTGGTAGCCTCCCCCACCGATACCTTGGCCGCCAAGCAGTACAGCCAGGCGTACCAGTTATACCAGCAAAACAACTATCAGCAGGCCCTCACTACCCTGGACCAAACCGCCCGGCAGTATCCGAGCACCATCCACACCGACAAAATCGTGCTGCTGAAGGCCCTTTGTCAACTAGGGCTGGACCCCGCCTCGCCCGAGGCCAGCCGCGCCCTTAACGAGTTTGCCAAGAAATTCCCCAAAAGCGAACTCAACGACTTTGTGCGCCAGGTAATTGGCCGAATGCAGGGCGGCAAAACCGCTCCGCCGGGTTCGGGCAAGTGAGTAGTTTTAGGGATAAATAGTGGTTTAGAAGATTTTATTAGCTTAAGTTTTAAGACTTTCAAGCCCACGTCGCGCCCCCCGCCAGCGGTTGGAAACGCCAACACCCTAAGGGTTTCCAAAAACCCTTAGGGCGTTGTGTTCGTCGTCCGCCAACCGCATAAAAGGGCCGCCCGCACCTTCCGGCGCGGGCGGCCCGCCAAACCTATCTACCTATGACCAATCTTTCGGGTTATACCAAAATCAGGTAAGACTTACCTGTTTCCGGTGCTGTAAATGATTGATGAACAAGTAGGACAATCATTCAATCATTCAATCATTCAATCATTCAATCATTTTTTCGTTACTTGACCTCGTAGGTCTGCTCCACGGTGGTCTGCCCGCCCGTTACGGCCAGGGTGTAGCGGCCCTTGGGCAGGTGGCCCAGTTGGTAG
>JALONO010000330.1 GCA_025454895.1 Bernardetiaceae bacterium
CTCGATGCCATGGCCCTCATTTACCGGGCCCATTTTGCGCTCAGCAAAAACCCCCGCGTTACTTCTAAGGGCCTCAATACCAGTGCGGTATTTGGGTTTACCAACACCTTGCTCGAGGTACTGGCCAAAGAAAAACCCAGCCACTTGGCCGTGGCCATGGACCCGCCCGGCCCCACGTTCCGGCACGAGGTGTTTACCCAGTACAAGGCCCAGCGGCAAGAAACCCCGGAAGACATTGTTACCGCCGTGCCGCTGGTAAAACGTCTGTGCCGGGCCATGAACATCGCCTGGCTGGAACTGCCCGGCTACGAGGCCGATGACGTGATCGGCACCTTTGCCAAGCAGGCGGTGCAGCGGGGCTTCACCACCTACATGATGACCCCCGACAAGGACTACGGCCAGTTGGTGGAAGAGCACATTTTGCTGTACAAACCGGCTTACATGGGCAACGGCATCGACGTGCTGGGGCCGCAGCAGGTGTGCGAGAAATGGGGCATCCAGCGGCCCGACCAGGTGCGAGACCTACTGGGCCTCATGGGCGATGCGGTGGACAACATCCCCGGCATCCCCGGCGTGGGCGAAAAAACGGCGGCCAAACTCATCGCCGATTTTGACAATTTGGAAAATCTACTGGCCAATACTCACCTGCTCAAAGGCAAGTTGCAGGAAAACGTGGTCAAATTTGCCGAACAAGGCCGCCTGTCTAAACAACTGGCGACCATTGACTTACAAGTGCCGCTGCCGTTTGACGAGGAGATTTTAAAGGCCGAAGTAACCAAGGGCGACGAACTGCGCCAACTGCTGGACGAACTGGAGTTCCGCACCATCAAGAAAAGGATTTTTGGGGAAGAAGACCCCAGCCCGGCCCCGCGCGCGAACGCCAGCCAGGGCGCGCAAGGCAGCCTGTTTGGGCCACCGCCCACCAATGGGCCAAGCCCGGTGAGCCAAACCCCGGCTCCGTCCCCAGAGGAAAGCCCGGAAAACCAGCCAACTACTGGCCCCCGCCGCACCCTGGCCGACGTGCGGGTGGACTACCACCTGGTGGACACCCCCGAGCTTTGCCACAGTTTGGCTTACTACCTGGGCCTGCAAACCGAGTTTTGCTTCGACACGGAAACCACCAGCACCGAGGCCCTTACCGCCGAGCTGGTGGGCCTGGCCTTCGCTTACCGGCCCGGCGAGGCGTTCTACGTGCCTGTGCCGCCGGACCGGGCCGCTGCGCTCGCCGTGGTGGATATTTTCAAACCCGTGTTGGAAAACCCGGCCATTGGCAAAATCGCCCAAAACCTCAAGTATGACCTTACGGTGCTGGCCAACTATGGCGTAACGTTGGCCGGCCCGCTGTTCGATACCATGCTGGCCCACTACCTCATTGAGCCGGAGGGCCGCCATAACATGGACGTGCTGGCCGAAAACTTCCTCCATTACACGCCCATTAGTTTTGATGACCTTACCCGCCGAGGCAAGGGCCAAGCCCCCATCCGCGAGGTGCCGGTGCGCCAAGTGGCCGACTACTCGGCCGAGGATGCCGACATTACCCTGCAACTAAAACAGGTGTTTGCCCCACGTTTGGTTCAAGATGGGCTGCTTAAATTGTTCAACGAAGTGGAGGTGCCCCTGGTACCGGTGCTGGCCAGCATGGAACGGGCCGGGGTGCGGGTGGACACCGCCGCCCTGGCCGCCTATTCCACTGAGTTGGAGCAGCAAATCCGCGAGGCCGAGAAAAAAGTGTACGAAGATGCAGGCGAGGAATTCAACATCGGCTCGCCCAAGCAGTTGGGGCAAATCCTGTTTGACAAGCTCAAGCTCATTGAGAAACCGAAAAAAACCGCGACCGGCCAATACGCCACCGGCGAGGAAATTTTGGTGCAATTGGCCCCGGAGCACCCCATCGCCCAGCACATTTTGGATTACCGGCAGTTACAAAAGCTCAAGTCGACTTACGTGGATGCGCTGCCCACCATGCTCAGCCCGGTGGACGGCCTCATCCACACCACTTATAACCAGGCGGTGGCGGCCACCGGGCGGCTCAGCAGCAACAACCCCAACCTGCAAAACATCCCCATCCGCACCGAGAAAGGCCGCGAAATCCGGCGGGCGTTCGTGCCGCGCGACGAGGAACACATCCTCCTCTCGGCCGACTATTCGCAGATCGAGCTGCGGATCATGGCCGCTTTTAGCCAAGACCCCGTGATGATCGAGGCGTTTAGCACGGGGCGCGACATCCACGCCGCTACGGCGGCCAAAATTTTTAAAGTTCCTGAAGACCAAGTAGATAGTGAAATGCGCCGCCGCGCCAAAACCGCCAACTTTGGCATCATCTACGGCATTTCGGGTTTTGGGCTGGCCCAGCGGCTCAACATCCCGCGCAAGGAGGCGCAGGCCCTCATCGACTCGTACTTTGCCGAGTTTGCCGCCGTGAAGGCTTACATGGACCAGGTGATCAACACGGCCCGTGAGCGCGAGTACGTGGAAACCATGCTGGGCCGCCGCCGCTACCTGCGCGACATCAACAGCCGCAATTTTACCCAGCGCGGGTTTGCCGAGCGCAACGCCATTAACGCCCCCATCCAGGGCAGTGCCGCCGACCTGATCAAGCTGGCCATGATCAACATCCACGCTTGGCTGGCCAATAGCGGCCTACGCTCGCGCATGATCCTGCAAGTACACGACGAGCTGGTGTTTGACGTGTACCGCCCCGAACTGGCCGAGGTGAGCCAGCAGGTAAAAGCCCTCATGGAAAGTGCTTACCCCTTGGCGGTGCCCCTGGTGGCCGAAGTGGGTACGGGCCAAAATTGGCTCCAGGCGCACTGACGATGGACTGGACTTTTTCACATTATTGCGCCCCTTCTCCAGCGGGCATGATCCATTCAAAAAGATTTCTCGCAAAGCCGCGAAGCTAGTTTTGGGCTTTTGACCGTGTGCCAAGCTTGCTGTAAATGGCCTATTCAGAGCCGCCAAAAATAAGAAGGGATCACCCCTCGACGGATGACAAAAACGAGCGTTTTTGGGCGAGAAAGTGCGGCTGGCCAGGGAGGGGCCAAAAAGGTCGGGTTTTGAACGAAATCCTAGGTTAACAGTCGGCCAAAAATCTATTGGGCTAACGGCCTGTCCAAGTAAAAGTCATTTTGGCACTACCCGCTTTGCCTCCTTCCTAATAACAAACCCCCAAAGACCGGCGGTCTTCGGGGGTTTCGTTTTACTACTCAACCGTTTAGTAACCAGGATTTTGCACCAGGTTGCGGTTGGTGTCGATTTCGCGTTGGGGCACGGGCATCACCAGCCGGTCGGCATTATACGGGAAGGTGGACACGTTAGACTGGGTGCGCCGCAGGTCGTGGATGAGGGTGCCCTCAAAAGCTAGCTCTAACCGACGCTCGCGCAAAATAGTGGCTACCGAAGCGGTACTGGCCGTCAGGTTGGGCAGGCCCGCCCGGGTGCGGATCCGGTTCACGTCGTCGGCGGGGGATGCCCCCACCGAGGTGTTCAGGCGGGCGTTGCACTCGGCCCGGGTCAGGTACATCTCGGTAATGCGCAGGATGGGCACATCGCCAAACCGGTCGCGGTACTTGGAGGTAAACGTGTTTACCCCGGCGCGGTAAAAGAAGTTGCGGCGGATGTCGGCGGCGTCCGGTAACGATGGTGCGGTAGATGTGCTCGCGGCCATAGTCGGCGGCGTTTTCATCGAACGCATCGGCAAAGTTGCGGGCCAGGGCATAGCGGCCCGAGTTGATGACCCGGTTGGCCGCGTCGCGGGCGGCGGCGTAGTTGCCCTGTTGCAGGTACACGCGCGACAGTTGGGCGGCGGCGGCAAAGCGGCCGGCGTAGTTGCCGTTGCTCACGGCCAGCAGTTCCTCGGCGCGGGTCAGGTCCTGGATGGCCTGGGCGTACACTTCGGCCACCGTGGCCCGGGGGCGGTTATCGGCATCGGTTACGCTGCGGGTGGGTTCCAGCACCAGCGGCACGGCGGGGTTGCGGGCGTTGTCGCCGTCGCCCCATTGCTTGCCAAAAAAGCGGGCCAGTTCAAAATACATGCTGCCCCGGATAAAGCGGGCTTGGCCCTCGATGTTGCCCCGGTTGGCCTGGGGCACGCGCTCGAGTCGAGCGAGGCCAACACATTATTGGCCGTGTTGATGGAGCGGTAAGCGTTGACCCACAGACTGGTCACGTTGCCGTTTACGGTGGTCAAGGTTTTGCGCCAGATCTCGTCCAGGGTGGTAAACGTACCGCCAAACACTACTTCGCGGTCGTCGCCCAGCAGTTCGCCGGTGTACTGGATGGCTCCAGCGTACAGATCGCCCGAACCAGCGTTGGGGTTGCTGCCGTGCATCAGGTCATAGGCCCCGGTCAGGGTAACGCGCACATCTTGCTCGGTCGCTAGGGCAGCGGCCTCGTCGATGGTCTGGGTTGGC
>JALONO010000094.1 GCA_025454895.1 Bernardetiaceae bacterium
TTGCGCTCCTGCTCAGGGTCGGCCAGGTTGGTGATGTGGGTGTACAGGTCGGCCCCGAGGGTGCGGCTAATGTCGGGGCTGGGCACCAGGCCGTTGCCCATTTCTTTATTGTACTGAATGCGAGGGAACAGGGTGAACGTTTGGCCATTGGCCTTGACGTAATCGATTTGATAGTACACGTTTTCGGCGTGGACCTCGATGGTGTCGCCTTTGGTAAAATAGGTTTTACCGTTGCTGATCAAATCATCGCGGAGTACCCGGCGGTGCGGGTCGCCAAACTCGGCCAGCATTTCCTGCGGGAGGTAGCCGGGGTAGTCCGGGCTTTCCAAACGCGGCCCTCGGTAAGTGAGGGTGTAGTCGCGCATGGTCTGCGGCTGGTTCAAAAACAACAGCAGGTTTTCTTTGTTCATCTCGTCGCTAAACTGGCGGTTGTACAGCAGCCCGGTGTTGTTGCGCGAGATCACGTTGGAGTACCCGGCGGAGGCCAAAATACCCAGTAACATCAGGGCCACCCCCATGTGCGATACCGAGCCGCCCGCTAGCTTGAGCGTACCCGTGCGGAAGAGTTTGACGAGGATGGTGGCATTGCTCACCAGGGCGTACACCCCGGCCGTAAGCAGCACAATGTATTTAATATCAGCCACTTGGCCCAGCACAATAGTCGCTCCGGCCACGAGTAACGTAACAATGAGCGGTACGGTGAGGGCGGCTGCCAACCGGGCCCTGTCCATTTTGCGCCAGAAAAAGAACTGGCCCGTGCCGGAAAGCAAGGCAATGGCCACCCCAAACCACAGTTGGAACTTGGTGTAAAACTGTATCTGGTCGGCGGGGGGGGCCAAGTTGCTGCTAAAGCCCACCAACTCGGCAAACTTGTTGAACACCGGGAACGAGGTGGGCACGATGACCTGAAAACCGGAGAGGCACAGCACCGTGGCCCCCATGAAAATCCAAAACTCCCGCGAATAGGCCGAAATTTCCTCGGCACTGGTGGGGATTTGCCTCCAAGCGGCGGCCAGCAGGCCCACCGCAATGAGGGCAAACGCGCCCAAGTAAATGAGCAACTGGCCGCTCAGGCCCAGGTCAGTAAATGAGTGGACGGAGGCGTTGCCCAGCACCCCGCTGCGGGTGAGGAAGGTGGCGTACAAAATGGTGATAAACGTGGCCAGCACCAATACAAACGAGGCTTTGAGGGCGGTGTGGCTGCGCTGGAACACGATCATGACGTGGATGCTGGCCACCAGAATGAGCCAGGGCACGTACACCGCGTTCTCGACCGGGTCCCAGTTCCAGTAACCGCCAAAATTGAGGGTTTCGTAGGCCCAGTAAGCCCCCATCATAATGCCCACGCCCAGCACCAGGGCCGTGCCCAAAGCCCAGGGCAGGGCCGGGCGCACCCATTCGCGGTAGCGGCCGGTGGCCAGCCCGGCAATGGCAAAGGCAAACGGCACCAGCGTGCCGGCAAAGCCCAGGAACAAAGTGGGCGGGTGGATCACCATCCAATAATTTTGCAGCAACGGGTTGAGGCCGGTGCCATCTTGCGGCACAAAATCGGGGTTGAGCTTGAACACCTCGTCGTTGGCCATCACTTCGCGCAGCAGCATAAAAGGCGAACTGCCGATCTTCAATTCCCCAAAAAATACCACGCCCAAAATCATGGAGGTTAAAAACGCCTGCACCAGGGCAAATACCGCCATCACGGGGGCTTCCCACTGGCGGGCGGTGGCCATCAGCACCAGGCCAATGAGCACATGCCAAAAAATCCAAAGCAGGAAACTCCCCTCCTGCCCTTCCCAAAAACACGAGATCATGTAATGGGCCGGCAAATGGTTGGACGAGTGGCTCCAGGCGTAATGGTATTCGTAATAATGGTTGGCGATGATCTGGAACAAGCTCACGATAATGCCCAGCACCGCCAGCCCGTGGACGGCAAAGGCCCCCCGCGCAAACCGCCGCCAACTGGGCCGCTCCAGCTCGGGCGTGCGGTGGGCCTGCACGTAGGCATAAGTGGCTACCAGGGCCGCCACAAAGGCGATGATCACGCTAAAATGGCCGATCTGGCCGATCAAGTAATGCATTGGCAAGGTGGTTAAAACCGGAACTACGGCGGCACGTGCGCTTCCCCACTTAAAATCAGTTGTGCAGGCGGGCGGTTTGTCGGGGCAAAGATAATGCACCGCTGGGGGCTTAAAACTGATATAAATCAGGAAAATGACTGGCTTGGCCAGCCTTGGGCAACAAAAAAGCCCGTCGCGCACGGGGCGGACGGGCGGGCACGCACCGGGCGCGCAAGATGATTAGTTCAAGCGGAAAACGATGGGCAACAGTACTTCCTGGCTCACGGGCTTGCCCTGATTTTGGGCGGCCTTCCACGGGCTACCGGCTTTCACTACCCGGATCGCCTCTTCGTCGCAGCCGTAGCCGATGCCTTTCTCTACTTTGATGTCACTCAGCGAGCCATCTTTCTTCACCACCATTTTGAGCAATACCTTGCCAACGGCCTGCTGTTTCTTGGCCTCTTCAGGGTATTTGAGGTTTTGCTTAATGTATTTGTAGTAAGCCTCATAACCGCCTTCTGGCTCGGCACCCACGTCGGCCAAGATCACCACTTCGTCTTCCTCGGCTTTTTTCGGCTCGGGTTTTTTCTCCACTTTTTCGGCCTTCTCCACTTTCTTGGGTTCTTCTTTGACCTTAGGCTCTTCTTTCGCCACTTTTTCCTTTTTAACGGGCTGCTCCACGGGTTTTTCTTCTTTTACCGCAGGCTTGCCCTGGCCCGAGGTGGTGGTTACGGGCGGGGCCGGATTTTCCACGGCTACTACGGGGGCGGTTTCTTCCTGTACCTGCTCGGCGGGTTGGGTGTCTTTACAACCAACTGCGGCCAACAATACGGCCCCGATGAACCCCAGGGCTACCGGGCGGCCAATTAGCCCGCCGATAAATTGACCGATCAAATTGCGTTTCTGCTTTTCCATTTGGGTTGTTGAGGTAGGTTTTGATTTCATTCACTCTCTGGTTCGGGCTTGGCGATCGCTTGCTTTAGCGTGTACTTTGTTTTGGCCAAGCCGAAAAAGTAAATTTGAGAATAACAATAAAAGCATAAGTAGGAAATGAAGCCAAATTGCGGTAAACCAGCGGGTGGTTGCTATCAACTCGCCCGTCAATTGGCTAAGGGGTGGGCTTGCGGCCTTGCTGTCTCTATTTCAATTAAAATGCCAACTTTGCGTGGGCGAGGCTTTAGGGTGCACTTTGTTAAGTTTTGCTCCGAGAAATACTTACGTAATATCGTAGGCAGAAAAAAACAAAATCGGGTAGGTTTACTTAGACTTACGCAACCGACTGGGTACTAATGCTTAGTGGCCCGCTTCTCGATCCCGGCCAGCACCCGGCGAATATCGTTGGCCCGGGCAATCAGTTCGTGGGAGGTTTTGGTGTCCCGCTGGTCGATCACGTCCTTGTATTGTTGCAGTTTTTGGATGTAGCTGCCCAGGGCCACCGACAGGTTGTCGCGGTTTTGGTCAAAAATGGGCACCCACATCTCCGGCGCGCTTTTGGCCAGCCGCACGGTGGAGGCAAAGCCTGACCCGGCCATGTCGAGGATGTTTTTCTCGTCGTCCTCCTTATCCAGCACGGTGAGGCTGAGCGCGTACGAGAGTACGTGGCTCAGGTGCGACACGTAAGCTAAGTGGCGGTCGTGGTCAGGACTGCTCAGGTAGCGCAACCGCATGCCCAGTTGCGTACACAGCCCCTCGAGCAGTTGCACGGCAGCGGGTTGGCTTTTCTCAACATCGCAAAAAATCATGATTTTACCGGGCATCAGCTCGGCGAACGCGGCCTCCGGGCCGGAGTTTTCGGTGCCCGAAATGGGGTGCAGGGCCACGTACTGGGGCCGTTTGGGGTGTTGGTCGGCCAGTTGGCAAATGGCCTGCTTGGTGGACCCCAAATCGGTGAGCACGGCGTGGGGCGGCAGCCAATCCATTACCTGGGGCAGCAGGCCCAAAATCGCGTCCACTGGCACGGCCAGCACGGTCAAGTCGGCCTCGGTTACGCCGTCGTACAGGTCGGCGGTGGCATCCACCAGGCCCAGCTCGAGCGCGCGCTGCGCGTGGGCAAAGTTTTTATCGACCCCTATAAAGTGAAGATCGGTGCGTTGTTGGCGCAAACCCAGCGCAAAGGAGCCGCCCAATAAGCCTAACCCCACGATACATATTTTCATGAAATTGCGATTGTTTTCAGCCCAAACAGGCGGGGAATGATCAAATACTTCTTATTGGTAATCAATAATTTACCTACCAAATAGTCAACTGATTAAGGATGATAGGCCCAACCCCCAAGGGTTGGCGAGAAAATCAAGCCCCACCCGCTCGGCTGTGGCCGGGCAAAGATGGGGTTTTTATCCCCGAAACGCCAAACGCCGCCTAAACTACTTTTGGCAAATTGGTTTACCTTAGCCGCTGGTAAACTAAACCGCAAGAAAATGAAACAATTTTTAGTAGCCGTCGCCTGCTTACTGGCTTCGGCGGCCGGGGCGCAAACCGCTAACATCGGGGGCAAAAAACTCGCCATCGGCCTGGAGATTTACAGCCTGCGGGCGGCCCTGAGCAAAGACGTGCCCGGCACTTTGGCCAAAATAAAGGCAATGGGGTTCAAAGAACTGGAGGTTTCGGACTACTACGGCCTAAGCCCCGAGGCGTTTAAAAAGGAGATGGACAAATTGGGCCTCAAGTGTACCAGTATGTTTTTTGGCTACGACCGGTTCCAAAAAGACGTGGAGGGCATCCGCCGGGAAGCCAAGTTGTTCGGGGCCAAGTTTGTGGGCTGCGGCTGGATCAAGCAAGGCGAAAATGCCGTGGACTTGCCCCAAATGCTAGCCGCCGTGGACGTATTTAATAAAGCGGGCGAAACGCTGAAAAAAGACGGCATCCGGGTATTTTACCACCTGCACGGCTACGAGTTTATCAAACTGGACGACGGCCGCACGGGCTTCGATGCCATGATGGCCGCCGCTAAACCGGGCCTCCTCGATTTTCAAATGGATACTTACTGGGCCTGGCACGGCGGGGCCGATCCAGTGGCTTTGCTGGAAAAATACCCCGGCCGCTTTGTCTCGCTCCACCTTAAAGATATGAAAAAAGGCGAGCCTGTGGGCCTCACCACCGGCCACGCCGACGTGGAAACCAACGTAGTGCTGGGCACCGGGCAACTTGATTTTGCCAAATTGATGGCTGCGGCCGTACGCACGGGCGTGAAGCAATACTTTATCGAAGACGAGTCGAGCGCGGTGGAACAACAATTGCCCCAAACCTTGGCCTATTTAAAAACCCTGAAATAACGGGTTAAAGCCCCAATTTTTTAAGGCCGGCCAGGCTCAGTTGGGCACTTTCCAACTCGGTACGGCCTTTTACCAGGTCTTGTTCCACAAAATAGTGTTTTAGCCCAGCCAGCTTGGCCTGGGCTAAATACTTTTTAAAGTCGATCACCCCGGTGCCCACTTCGGCAAACCCTTGCTGGGCGGTGTTGTCCATGTCTTTAAAGTGCCAAACCGGGAAACGGCCCGGATATTTGGCAAATAAGGCCAGTAAGTCCACCCTGGCCTTGCTGAACCAGTACAAGTCGGCCTCGAACTTGACCAGGCCGGGGTCGGTCTCGGCCAGCAGCAAGTCGTAGGCGCTGGGGCCGCCCGCCAGAGGGGCAAACTCGAAGTCGTGGTTGTGGTACAGCAGTTGCAGGCCCGCCGCCCGGCAAGCCTGCCCGGCTTGGTTCAGCATGTCGGCGGTGCGCTTGCAAGCATCGGGCGTGGCCCGCTCCGAGGGGAAAGTCATCACGCAGCCCAGGTAAGTTTGGCCCAGTTCCACCGCCGCCTCGATGAGCCGTTGGCGGCTGTCGTCGCCCAGGAAGCCATGCACGGGGCCAGGGGGCGGCAATTCCTTCATCCCCACCATTTGCAGCAACCCGGCCGTTTCGGCAGGCTGTTGCTGGCCCGTCCACACGTGACTGCTGCGGATTTTCAAGCCGGCATCGGCCAGCATTTGGCCAAAGGCTTTGGCCGTTTGCCCAAAATACTGGGTGCCCAGCATCGAGAAGCCTTCCACTTCCTGGTAGCCCATTTCGGCAATCTTTTTCAGGGTGCCCGGCAAGTCCTGCCCGATGGTCTGTTTCAAATAATACAATTGGATCCCTCTTTTCATTTTCTTGGTGGGTTGGGCCGATAGTGGGCCAGCCAGGGGCCAGGTGGTGGCCAGGGCGAGTGTTTTAACAAATGAACGACGTTGCATGAAAACAAGTGGTGGCTTTTAAAGGTTGTCGATCAATGGATCGGTTACCATGATTAATCAAATAGTAGCCAATCGTTTTGAAGGCGAAATTTAAGGGATTTTACCCAGGTTATGAGGGCAAGGCATAGCTGTAAATGGGGCAATAGGCATACTTTTGCAAATTGTTCAGCCAAAAAAACTCGGTGAGTTACCTGGGTATTGTTCCATTAAATATATGAAAATCGATTTTTTAAGTAACAACAACCCAGCCTCACTAATTGAATCATGATTGAATACCAAGTGCTTAGTGCTCCAGGGTGTTGCTTGGCCCGCCAGATTTAGCCGACCTCATTGGAACCCAAGCCCTACAATCTAACCAGTGACTCCGCCATTTTTATCCAATCAAAGTTGAATGATCGACAAACTCATCATTTTTAGTGTCCGCAACCCCTTAATTATCGGCTTTTTAGTACTAGTAATGGCGGTATGGGGCGGTTACTCGCTGCGCAACCTGCCCATTGATGCCGTGCCGGACGTAACCAACAACCAGGTGGACGTGATCACCTACACGCCCAATTTAGCTTCGTTGGAAATGGAGATGTTCGTTACCTCCCCTATCGAGATGGTGATGTCCAACATACCGGGCTTGGTGCAAACCCGTTCCATTTCCAAATTCGGGCTATCGGTGGTAAAACTGGTTTTTACTGATGATACCGACATCTATTGGGCACGCCAACAGGTGTTTGAGCGGCTGGAACAGGTGAAAAGCGAAATCCCCGAAGCGGCGGGCAAACCGTTCATGGGCCCAGCTTCCACCGGCTTGGGCGAAGTGTACCAGTACGTGATCCGCCCGCGGGACCTGACCGACAAATCGTTCAGCCCCATGGAGTTGCGGACTTTGCAAGACTGGTTTATCCGCAAGCAACTGCTGGGCGTGGCCGGGGTGGCCGAGGTAAACGGATTTGGCGGCTATAAAAAAGAGTACCAAGCCAAAATCAAGCCCGACCGCATGAAGGCCCTGGGCGTTACCATCGACGATATTTTTACCGCCCTCTCGGCGGGCAACAGCAACACCGGCGGGGCCTACATCGAAAAAGACAACAAGGCTTTTACCATCCGGGGCATTGGCTTGGCCACTAATTTGGAAGAAATCGGCAACGCCGTGGTCAAAAACAACGGCACCGTGCCCGTGCTGGTCAAAGACATCGCCGATGTGGAACTCGGTAGCTCCATCCGCTACGGGGCCATTACCATGGACGGCCAGGGCGAAGTAGTGGGCGGTATCATTATGATGGTCAAAGGCGGCAACGGCAACGACGTGATCACCCGCGTGAAGGCCAAAATGGCCGAGATCGAGGCCAAGTTGCCCGAGGGCCTCATCATTGAGCCATTTTTGGACCGTTCCAAAATTGTGGGCAATGCCATCAAAACCGTGGCCACCAACTTGTTAGAGGGCGCGCTCATTGTGGTATTGGTCATCCTGGTGTTTTTGGGCAACTGGCGGGCCAGCTTGTTGGCCGCCTCGGTAATCCCGCTGGCCATGTTGTTCGCTTTTATTTGGATGTACCACCTGGGCGTGGTAGGCAACATCATGAGCTTGGGGGCCATCGACTTTGGTCTGCTGGTCGACCCGGCCATTATCGTCGTCGAATCGGTGGTGCTGCTTTCGGCCCTGGCCATGGAGCGCCGAGTGCTGGAAATGGAGCTGCACAACCAGCCCGGGGCCGCCGACAAAATCCCCTATCGCGAACGGCAGGACGTAGTGATTACCGCCGCCCGCGAGGTCAAACAGTCGGTGGTGTTCGGCGGGTTGATCATCCTCATCGTTTATTTCCCCATCATGACCTTGCAAGGCATTGAGGGTAAAATGTTTACGCCCATGGCCCAAACGGTGAGCTTCGCCATTTTGGGCGCGTTGATTTTAGCCGTTACCTACGTGCCCATGATGAGCGCGCTGGTGCTGCGCCCACCCAAAGACCCGCACGACCACGGTTTCTCCGAAAAAATCGTGATGGGTATTTTTAACTTGCTCCAACCGCTCATCCGGGCCGCCGTGCGCTTTAAAGCTGCCACCATTGCCATCGCCTTTGGCATTTTAGCCGCTGGCATTTGGGCCTTCGGGGCCATTGGGGGCGAGTTTGTGCCTAAACTGCAAGAGGGCGACCTGGTACTGGACATGAACCTGCCCGTGGGCACCTCCATGACCGAGAGCATGAAACTGACCGCCAAAATCGAGACCATGCTCAAGCAAAAGTTTCCCGACGAGGTGGAACGAGTGGTGTCCAAAGTGGGTACCTCCGAAGTGCCCACCGACCCCCAGGGCATGGAGGCGATGGAAACCATTGTGGTGCTCAAAGACAAAAAGGATTGGAAAAAAGCCAAGGCCCAGGAAGACCTGGCCGAGCTAGTGGCCGAGGAGATGAAGGCGTTCCCCGGCCTCGTGCTCTCAATCCAACAACCGATCGAGAACCGGGTGAACGAACTAATGGCCGGGGCCAGAACGGACATCGTGGTCAAATTGTACGGCTTCGACCTGGACACGCTCGTGCGCAAATCGAACGAGATCATCGGCATTTTGCGCACCGTGCCCGGCGCGGTGGACGTGCAAGAGAGCAAAATTTTTGGCCTGCCCCAGATCAACATCCAATACGACCGGCGGCAGATGGCCATTCACGGCATTACCGTGGAACAGATGAACCGGGCCTTGCAACTGGCCTTTGCCGGGGCCAGCGCGGGCCTGGTGTACGAGAAAGACAAGCGGTTTGACCTCACCCTGCGCCTCTCGGAGGCCGATCGGGTGCGGCCGGAAAACATCAGCAATCTTACCATTTCGGACAAAGACGGCAACGCCGTGCCGTTGAAACAACTGGCCGAAATCTCGGAAAACATCGGTCCCTCCGAAATCGGGCACGAAAACCTGGGCCGCCGGGCCAACATCGGGTTCAACACTCGGGGGCGCGACGTGGAGTCGGTGGTGTACGATGCCATTGCCGCCGTGAACCGATCAGTAAAACTCCCCACTGGGTACTCATTAGAATTTGGGGGCGAGTTCGAGAACCTCAACCGGGCCAAGCGCACCCTGAGCATAGTGGTGCCCATAGCTTTGGCCATCATTTTTGGGCTGTTGTTCGCCTCGTTTGGCAACGCCCGCGATAGTTTGCTCATCTACGCCGTGGTGCCGCTATCGGCCGTGGGCGGGGTGTTCTCGCTCATGCTGCGGGGCATGAACTTCAGCATCTCGGCCGGGGTGGGTTTTATCGCCTTGTTTGGCATTGCCGTGCTCAACGGCATTTTGCTGGTAAGTCATTTCAACGAGTTGATGAAACAGGGCCGCCGGGCCGAAGAAGCGGTGCTCCAGGGCCTGCGCGAACGGTTCCGCCCGGTACTGATGACCTCCGCCGTGGCCGCGCTGGGCTTTCTGCCCATGGCCCTGTCCAGCAGCGTGGGGGCCGAAGTGCAAAAACCGCTGGCCACCGTGGTGATCGGCGGGCTGTTCACCGCTACCCTGCTCACGCTGTTTGTGTTACCCGTGCTGTACGCCCTGGTGCGGGGCGAGGGGCCTTGGTACCGCAACTTAGTAACCGCCCAACTGCCCGCCAAAGCCAAAAAGGTGGTGGCCTCTCTAGTGCTACTCGCCTGGGCGGGCGGGGGCGCCCAGGCGCAAAGCCCGGTGGTTACCGAAACCGAAGAACTACGCAACCTCACCAAGCCCGCCCCGGGCCTCCGCCCGCTCGAGGGCGTGCCCATTGGGCTGGCCAATGCCTTGGAACTGGCCAGACAACGCAACCCCGCCATGCAACTGGCCGATCAGCGGATTGACCAGCAGCGTGCCCTGCGCCCGGCGGCCTACAACCTGGAAAACCTGGCGGTGCGCTTCGAGGCCCCCAACGGCGACCGTTTTCGCCCAGGTATTTATCAAAACCTGATGTTCCCTACGGTGTACGCCGCCCAGGCCAAGGCCCAAGACCGCCGCATCGACCTCACCGTATCGGAAAAAGAGATTAGCCTCAACGACCTGGTTTACCGGGTCAAAAGCACCTACACCGCCTTGCAGTACAGCGTGGCAAAATACAACCTGCTGCGGCGGATGGACACTGTTTACGACGACATCATCCGGGTAAACGAAGTCCGCTACCGGGTGGGCCAAATTGGTAACCTGGAGCGGGTGAACGGCGAAAGCCAGTACAAGCGCATCCAGTTCAACCTCAAGCAAGCCCGCGCCGAGCTAGGCGGGGCCAAAGCCCAACTGGCCGCCCTGCTGGGCCGCACCAACGACACCACCCTGCTACCCGACCGAGCACTGAGCAAATTGCCCGAGCTAGCCCCCAATTATTTGGCCGATACCGCCGCTTTTGCCGCCAACCCCGTGGTAGGCTTTAACGACCGCAACGTGGGCTATCAAGAACAGTTACTGCGGGTAGAACGCAACCACTTGTTACCCGGCCTTACGTTTGGCTACTTTAACCAGGCCGATTTTACCAATCGCGAGGTGTTCCCCAATGGCACCATGCCGCCCATTAACCGGTTTCAATACGGAGTTACCCTGCCTTTGTGGGCGTGGACTTACAAGGCCAACATCAACGCGGCCAAAAAAGGCGTGCAGATGGCCCAAACCCAGGCCCGTTCCACTTTGCTCCAACTCAACGGCGAGTACGCGCGCGCCCTGGCCAAATACCGCAGCGATGTGGAAAACCTCAACTATTTCGAGAGCGTGGGCCTGCGCGAAGCGGCTGAGATTTTCCGTGATGCCCGCACCAGCTACCGCCTGGGCAGCATCACTTATTACCAGTACTTACAAAACCTTGAGCTGGCTTTCCAATTGGAAATGAATTACTTAGACACGCTCAACGACTTTAATCAATCCATCATCTACCTCAAATATCTACGGGGCGAATTAGAGTAAAGCCGCCTGGGCTTACCCAAATCCGCTTACCCAATCCTTTTACGGTTTTTAGTCCGATGAAAAATATAAGCTACCTGTCCGTTTTTGCCTTCTTCCTTTTTGGTTGTAGTAGCAGCGAGGAAAAAACTACTGAGCCGGGGGCCGTGGAAGTCAAGAACGTTGACTTTGTGGAACTGACCGATGCCCAGTTAAACGCGATGGAAGTCAAGTTCATCAAGCCGGAACGCCGCCAGGTGGCCACCAGCCTTTACCTCAACGGCAAGGTGTCGTCGTTGCCTAACTACCAGGCCACCGTGAGCGCCAACATCCAGGGCAAAATCGAGCGGATCATGGTCCACGAAGGCTCGCTGGTGCGCCGGGGCCAAACCCTCATGACCATGAGCAGCATGGCCTTGGTAGAGCTGCAAAACGAGTTTTTGGCGGCCAAAAGCGAGCGCGATTTTTTGGAAGTAGAATTCAAGCGGCAAGAAGAATTGATCAAAAACAACGTGGGGGCCTTGGCCGATTTCCAACTGACCGAGGCCAAGCTGAACGCGGCCCTGAGCCGGGAAAAGGCCATCCAAGCCAAACTGGAACTGCTGCGCATCGATGCCGCCGGGCTTAAAAACCCCCGTAACTCGCAGATTATCACTCAGATCAGCATCATTTCGCCCATTGACGGCTACGTAACCCGCCTGCCCGCCACCATTGGCATGTTGGCCAACATAGAAACCACCCTGGCCGAGGTGGTGAACGTGAGCGAGCTGCACGCCGAAGTGGCCGTGTTCGACAAGGAGCTTGATTTGATCCGGGAAGGCCAGCCCGTGGAACTGGAGTTCACAAACCGGGCGTTCCCGCGCGTGCAGGGGCGGGTGGCCCACATTAGCCGGGAAATATCGCAGGATACCAAGGCCGTGATGGTCCACGTGAACTTTACCCCGCCCCCCGGTGCCTTGGTGATGCCCGGCATGGCGGTGCGGGCCGTGCTGGCCAGCCAGGACAACGACGCTACCGCCCAAACGGTGCCGCTCTCGTCGTTGGTACAGGAAGACGACCAGTTTTACGTATTTGCCACCGACCAAACCAAAGGCCCCAATGGTCGCATCCGCATCCGAAAATACAAGGTAACTTTGGGAGACCGCAACGAAACCACCACCGAGGTGATTTTCCCCAACGGCGATCCCGGCCCTCTGCTGGTGGCCCAAACCAACGTATCGGTTCTGGAAACCCAACGCCGCCAGGCCAGCGGCCAAAGCACCGAATAAGTTGTACTAAAATGACTTAATGATTGCCTGATAAAGTGATTGTTGCCCTTAGTTATCAATTATTTGAAATTGAAGGAATACGTAATCTCTATTTGATTTTGGTATTAGGTTTTTGAACGAGTTTGTGGCTGAATTTTCGTTCAAAACCCGACCTTTTTAGCCCCACCCTGGCCAACTGCACGTACTCGCTCAAAAGCTCAATCGCTTTTGTCGTCCTCGGGGAGGGGGACGCGATTCCGAACCGAGTATGGATGACTTGAAAGGGTTTTAATCTAATCCGCAAGAGGTCTATTGACCGTCGGAAGGTTTCGCTTTCGCTCAAAATGCGTCCTTTTTAAAGATTTCGCGGATAGTCAAATTTACGAGGTTTTTATCCAGGAAAGAACTTGGGTTCCGCTTAAGACTCCGCTCGCCCTATACTTTAGGAACCTTGCCGACTAAGCGTGCGGGTCTGAGGCCACCTACCCGACCGCTTCGGCAAACCCGAGGATATAGCCGTTGTTGTCAGGCACATAGAACTCCCGCATTCCGTACCAAGCCAGTTTAAGGTCGGTGGTGCTGGCTAGGGCCCGTTTGGTCTTGGCGTGAAACTCCTCAATATCAGTTACTTCAAAATAGAAGGAGACCGAAGCGGCTACTGGCAACCCCGTGGCCAGGGGCACATCGTGGGCAAAGCTGGCCGCCTGCTGAAAGGCCAGTTCCACGCCCCCGTGGGCCATGAGCGCGTAGGCG